>CAYSEO010000064.1:0-16766 GCA_964429885.1 uncultured bacterium
CCCCAATGTGGCCTTCCAGGTTTGTCTCAAAGCCTTCTTCGAGTACAACGAGTACCCCAACCCAGATCTGTTGGTCCTGTTAATCAGCAAATATTTCTACACGATCCATCGTCACTGTCAGGGCAAAGATCTCAACTCAATCAAGCCAGGCATGGGACTCGGGTCAGGCTCCTCGGGGGTTAAAGGGCCTGGGTTTGGTTTGGGGGGCTCGGGAACTGTGATCCCGGCTCGACTCCTGACGGTAGATACAGATTCCGATACCTCCTTGGAAACCGCTGGTATCCCTTACAAAGTAGTTGGGATCAGTGGATCTCAATCGAGCTCAGGGGGACAACAGATCCGGGTTGTGAATGAGGAGGAACTGGAACAGCTGAGAAGGCAGCTGCGGGCCGCTGAGGAGGAACTCAAAAATACCCGCAAGGTGGTCTCCAACTATCAAGATCATGAGAAACAGGAGCTGGTGCGGCGACTGCAGGATGTGGATAAGTTTCTGTTGTTCAGTCTCTCCTCCTTCTTTGACACTATGATGTTTCGGTTGCCCCAGGAGGTGATCGATGTCTATGGATCTGCCTGGATCCCGAAGACCTCTGTACTCGACGAACAACGGAGACCGGAGCTACAGGAGTATCTCCATTCTGTTATTCAGGCTCTCTATCTTACCAAAGTTAGCCCTACGGAGGCAGCAATCATCGGGTATTGGGAGATTCTGGGGGATTCCTTCTACGATCAATGGGTGCTGGGTCAGTATCGTAAGCTGGAACAGTTTGAGGTTAGCCCAGAACAGGCCGGGATCGAGTTTTTGGATCGAAATCGATTTGTCCAGGAGGTGCAATTGCGGTTTGCCAGTCGTCATCAGGAGGTCGTGACCCGCAATCGAGGCTCGATCACCAATATCTTGCTGAATCATCTGGCTCAACGGGTGGCGATCAATACCTCTCAACAGAGCTATGCGGCCATGCAAGCGAAGCTGGCTAGTGTGATCAATATGGAGATCTCTCAAAATGACGTCTGGCAGATCCGACACCTGATCGAGACTTTTGTGGATCGGTTTATGGGCAGGGAGGAATCGATCCGCTCTCCCTATCCAGTGGGCACGATCCTGGAAGTGTTTCGAGATCTGAGGTCTCAAGAGCGGGATGGTAGAACCCGATTGGGTCTGGAGATCATGAGTCAGATCTATCACGAATATCTGGTTTAGATCAGAGACCTATTTCCCAATACAGAACTGACTGAAGATCTGATCCAACACGGATTCTGTGACCTCCTCTCCCGTGATCTCCCCCAAGGCCTGGATCGCGGCCCGTAGATCAATGGTCCAGAAATCTAAGGGTAGAGCCTGAGTGACAGAGTGATCCGCCTGTTGGAGGCTGGCCCTCGCCCTTACCAAAGCCGCTTGCTGCCGTTGATTGATCGCGATCTCGGGTTGGTCGGACCAGAGCTGTCCCTGCTGAGCGATCCCCTCCACGGCGGACTCCAGAGTCTCGATCCCTTGGCCTTGACTGGCGATGGTGGAGATCACAGCCTTGAGCTCGGATTGGATCGATGAGGGGATCACCTGCTCTCCAGTATTCAGATCGATCTTATTGATCACCCCGATCACGGGTTTGACTCGAATCGCTGCGTAGATCTGATCCTCAGCCTCCGTCCATCCCTGTTGGGCATCCATCACCAACACCAGCAGGTCCGCCTCCTGAGCCAATCGGAAGGATCGCTCCACTCCCAGACGCTCCACCTGATCCGTGGTCTGCCGGATCCCTGCCGTATCCAACAGTTGCACCGGAATGCCTCGCACCACCAAGCGAGACTCCACCACGTCCCGCGTCGTCCCTGGTAGATCGGTAACAATGGCTCGATCCTGACCGCTCCAAGCGTTCAACAGGCTGGACTTACCCACATTAGGTTGACCGACGATGGCGATCTTGAGGCCCGACCGTAACAGTTGACCTCGATCGGCGGTGGCGAGGAGATGATCCACCTGCTGCCGGATCTGACTGAGATCCTGTCGCCATTGGTCCAGATCCAGGGGGGGGAGATCCTCTTCAAAATCAATACGAGCCTCGATCTCCGCCAGAAGGGTGATCCCTTGGCTGCGTAGGGTGCGGATCGGTTGGGTCAGTTTACCTTGTAATCCGGCCAGAGCCAGATCAGCGGCTTGCGGGGAATAAGCCGAGACCAGATCTTGAATGCTCTCCGCTTGAGTTAGATCGATGCGACCGTTGAGAAAAGCTCTCAGGGTGAACTCGCCGGGCTCCGCTAGCCTCGCTCCCTGATGCAAACACTGTTGCAACGTGGCCTGCACCACCATGATGCCCCCATGACAATGGAACTCCACCACATCTTCGCGAGTGTAGGAACGAGGCGATCTCATCCATACCGCCAAAGCCTCATCCAGTCGATGTCCCTGTTGATCCTGGATCCAACCATACAGAAGACGGTGGCTCTCCCAGGCAGCCTGACCCGCAGACTTAAAGATCTGCTGAGCGATTGTGAGGGATTGGTATCCAGATAGACGAACGATGCCCACGCTACCCTGGGCTGGAACAACGGCGGTGGCGATGGCCGCAATGGTGTCAGAGAGGGCAGTGGCGATCATTCAGATCTCAGATCTAGCTTAGAGATCGGACGCGAACGGAACAGCGGTGCCTACAGATACCCTAGCTCCTTCAATCCATTCATCACCTTGATCACACTCTGTTCCAGATCCTCTACGTCGGTGTTGCAGGTGATCTCAGGCTGCTCTGGAGGCTCATAGGGGTCGCTGATGCCAGTGAAGTTAGTGATCTCCCCCGCCCGAGCTCGCTTGTAGAGACCCTTGACATCCCGCTCCTCACAGACCGACAGAGGGGCATTGACAAACACCTCAACAAAATCGCCAATGCGCTGGCGCACTTCCTCGCGGGTGGATCGGTAGGGGGAGATGGCAGAGACTAGGACGATCACCCCATTGCGGGTCAGGAGATGGGAGACGAAACCGATGCGCCGGATGTTCTCATCCCGATCCTCGCGGCTGAACCCCAACCCTTTGGTCAGATGGGTGCGAACAATATCCCCATCCAGGATCTCGATCTTGAGGTTCTGAGCTCGCAGTTTCTCCTCCACGGCTCGACTGATGGTCGTCTTACCTGCTCCACTCAGGCCGGTGAACCATACCGTCACCCCTTTCTGCTCCATAGGACTCCACCTGTGTGTTATGGCTGCCAAACTGCCTCAACATCATGCCACAGGATCGCTAACCTCAGAGGGGAACTCCGCCTATAGCCATTTCTGAGCATAGATCCGCTGGGTGATATAGAAGACCACCAGGTCCAGATCCTGTTTCCGCTCATCGATCATGAAGGACTCCACCGTGCTAGGGGCCGCCCCATTACTGGAGCAGCTAAAGAACTTCTTGCCCTTCAGATCCTCCTCTGCAAAGAGCAGCCGAAACTGACGTTGCCCCCCGGCGAACTTGCCGATCAGGGTTTTGCCATCCAAGGTCAGCTCCAGATCCTCCACCTTGCGCTGCCGGAACGCCTCCTGAGTGGCCGGGATCAGATCCTCCTCGATCAGCTGAGCAAAGGGTTTATCAGGCTGATCATCCTGCTTGCCCTGCTTACCCTTCGCCGCCTTCTTCTCTTCCGCATCAGCCATGGTTCGAGTCCTCAAAGTCACAACATGCCAAGGGATCATTAGAGATCAAGATAGGTCATCCTGAATGGATCAGGTTTCGCCCCGCTCAGCTTTCGGCCACATACCGCTGCTCTTTGACTTTCTCCAGAGGCACTTGCGGGAAACCCATGCTGTAGTTGAGGGTACGGCTCCTCAGGTTGTAGGTAACCCGACCCTCCCGTAATAGAGATCGGATGTAGTGCTCCAGATCCGAGCCAATGCGGCGCAGGTTGTACTCGGTCAGATCCCGACCCCGGTACTGTTCCACCAGCTGCTCGAACTTGGCATTGACCAAACCAATGGCCTCATCGTCCCAGTTGAGCTCATTATCCGGATCGATATCTAAGGTCAGCTTGTCCTCGCTGGGGGTGATCTCGTTCTCGGGGGAGACCACACCAGCAAACACATGGACATGACGGGTGACGGACTTCTGCATGGGCATGTCCTTACAGTCTAGGTAACAGGTCTCCATCATCCTACCCCAGCGGCTCTGGAGGCAAGGGACAGACTTATGTTCGCTCAGATCTCGGGCAAGCTGAACTAGCCTCTAGGCCATATCGAACAACAACATCTCAGCATCCTCCTTCGCTTGGATCCTCAGGAGCGACTCTTGACTGAGGGCAGCACCATCCCCAGCTTTGAGGATCTGAGCATTGAGCTGGATCGCTCCCTTCGTCACCTGCAACCAGGCGGATCGATCGGGGGCAAGCTCGTGGGAGAGTTGATCCCCAGTGGTCAGAGTCGAGGCATAGAGATTCACATCCTGATGGATCACCACCGATCCGTCACGTCCGTCTTGGGATCCGACCAATCGCAGCTGACCCTGCTTCTGCTCAGGGGTAAAGTTCTTCTGCTCATAACTGGGCTCGATCCCTTGACGACTCGGCAGGAGCCAGATCTGCAGAAAGTGGACGGGATGATCGGAGGAGGGATTGTACTCACTGTGCAGGATCCCCGTGCCCGCTGACATCCGTTGCACATCCCCAGGCCGGATCACAGAGCCATTGCCGATATTGTCCTTATGCTCTAATTCTCCCTCCAATACATAGGAGATGATCTCCATATCCCGATGGCCATGGGTGCCAAATCCTCGGCCTGGTTGGACCCGATCCTCATTGATCACTCTGAGGCTGGCAAAGCCCATGTGATCAGGATCGTAATATTGGCCAAAGGAGAAGGTGTGATGGCTGTTCAACCAACCGAAATTGGCAACGCCACGCTCTTGAGCAGGTCTGAGTGAGATCATAAAACACCTCCAAGGGATAAAGGGTTCGGCAGCTTTTCACTCCGCTACCGATGGCTTCTGCCATAGCTTTATTATGGATTGACTAGAATTGGATGACAATCCCTGTTTCAAAACCCATAGCGAATCCATATTGATGACAATACAGGCGTGATCCCCAGATCAAGGGGATGGGGGTGGGAATCCCGGTGCAGATAGGCCAGAGTAGAGCAGGAGTTGCCCTGATCGATCTTGTCTTGATTGAGCCTATCCTGAGCGAAACCTTGGATCTGTTGGAGTGGTCCCGTCTGTGCGATCATCTCTCCACCTTTGCTGCTACTAAGATCGGTGCGATCGCCTGTCGGCAGCTCTCCCCCTGGATGCCGCGTCACGCCACGGAACGGGCTCTAGATCTGACGGAGGAGGCTCTACAACTGGATCGAACCCAGGCTGGTGGGGTGTCATTACAGGGCATCTATGATCTGGTGCCCTTGTGGGAGCGGGCGGAGCGCGGCGGTGTATTACAGGGAGAGGAGTTGAACCTGATCGCCATTACCCTCAGTACGGCACGACGGGTGCGTCGGATCATCGATGAGGGGGAGGGACTGCCAGTGCTCAAGGATCTGATCGATACGATCCGTACCTACCCAGAGCTTGAACAAGAGATCCGGCGCTGTCTGGATGATCAGGGCACCGTGCGAGAGACCGCCAGTGAGAAACTGCAATCCCTACGCAAATCCAGCCGGGATCAACGCTCCCAGATCCAAGACAAGCTGCAGCGTCTGATCTCTCAACACAACTCCGCACTGCAGGAATCAGTGATCACGCAGCGGGAGAATCGTTTTGTTCTTCCTGTCAAAGCCACCCACAAAGATCAGATCCGGGGCATCGTCCATGATAGCTCCGCCAGTGGGGCTACTCTATATGTAGAACCCTTTAATACCGTGGATCTGAATAACACCCTGCGTCAGATCTATCGCCAGATCCAGGTGGAAGAGGAGCGGATCCTCAGACAGCTTTCGGAACAGGTGGGGGCTGTGGCCTCGGATCTGGAGCATCTACAGGAGGTGATGGTGGAGCTGGATCTGATCCTGGCTCGGGCTCGCTATAGCCTTTGGTTGGAGGGCAATCGGCCCCAGTTTCGATCGGCAGGGTTATCGATGCGGCAGGTGCGACATCCGTTGTTGTTGTGGCAGAACCGTCATGAACAACAGCAGCAGGTGATCCCGATCGATTTCAAATTGGATCCACAGATCCGGGCGGTGTTGATCACAGGCCCCAATACAGGAGGTAAGACGGTAGCTCTCAAAACCTTGGGTCTGATGGTGATGATGGCCAAGGCCGGGATCTTTTTACCAGCACGGGATCCGGTGGAGTTGCCCTGGTTTGAGTCCGTCTATGCGGATATCGGCGATGAGCAATCCCTACAGCAAAGTCTCTCCACCTTCTCGGGGCATATCCGGCGGATCGGTCGGATCCTAGATACCTTAGATCCAGATCCGGATCGCATCCAACCCGCCCTGGTTCTCCTGGATGAGGTGGGGGCGGGCACGGATCCCAATGAAGGAGCAACCCTGGCTTCAGCTTTATTGCAGCATCTGGCCCACAGAACCTTACTGACGATGGCCTCCACCCACTATGGGGAATTAAAGTCACTGAAATATCAATATCCAGAGTTTGAGAATGCCTCCGTCGAATTCGACGAGATCACCCTCTCCCCCACCTATCGTTTACTCTGGGGCATTCCCGGACGATCCAATGCCTTGACGATCGCGGAACGATTACAGTTGCCCCATAGGATCCTAGAGCGAGCTCGATCCTTATTACAGGGAGAGGATCGGCAGGTGGATGTGGTGATCGAGGGGTTGGAGCGGCAGCGGTCGGATCTGGAAGCTCGCTCTCAACAGGTGGAGAAACTACATCGTGAATTGGAGACCTTACAACAGGAGATGCAGCAGCGCAGCCAGCGGTTAAAGGCCCGTGAGGAGGAACTGGATCGCAAACGCACAGAGGTGGTGGATCAGGCCATTCGTTCCGCCCGAGGTGAGGTGGCTGGAGTGATCCGACGGTTACAAAAGGGAGAGCAAACCCCTCAAGCTGCCCAGAAAGCCACTGCGGAACTGGATCAGCTGGAGAAACGATATAGTCCCAAGCCAGAACCGGTTGAGACGGAGTTCTATCCTGAGGTGGGGGATCGAGTGCGGCTCAAGGGACTGGACCAAAAGGGTGAGATCATCTCGATCTCGGGGGATGAATTTGTCTTGCGTAGCGGCATCTTAAAGTTCACCGCTACCCTGGATCAGCTGGCCCCTTTAGACGAGATCCAGGAGAAGAAACGACAGCGCCCTAAAGCGAAACCTATCCCTCCTCCTGAGCCCACGACAGTCCCGATCGCCATGCGGACCCGTCAGAATACCTTCGATCTACGGGGGAAAACGGTGGCTGAGGCGGAGGAGGTGATCGAGGGGGCGATCGCGGAGATCGGCTCAGGTCCCATCTGGTTGATCCATGGTCATGGCACCGGTCGGCTGCGATCGGGAGTACATCAATACCTGAAGTCCCATCCCCGTGTGGCCAGCTTTACGGCAGCGGAGGCCAACGAAGGAGGATCAGGGGCGACGGTCGCTCAGATCCAGTGATGATCATAGCTGACTGTAGTGGGTCCGCTGTCTGACTTCTCGGCCCAGTCTTGGTACATGATGGGTGGATCGCAGTGGAGATATCGGATGGCCATCGAGGCTCTCTCCAAAGAGCCATCTTGATTATGGTACTGATGTATACCCCCAAGGGGATTCGAACCCCTGTCGCATCCGTGAAAGGGATGTGTCCTAGGCCTCTAGACGATGGGGGCGCAGGGACGTTTTTTGAGCACGTCTCCCAGAATAACTTCGTCTGGTTCCCCCCGTCAACTCTATTTTCCCGCCGTCTATATCTCGGCCAGGAACAGGTTTACCACCGGGGAGGTGGACTGCACTTGGCAAGCGATCAGATCCTCGATCAATTGATCCAGAGCCTGCAGGTCGGCCTCGCTGTACTGGCGCTGCATTAAGAGGCTGTTGATCCGATAGACATGCTCGGAGGTGAGAAAACCGCTCTGCTGGATAGCTTGAGTGATGCTGCCAATCGTCATGATCCTAACTCCTCTGCCTGGATAATCGACTGTTTTCGGTGTTTTCCGTTAAGACTATTGTCACCTCCTCCCTCCGTAAATGCACTGAGCGATCTGGCGCAAGCCTTCTCTGTCCTCTGGCGCAATCTGCTGTTGCCCTTTGCCTCAGTCCGATCTACCCTCCAGAGTGCTCCTTACCGAAAGGATGCACAACAGACAATAATCTGTTACATTAATTAATGTGATTGTAAAGAAAAGCAACGAAGCGATACGGAGGATAACCATGCAGATCGCGATCTTGGCCGCCTTACTGTTGACCGCCTGGGTAGCTGTGGCCCTACTGGGCACTCAAGCCTATTTCCGGGGCGAGCAGACCAAGCCCATCCACGAGCGCAACTGGCGTTCCCCTGAGTTCCATCGTCTGGCGGTGAGTTTCACTGGCCACCAGGTGGACTATAGCCAACGGGCCTCCAGCTACCGGAGTGAGCAGGCCCTGAACCAGGTGCTGAGCTAAGGATCTGACCGGGCCTCGTAGACATTTACGGATCTAGTAGGGGCAGCCTCCAGGTGACTGGAGGTTTTTTGCGGCTCAAAAAGCGCTGATCTGGGAATTAACAGGCGGAGGGCAGGGGGGTACAGTGACAGACAGCTTTGCGCGTTGTCATATCGGTAGCCAAATCGCATGTCTGAGGGGTTTCTGGGGCTGAGGCGCCATCCGAGACTAGGGGGCGTGATCCTGGTGGGGCTGATCCTGATCGGGGGACTGGGATATCTGTTGCGACTGGGCAGCATCGGCTTGGTGGATGAGACAGAGCCCCTGTTTGCGGAGGCGGCTCGTCAGATGTGGCTGACGGGAGACTGGATCACGCCTTATTTCAATGGAGAGACCCGGTTCGATAAGCCGCCGTTGATCTATTGGGGGATGGCTGTGGCCTATCACCTCTTCGGGGTCAATGAGTGGGCGGTGCGGCTGCCTTCGGCGCTAGCGGCTCTGGCCCTGATGGGATTGTGTGTCTACGTTCTGTACCACTGGGGGATCGAGGCTCTAGACCTGGGGGATGAACGGCAGATCTGGATCCAGAAACTGCAGGGGGTGCGCTGGATCCCGGCAGGATTAGCAGGGGCATTGCTGGGGATCACACCCTTGTTGGTGGTCTGGGGCCGCACCGGAGTCTCCGATATGGTGTTGACTGCTTGTGTAGCGGCTGCCTTACTGGCGTTTTTCTGTGGCTATGCTCAACCCCATCGACCGATCGCTCAACAGCGCTGGTATCTGGCCTTTTATACATTGGTGGCTTTAGGAACGTTGACCAAGGGTCCGGTGGCGATCGTTTTGCCAGGGTTGACGTTGGGGGGATTTCTGCTCTACCTGGGACGTCCCGGCTGGCAGGTGGTGCGGGAGATGCGGATCCTGAGGGGCTCGCTGGTGATCTTAAGTTTGACCTTACCCTGGTTTGTGGCCATCACCTGGGTCCATGGCATGGATTATGTGGGATCGTTCTTTGGCTATCACAACCTGCAGCGGTTTACTCAGGTGGTTAATCAACACTCGGCCCCCTGGTATTTCTATTTCGGGGTGGTGGCGGTGGGAGCATTGCCCTTCTCGGCCTACTTACCTTTAGGGATCACCAGTTTATCTCCCTGGCGGATCCATCACTGGCGCTCTCGTCCCCGTCAGACTCAGCTGGGGATCCTGGCCCTCTGTTGGTTTGCCAGCATCTTTCTGTTCTTCTCGGTCGCGGTGACCAAGTTACCCAGCTATGTGTTGCCGTTGATGCCAGCCGTGGCGATCCTGGTCAGCCTGGTTTGGAGTCGACAGATCTTGCTCCGTCTCCTGCCGGGTCCCTGCCCCGTCACCTGGGGGGTATGGCTGACGGGGGTGGGCAATATCGGTTTTTGTGTGATCCTGGCGGGGTTATGTTGGCAGCTGCCTCAATTGATCGGGCCGGATGCGTCGGCACCTGGTCTATCGGAGGCGATCGTGGCAGCTCATCTGCCGGAGTGGGGTGGGGGATTGTGGTTGATGGCGGCAGGGATCGGTACGGGCTTATTGTTAGGACGGCGCTGGGATTGGATGTGGGCGGTGAATGTGGGGGCGGGGATCGGTCTATTGTTGATCGTGACGTTGCTGGTTCAGAGGGTTTTGGATGTGGAGCGACAGTTGCCGCTACGCCAGATCGCTCAGCAGCTCCCCCAGATCGTGCAGGAGCAGGAGCCGATCTTGATGGTAGGGATGCCCAAGCCCAGTGTAGTATTTTACTCTGGCTTATCTCTGGAGTTTCTCTCCGATCCCAGCCAGATCCCATCCCATATCCCGAGTGGAGGCTCAGCCCTGATCCTGGGGTTAAAAGAGGATATCCGCCAGATCGAATCGATCGGCTCAACTGCAGCTGCAGAGATCCAGGGAGAGATCGTGCTAACTCAGGTCCCCTATCAGGTGCTACGGATTGACAGGGCCAAGTCCTAGAGGATCACAGTCAATAGGGATAAAGCGCTCAGTGCTCTGATCCCTCTATAGGGGAGACATGGGGGGCATCCCTAAATCATTCCAGAGGAAACAATCCAATAACTGATCCCTGCCAATGCGGCTAAACCCAGCAAAACGCCTAGAAAGATCTTCCAGCCCTCTACACTTTTCTCCGGTAATGTCAGGGAGACTTGCACTGCTTGTGGGGGAAACTGGGAGGCGAGGTCTTGAGGGAGAATATTGTTGTCAACAACACCCTGGAGCCATGGCCAAATGATCTCACAATTGTAGGCATTGGGACCCTTTTTGACGCCACCGAAATTCTTGAACAGCTCATCACTGAAATAACAGGTGTTGGTTACCGCCTGATTATGGAAGGCCACCAGAGAGGGATCCGTTGGATCGGACAGAGAAAAGTACAGTTGCTTTTCAGCACTAGCGATGTAGTCATAGTTAGATTGACTGCCAAACAGAGGGGGATCGTTCCACTCTTTGGGCGGTACGATGCGATCGCTGGCACCGTGGAGGATCGTCACCGGTAGCGTCAACTTCTTGCCTGTTGCTTTGATCTCCAAGGGGTCAGTGGCAAAGGGGACGAAGAATAGCTTCAGCAACCAAATAATCGGCCCAGGGATCCCTAACTCTGTTGAGGGGGCAGGATCAGCGGTAAAGATCTGTATCGGTTGCAGTTTTTCTTGACTTGATTCCAAAAACGATTGCCAGCTCAGAGCCAGTAATCCACCCAATGAGTGTCCAAATACCACCACTTCCGGATCAGCTTTTTGCAGGAAGGGATAATCTTGTGCCAAGCGAAGCAGAGCAATTTCTGTTAAATCAACTGCCTCGGCTCCCCATTCTTTAGGACGATGCAGCAGGCTTAACCCTATTGTGGACAGCAATTGGTTTAAGTTTTTCCCGAAGGTTCGATTGAAGACAGAAACGATCAAGTTGACAATGCCAAAGATCACAGTCAAGGATAGAGAAACGCGAAATAGCTTTGCCAAATTCGGGTTCTCAAGCTTCCTACCACGACAGGGGCCTGGAGACTCCAAAGACTCGTTGCTTTTGAAAGGGTTAAGGATAGTCAGCGCCACCGAAACAACCAGAGAAAACCAATTGATCAAGTGGGATTCATCCATTTCCTCCGGTTCATCAGGATTGGGATAGGTACTACGCTGGAAATCGGGAAAAACAACAAAATAGCCCTGGGCGACCAGTGCTTCCAGATGCTGTGCATAAAACTGTGGCAAACAAAGGGCAAAGCCATGTAGATAAACAATAACTTTGGGTTTCGTGTTGGCAGCTAAGGACTCCGGCGCATACACCTGCACGAAATCTCCTTCTCGGTGTGAGCCGGACCAGTAAATGCGATAGTTTTCTTTCGAGATCTCCTGCCATTCTATGGCCATGGATACTGTCTGATCTGTCATGTTTACTTACCAACTAGTTTTGTACAAAGTAGAGGGATATTCCGAAACCAGATCTCAAAGCCCTTTCTTAAAGCCCTTTCTTAAAGCCAGCCCAGGTATCATACCCTTCCCAGATCCTCCAGGTCAAGTCCTTTGCAGTGCCAGTCTATATAATTAACCTATGACTTTTGTGTATTAGATCACCAAGCCACTTGATTTCTCTAACCTTGCTCCTAGTCCAGTACCTGTGCCTGGACCTCGTCCAGGTCTGCTGAGGGACAAATCGCTTGGGATCAGCAATCGTTCTAGGGATATGGCATTCTGGAAAGCGATGTTGATCTCTGGATCACGACATGTCCTGGCCGCGAGCGATCCAAACCAGAGATGAAGCTGAGGTGAGACGGTTGATTGAGACTGGAGCCCAGATCGATCAGAGGCTGTATCAGGATCTGACCCCGTTGTTGCTGTTAAGCCCTGCACATGATCGAGCCCTCCCAGATCATCGGTTACCTCTTTATCCCCGATCGCCTCGGACCTCCCGATCCCAAAGAGGTAGATCTGTTGCTCCAAGCAGGAGCTGAGCTCGTCCATACCGATTGGGGCAGCCGGGACTATCGCTCCCTACTTTTGGAACAACTCCAAACAGGAGATCCCAATCAACTCCTGCTCAGACGATTAGAGGATCTGGGAGACAGCCTGGAGGAGATCCGCTCCCTGTTACTGGATCTGGGATCTCAGGGAATCACCGTGCAATTGGTGGATGATCAGGGGCAACGGATCCCGGAGAGCTCTCAGATCTGGATCGACCGCATGGGGGATCTGCCCACAGCCCTACAGCGTCGTCGTGCTCTCCAACGTCATGTTCAGGGTCGGTTAGAGTCCAAGCCTCCACCTGGATCCCCACCCTATGGATACAAACGAGAGCGAGATCATTATGTTCTGGATCGAAGACAGGCGGCCATCGTCAAGGACTTCTTCGATCACTTTCTGCTCTACGGTTCCCTACGCTCCTCCGTCCGCCATCTGCAACACCAACACGGCAAACAGATCTCCGTCTCCACCGGGCGCCGTTGGCTCACCCATCCCGCTTACCGAGGGGATCTAGCCTTTACCGATGGCACGATCCTGCGCAACACTCACTCTCCCATTCTCTCCCGCCAGGAAGCTGCCCAGATCGATCGGTGGTTACGTCGCAATCGTCAGCTGCCCCGTCGCTCCGCCAGTGCTCCTCGCTCCCTCGCTGGTTTGGTCTCCTGTGATCAGTGCGAATCCTCCCTACGGATCCTGCAGGTGACCGGCAAACGCCGCGCCAAACGGTATCTCTACCTGCGCTGTCCTCAGTGTCATTACAGTTTGATCTACGAAACCTTGCTACAGCAGGTGATCCAGCGGATCTGTGAGGAATTGCCCCAACGGTCTCAGGGCTTTGATCCCGCCCCCTTGCAGCAAGCCCGAGCGGATCTTGAAGCTCAGCTTCATCAAAACGAGACAATTCTTAAACAACTAGGGGATCTGGAAGCTCAGGGAATGCTGGATCCCCTGTCCCTACAGCAACGCCGCTACCAACTGCGGGCTGAGAACACCCGGCTGCTGCAACGTCTGGATCAACTTCCCCCCGACAACCTGCCCCAGATCGCCCAACCCCTATCCATCTCCCCCTTCTGGCAGGATCTGACCGAATCTGAGCGCCGTGCCTACTTCCGAGAGTTCATCCGCTCCATCACGGTGGATCCCCAGGGCTTGCGTCAAATCAAGTTTTTGTTTTGATCGACTTTAGAGTCATCTCGGATAGAAAAAGATAACCAACTCGCTTCTGCGTCCTTGAGGGGGGATCTCAAAGCCTCTGATCCCTCAGGTCAACTCGGATGATTCCAGACACTGACTGAGATATCCGTTAACATAACTCAATCCTTTCAGTTGGAGATTGAATCTCCCATAATGCAAAGCAGATAACAAAAGCAGCGCTCTGAGACCTCGGATCGGGATCCGACTCAGGGGATCTAGCAAGGAGAAAAGCTTGTGAGACTCGCGGTATACGGCAAAGGCGGCATCGGCAAATCCACCACCAGCTGCAACATCTCGGTGGCCCTGGCGCGACGAGGCATGAAGGTTTTGCAAATCGGCTGTGATCCGAAGCATGACAGCACCTTCACCCTGACGGGATACCTGATCCCCACCATCATCGACACCCTGGGGGCTAAGGACTATCACTACGAGGATGTCTGGCCTGAGGATGTGATCCATCCCGGCTACGGGGGCGTGGACTGTGTGGAGGCGGGTGGACCTCCGGCAGGGGCAGGCTGCGGTGGCTACGTGGTGGGAGAGACCGTCAAGCTGCTGAAGGAATTGAATGCCTTTGATGAGTATGACGTGATCCTGTTCGATGTGTTGGGGGATGTGGTGTGTGGCGGCTTCTCCGCTCCCCTCAACTATGCGGACTACTGTCTGATCGTCACGGACAATGGCTTTGATGCTCTGTTTGCGGCCAATCGGATCGCTGCCTCCGTGCGAGAGAAGGCCCGGACTCGGAAGCTGCGTCTAGCTGGATTGATCGGCAACCGGACCTCAAAGCGGGATCTGATCGACAAGTATGTCTCCGCTGTGCCCATGCCAGTGCTGGAGGTGCTGCCCCTGATCGAGGATATTCGAGTGTCGCGAGTCAAGGGTAAGACGCTTTTCGAGATGGCAGAGCGGGATCCGGATCTACAGCCCGTCTGTCAGTACTACCTCAACATCGCCGATCAGCTGTTGTCTCAACCGGAAGGGATCGTGCCCAGCGATGCTCAGGATCGGGAGCTATTCACCCTGTTGTCGGACTACTACAGCAACTATCAGACGGAGCGCACCCCAGCTCTGGTCTAGGTCTAGATCAACCCTATAGGATCCAGTCAGGTGAGGATCAGCTCCAGACAACGGATCAAACCCCTCGGATCCTGATCGTATTTACCACCGTCATTCCTTGAGAGCTATGACTGCAACTGCACCCAGTCCCCTGTCCTTCGATTGCGAGACGGGCAACTACCATACCTTCTGTCCCATCAGCTGTGTGGCCTGGCTATATCAGAAGATCGAGGACAGCTTCTTCCTGGTGATCGGCACCAAGACCTGTGGCTACTTTCTCCAGAACGCTATGGGGGTGATGATCTTCGCGGAACCCCGTTACGCTATGGCGGAATTGGAGGAGGGAGATATCAGCGCTCAGTTGAACGACTATGAGGAGCTGAAACGTCTCTGCCTCCAGATCAAGCGAGATCGCAACCCCAGCGTCATCGTCTGGATCGGCACCTGCACCACCGAGATCATCAAGATGGATCTGGAGGGGATCGCCCCTAAGTTGGAGGCGGAGATCGGCACCCCGATCGTGGTGGCCCGTGCCAATGGCCTGGATTACGCCTTTACCCAGGGTGAGGATACCGTGTTGGCCTCCATGGTGCAGCGCTGTCCGGAGAAATTGCCTGGGGAGGAGAAGCAGGAGCGGGGCGGTCTGTCCACCCTGTTCAACTTCGGCAAACAGAAGGAGTCTGCGGAGGCGGATACCGGTTTCAAGGATCATCCTCCTTTGGTGATCTTTGGTTCTGTCACGGATCCGGTGGTGTCTCAGCTGACTCTAGAGTTGAAGAAACAGGGGATCAAGGTCTCCGGTTGGCTCCCCTCTCGCCGCTATGGTGAGCTGCCCGTCTTGGAGCCAGGCACCTTTGTGGTGGGGGTGAATCCCTTCCTGAGCCGCACCGCCACCGCCCTAGTGCGACGCAAGAAGTGCCAGCTGATCAACGCCCCCTTCCCCATTGGTCCTGACGGTACCCGCGCCTGGATCGAGGCGATCTGTAAATCCCTTGGGATTGAGCCGCAAGGTTTGGATGAGCGGGAGGCAGAGATCTGGAATCATCCCCAGGTGCAGGAGTATGTGGGCATGATCAAGGGCAAGAGCGTCTTCTTTATGGGGGACAACCTGCTGGAGATCTCCATGGCTCGCTTCCTGATCCGGTGTGGGGCGACGGTACAGGAGATCGGTATCCCCTACATGGACAAACGGTATCAAGCCTCGGAGCTAGCTCTACTGGAGCAAACCTGTGAGGAGATGGGGGTGCCCAAGCCTCGGATCGTGGAGAAGCCCGATAACTACAACCAGGTGCAACGGATCCAGTCAGGTCAACCGGATCTGGTGATCACGGGTATGGCCCATGCTAATCCCTTGGAGGCCCGAGGGGTGACCACCAAATGGTCTGTGGAGTTCACCTTTGCCATGATCCATGGCTTCACCAACACCAAGGATGTGCTGGAACTGGCTACCCGCCCGATCCGACGCAATACCAAATTGGCGGGTCTGGGTTGGGAGAAGATGATCAAAGAGGAAGCTAAGATCTAGACCACTCTCATTGCCAGTCTTAGATCCCAACGAACCTGTAGATCGACGATGGATTTGCAGGTTCATTCTCTGTCACAGTTGATCATTCTTCTATCAAGCCAAGAATCCTCGGTTGCTCCGAGATTGAGTCTCGCTCCTGAGGAAGACGCTCGCTGATCCCAATGTCGAAGAAACGATGGACTACTGGTTAGCTTAGGACAAATTGTTTCCATGGAGATCATAAAAGTGGACCAAAGCTCAGCAAGTTATTGTTAGAAATGTCTCCGAGTGCTTGTGGGATTTGTTCAAGCACTGTACTCAGATCAACCCAAACATCCACAGGCCATCTGTCCTCTCCAAATCCACTCACGACGAAGGTGACGATTCCTGCTTTTTCTAGAATCTCGCACAGAGTCATGAGCAAAGACATTTCATCATGCCATCACTGAGGAGATCCTCACGATCTAAATCTGAGAAGGGCCTTGGCCACATCTGCTGCATCAACCGGAACTAAGTAGATCGGCAAAATTGCTTTGACACGCACTATATAGACTGTATAAATGTTT
>CAYSEO010000065.1:0-16685 GCA_964429885.1 uncultured bacterium
ATCAGGGCGGAGCCAGCTGTATGACCTTCCCCGTCTTCCGACATTACATTGCCACACCAGCGACAACACGGGTGATAGCCTTCCTCTCCACCTATGTGGTGGGGGGACTGGAGGGACATTACTATCCCCAGCTCTATGGACCGAACGGGATCGATGTGGGGGCCACGGAACGAGTAGCTCAGGCCAACTCTGATCTGATCAAAGGCATCAAAGCCCATGCGGAGATCGGTGGGGTCTCGCGGTGGGGGATCGAGGTACTTCAACAAGCCAAGCAGATCTCAAAGCAGGCAGGTTTACCCCTGTATGTGCATCTGGGCCAATTATGGGCCTTACCTGAGGTGCCCTCTGTATCGGTGGAGATCGATCAGATCCTGCCCCAAGCGGTGGATCTATTGGAGGCCGGAGATATCCTGGCCCATCCTTTTACTCGTCATCCCGGTGGCTTTGTTAACCAGCAGGGAGAGGTGCATCCCGTCATTCAAGAGGCTTTACAACAAGGGATCCGGATCGATGTCGGTCATGGATCTCACTTCAGCTTTCAAATGGCTCGTCAAGTTCTGGAGGCGGGGATCCTGCCCCATACCTTGGGCGCGGATATGCATGGCTACAATACCCAGATCCCTGCAGAGCCAGGTACGCCTCTTGATCACCCCGATGAGGAGATGCATCCCTTTGCGGGCCAAACCAACTTTAGTCTGATCCATGCCATGAATGGGCTGATGGCCTGTGACTTGAGCCTAGAGCAAGTGATCCGGATGGCGACGTCGAACGCGGCGGCCATGGTGGGACTGCAAGATCAGATCGGGACTCTCAAACCGGGTTCAGAGGCCGATGTTTCAGTACTAAGGGATCTACGCGGTCGGTGGCGTTTGCAGGATAATGAAGGCACCCAGGTAATCACCGATCGACTCTTACAACCGGCATTCTGTCTCCGATCCGGTCAACGGTTTGAGGCCAATGCCCCGATCCTGCCTGTTCCACAAGCAGCTTAGAGCAGGGATCCTGGGTAGGGTGTATCGATAACCTCTCAAGGATAAGGAAACTATCCATGACTGAGATCTCCCCTGAGACCCGGCCTCACTTAAGTCTTAAGTTCTGGATGCAATGGATCCTGGCCAATACCCTGGGATACGGTTTGGGCATCGGGTTGTCAGCCCTGATGTACACAGTAACCGCCGATCTCAAGGAGCCTCTCCTGATCCCCATATTCGTCTTTCTCACTCAAGGCTTTTGGGTAGGGTTAGCCCAATTGTTAGTGCTGCGTCAGATCTTACCAATCCGCTCCAGTTGGATCTGGGGAACTGCCTCGGTATGGCTGATCTCTTTTGTCTTCGCTCCTCTTCTGATCTCACTTGCTTTTGTCAGCTCATTGCCTTTGCTGCTCTCGCTCTTGATCTTTTATTTAGTTGGGATCAGCTGGATGCGGTGGCTAGTGTATCGTCAGTTCTTTCGTCCAGTAGGGAGCTGGATCCTCATCGAGTCTGGGGCCGGTGGCTTGGGCCTGATCCTGGGGGGAGGTTTGGGCCTGTTGGGTTATCTACAAGGGGGACGGCTAGACGTAGTTGTCGTGATCGGAGCTCTGATCTGGGGCACGCTTTACGGCCTGATCACAGCCTTGGGTTTGCAGTCTGTGATCCGACAGCCCATGCCCCAAGTTCAACAAAGAGATGATGTCCATGATGCCCCACCCGATCAGCAGCCCTGGGGACAAATCCTGATCAATTCATCCTCTATCCTCGTCTTTTTCCTGTGGTTCCTGGTGATCCCGAAACCTGATTTCTCCACGGGAGTCCCTGTCCATCCTTTGGCTTTATTGATCTTCTTATTCCTGTTCTCTTATTTCTGTGTGTTTATTCATGAGCTTGGTCATGCCCTGTTTGCCCAGATCCAAGGCTCCGATCTAAGAATCTTTGCCATTGGTCGATTTGTGCTCTTTCGCACGGGTCAGGGTTACAAACTCCGCCGCTCTCGTCGTCTGATCGCGGGAGGGTTCGCCGCAACCGTACCGCGCTCTTTAGCGAATCTGAACCGCCAAATCCTCTTGATGATCTCGGGGGGACCTATAGCTTCCTTCCTGCTATTCTGCGTGGGTTGTATTCCCTTGATCTTCCAGGACTTGATCCAGACCTATCACTTGGCCTGGTTCGTGACTCTGTTCTCGGGGATCAATCTGCATATGGCCATTTTCAACACCATTCCTCTGAAATCGGGCTATATGCACACCGATGGACGTCGGATCTTAGATATCATCCAAAACAATCGCCATGGCCAAAGATTCACAGCTTTCTATGGTTACAGTGCCAGTCTTCGACAGGGGATCCGACCCCGAGATGTCGATCCTCAACTGATCGAGCAGGTGCTAGGCATCCCTGAGAACTCTATGGATCACATCTCAGGTTTGCTGATGGCCTATTATGTAGCTCTGGATCGAGGAGATCAGGATCAGGCTGGAGCCTATCTGGATCAGGCTTTGGAGATGAGTGCCCACTATCCTGAGATCTTTCGCGGCTCACTGCTCCTGGAGGGAGCTTACTTTGAAGCCCAGATCCGTCAGCGGCCTGAACAAGCCCGACAGTGGTTAGATCAGATCCCCGAGACCCCCTTTTTGGATGCTTCATCTCTACTCCGAGCCGAGGCTGCTGTATTGTTGGCTGAAGGGGATCCCCAAGCCGCCCTGGATAAAGCTCAACAGGCCCTCGCCCTGGCTCAATCTGATCAGTTCATGATCGGGGGTGCCCTAGCTGAACAGGATTATTTGCAAGAGCTGATGACTCAGATCCAACAGGCCATGGCTACAACTCATGAAGACAATTGTTGAACAACTGGATCGGGATTCAGCTGTCTTGCTTGTTGGAGAAATCGCTGGGGATCTTGATCTTGGGTTACACCAATGGCGATCTCATGGCGGGATTCTCCTTGGCCAAATAGACCTTTTTGATCCAAAGCTCGCAGCGCCTCGACACAGACCGCTTCGATCGCCTCAGGGTTGGGAACCTGGGCTAGGGCTTGATCAAGATCGGTTTCTGTTAGATCGTAGATAAACCATCCTTGATCTAAACTAGACCACCGCAGCTCCGCTCGTTTGACAACCAAAAGCTCAGGGGTAAGCGTTTGATCTCGGTTGAGACAGTAGCGCTTGGTGTAATTGGACAATCTTTCCTCGGTCCCAAAGACCGCCTGGATCTGGGCGGATGAGGAGAGGATACTCAGGGCAAACCCATACAGAGGATCATCCAGATGATCAGCTCGGAACCGATCGAAGGTGGTGGTGATGGCTGTCTCTAAGAGCGTCTGCAGTTGACTGGATAAGTTTGACATGACAGGTTCCTCCTCACTCTCAGATCAGCCACGGGGATGGTTGCGCATCAGATCCTGAACCGCCTCTGCATGATAGGAACTGCGGGTGAGGGGAGAGGAGACCACTTGAGCAAATCCCATCTCCTCCCCGACCTGACGCCACCGATCGAATTCTTCCGGGGTGACATATCGATCGATACCCAGATGCAAAGGCGTTGGTTGTAGATACTGACCGATGGTGAGGATATCGCAATCCACCTGGCGTAGATCCCCCATCACCTGCACCACCTCCTCATGGGTTTCCCCCAGACCCACCATGAGCCCCGATTTAGTGTACATCTGAGGTTGCAGCTGTCGAACTCGCCGCAGCAACTCCAGGGTCCGTTGATAGTCGCCTTGGGGACGCACCCGTCGATAGAGCCGAGGCACCGTCTCGGTGTTGTGATTGAGCACCGTCGGGGCAGCAGCCACGATCTGTTCTAAGGCCTGCCAGTTGCCACACAGATCTGGGATCAATACCTCCACCGTGGTCTCAGGCATCACCTCAGCCACCGCCTCAATACAGGCCACAAACTGCTGCGCCCCCCCATCGGGTAGATCGTCCCGATTCACCGAGGTGATCACCGCATGACGCAGGCCCAACCGCCGGATCGCCTCCGCCACCCGTTGGGGTTCTGTGGGATCAAGGGGCTGGGTTTTCTTATTGAAATCGATGTCACAGTAGGGACAGGCCCGAGTACAGGCGGGACCCATGATCAGGAAAGTGGCTGTACCGTTGGTGAAACACTCCCCCAGATTGGGACAGGCAGCCTCCTCACAAACGGTATTGAGGTCCAGATCCCGCAACAGATCCTGGACGGATCCGACCCGTTCTCCTTGGGGCGCTTTGACCCGTAGCCAGGCCGGTTTGGGGGGACGCTCCTGACGAGCTCGATCCCGAAGGGGGGACATCGTCGATTGATCCACAGCAAAGCTCCCATTCGATCCGATCATGGCAGAACTGACTGAGCAGAGGGCCATATTCCAGCCTACACGATCTTGATCGGGGCTTAGATCTATCCCTCGGGACCCGATCCCTTCGTTCTATTTTGTTCAGAGGGCGCCTGGGAGCTTGGGGATTTCTGTTGCATAGCATTCTGTTTCAATAAAGCCGGGGTAAACACTTTCTGCATCGCCTCCTGCACAAACGGTCGCAGCCAGCCCGAGGCTTGGGTCTTCTCCACCTGTTCCTGTACCACCCCCCTGATCCCCGTCTCTCCCCAACTTTGATTCTTTTGAAAGTATTCAATAAAGCTGCGTCCGGCGATCCGGGTCAGATAGCCTGCACTAGCCGCCTGGATCGGCGCCGTCACCAGATAGCCCACCACCGTCACCTCCGCGATCGCCGTCACGATCCCTGTGGTCAACTGGATCGCTCCTTCCACCAACCCCAGACTAGCCAGGGTCTTGGCCAGGGAATAGGCCAGCTCCCGCCCCTGCTTCAAATTCATCTTGCAGCCATACACCGCCCCGATCTCCACCACCATCTGGGCATTGATGGCCGCGATCGACAACAGATCCACTGCTGGGATCGGATTGGCAAATACCACCCCGGTCACGATCCATTGAAACCGCTCCACGATCCGTTCCGCCTGCTGCTGCAACTGCTTGGCGATGATCTGCCGCGCCTCTTCCCCCAACTGCTGGGATTGCAACAGAGCATTATCCACCGCGAGGGAACGCCCTTCTCCGTACAGCACCGCCTGGATCCGATCTCGCACCGCCTGGATCTGAGGTGGAGGGGCCAAGGGGGATCCACCACTCTGGATTGGGGCTGGGTTTGCCGCCGCCAACAACACATCCTCAAACCCGATCCTGCCCTCCACCCGCTCTCGCAGCCGAGCCAATAACACCGCCTGCTCCGACTCCGTATACCGATCCGCCTTGTTCAACACCAACAGCGATCGCTTACCCAACCCGATCAGATCCATCAAAGGCGCATACTCCGATTGCCGCAGATCCCCATCCGTCACCACCACCACCAGATCCGCCCCCTTGGCCTGGGTTTGAGCCTCCCGCTCCCGCTCCGCCCCCGCCGCCCCGATCTCCAGGATCCCTGGGGTATCGAGAATATCCACCGGCTCCGGGATCCCCGGCAACTGCCAGCGATATAAGGCCGAGGCCGCCGTGGTACCCAGATTCACCCCCACCTCCCCCGCCTGCTGACCGATCAGGGCATTCACCAAAGAGGTCTTACCCGCCGATCCGGTCCCAAACACCACTACCCGCAGCCGAGGCTCCGCCAAGGCCTTGGCCACTGCCGCCCGTCGCTGGGCTAGAGCCTGTCGAGCCACCTGATCCTGGATCTGATGTACCTGATCCTCCAGTTGGGCCAGGTTCTGTTCCGTCACAGCGATCTTGTCCTCAGCCGACTCAGGCAAAGGAGGACGGGCTGGAGGAGGAGGGGGCGCTGCACTGGACTCGGCAGGCTGGCGAAACAGAAACAGGTAGTAGATCGAGGCCCCTAGAAACACCAACAGGATCACCACCAAAACCGCGATCATCAGCCCGCCCAACAGGGGGTACTGGCTCACCTGGGCATACAGCTCAATAAAGGACTGGATCAACCAGATCAGTAGAACCGCAAAACCTCCTATCAGTGTCAATAACAGAATCAACCTGAGATACGAGGCATTCATGGTGATCTCCAGACGGGTGATCCTCGCCAGCTGCTCCAGATCGGTTTTGGGTCAAAGCATGGTTCCCCACCTCAGAACCCGTCTTCTACCAGATTGACCAAGGTCCGAATTCCGATCAAGGGTTGAGTGATCACACCGATACTCTCTGCTACCTGAGCTATCCCGGTCTTGCGAACCGTGATCACATCAGAGTTCAACAAGGTCGGGTTGGTTTGCTCGTTCAGCCCCTGAGCTAGATTCACCGGGATCTCTCGTTTGGTGACGGAGCCGTTGGGGTTGACGCGGATCAGATCAACTGAGTAGGTATCAGCCCTGGGGGTGAACCCACCTGCCGCCAGGAGCGCCTGGTTGAGGGAGGCATTGGTGGGTAGGCTGACCGTCCCAGATCGCTCCACCTCCCCAATGATATTGACCGTGATCTGATCGGGTGAGAAGTTGGCTGCTGCCAGGTCGCTGGCCTCCTCTGGGGCAATGGCCGAGGCTGTGGGCACGTAGATGGAATCCCCATCCAACAATCCCAGATCACGCCTGGGATCGCCCGCCTGCAAGAGGGCCCATAGGTCGATGGTAAAGTTCTGCTCATTGCCGTTGACACCGACACGACGCACCTGGATCCGACGGATATCCGCAGTTTGGGTGATGCCGCCCGCCTGTTGGATCAGCTCCGTCACTGTGGGGACCTCTCCTGCTGAGGCTGTATAGGAGCCTGGTCGTCTCACCTCTCCCACAACGGCGATATCTAGGGGACGGGCACTGTTGAGGCTAACGTTAACGATCGGTCTCTCCAGAAACGCGGATAAACGGAAGCCGATCTCATCCGCTGCCTGCTGTAAGGTCAGTCCATCCAGGATCACGGTCCCAGCTAGGGGGAGGGAGACCGTACCATCCAACAGGATCTGTTGAGCTCCGCTAAACTCAGGCACGTTGAAGATGTCCACTTGCACCACATCCCCTGGGCCAAGGATGTAGAGCCCCTGTTGGCGGGAGAGAGACACATCGGCGCGAGGCGTGGACAGAGGGGCCGGGGCCGAGAGAGGTGCCGAGGCTGGGGCCGGAGGAGAGACAGCTCCCTGCTCCAACGGGCTGAGATCCCGAGGCAGGGGTGGGGCCGGTTCCTGGGGAGCGGCGGGAGCCGATTCCTGGACAGCGGAGACCGCAGCAGGGACCTCGGGGGTAGAGGTGGCGGTGGGTGCCTGACCTGAGGCGTTCGGTGCGGAATAGAGGCTGGCAGCCATCAGCAGCACACTGATCTGAATTCCCCTCAGCATCCGCGAGGACTGGGACCGGATCTGGACCATGGTACTATCCCTCTCAACACCCAATTCTGGCCTCATCCTACTGTAACCCCTCCCCGATCAGCTTCCCTTTCCCGAAATTCTCTCAGGATCGACAGAGACCCTGGAACCACTTGGATTTCATCAGAACAGTTTCGGCTAGGAGAGTCTTAACAAGAAGGATTAGCGTCTCCTTCGATTCAGATCGGTTCTTTTTTCGGGACAACCCTCATCTGGATCAATCCGACCGATCGAGATCCGCGTCCTGTTTGCAGGATCCCCCTGCCGGATCGACTGATCCAGCTGTTTCAAACGGTTGGATGGTGCTGGATCCAACCAGCTACCTGCTCATAGGTATGACCGACTCGCAATAGGGTGGCCTCCTCAAAGGGACGTCCCCCTAGTTGCAGGCCGATGGGTAGGCCCTGATCAAATCCACAGAGGATTGAGAGGGCCGGAAAGCCTGTCATATTGTAGAACCCCGTGTAGGAAACCTGGGCAAAGTAGTCCTGATAGGCTTGATCAAAGGTCATCGCTGTCCCGCCCCGAGTGGGGGAGAGCAACACATCCACCTGGTGCATCACCGCTTGGGTCTCCTCGATCAGTAGACGACGCGCCCGCTGGGCCATCAGGTACTCCTCCGCTGAGAACAACTTGCCCAGGAGAAAACGGTTGCGTAACCAGGCTGGGTAGCATTCTGGCCTCGTGGAGAGCGGATCAGCATGATAGGCATAGGCCTCCGCTAACAGCAGGCCCCAGAGACAGGCACTCAACTCCAGGTGGGGGATCTCCACCTCCCTCACCTCAGCCCCCAGAGATTGCAACACTTGAGCCGCCTGATCCACCGCCGTGATCACGGGTGCATCCGCCGTCTCATACCAGGATCGCAACACCCCGATCCGTAACCCTCGGATCCCCTGATCCAGACCCAGGGAGAAGTCCTCCGCAGGTCGCTGAGCGGAGCCCGGATCCTGGGGGTCATACCCTGACATTGCGGTCAACAAGAGGGCCAGATCCGGACAGGTGCGAGCCATCGGCCCGGTATGATCCAGACTCCAGGCTAGGGGCAGAACGCCATAGCGACTACAGCGTCCATAGGTGGGCTTGATCCCAGCGATGCCACAGACGGCGGCGGGATGTCGGATCGAGCCCCCCGTATCGGATCCCAGCGCCCCCAAAACCAGCCCTGCAGCCGCACTGACCCCAGAACCACTCGAGGATCCCCCAGGGATATGCTCCGGATTCCAGGGGTTACGGGCGGGGGGAAAGGGGTGATCTTCCGTGGATAAACCCAGAGCGAACTCGTGGGTGGAGAGCTTGCCCATCAGGATCGCCCCTGCCTGCTGGAGCTTGGCCACGGGGGTCGCCGTCGTCGTAGGCACCCACTGTTCATAAAGGGCCGATCCACCTGTGGTCCGGATCCCGGCGGTCATGTAGATATCCTTGTAGGCGAGGGGGATCCCTAGCAGCGGACGAGGGTCTCCCTGGGCGATCTGTTGGGTGGCCACTTGTGCCTGTTGCAGGGCCAGATCGGCGGTGAGGGTAATGAAGGCTCGCAGGACGGGTTGGGTGCGTTCGATCCGCTCCAGAAGATTCTGGGTCAACGCCACAGGAGACAGTTCCCCGGTCCGAAATCGAGCCCCCGCCTCCGCGATCGTCAGATAGGCCAGCTCCTCACCCTGGGATAGCGTCACGCTCCCTCCTGAGGCAACACACAGATTACCAAGGGCTCTAGGGACTGCAATCGTTGCGGATCAAGATGGCGCAATGGGGCCAGAGAGATCTCCATCAACTGAGCCAGATCACTCAGCTGCTCTGGATCCAGCTGGACACCGGCCCGATCGGCACGGGCCTGTAAGTGCTCTACAGTGATCGGTTCCGGGGACATGGGTGAGTCTCCTGAGGACGGGATCTTCATCAGAGATACCATACCGAAAACCGTGGCCCAGATCACTTGCCGTAGTTGAGGAGCAAGACTAAGTAGATCGGCAAAATTGCTTTGACATGCACTATATAGCCTGTATAAACGTTTTTGCTGATCTACTTATCGTTGGGTTTGTAGCTTGGACTCTGAGTCAGGCCGCTCTTGGGAAGTACTTCAGGT
This sequence comes from uncultured bacterium, assembly GCA_964429885.1. Classification (GTDB taxonomy): domain Bacteria; phylum Cyanobacteriota; class Cyanobacteriia; order Thermostichales; family Thermostichaceae; genus CAYSEO01. Next base: position 9,354 of record CAYSEO010000065.1, read on the forward strand.
TACAGTTTGGAGGTTATCCAACTCTTGATTGCGAGATCTGATCTTGAGGAGGAAATGGGTCTGACTTGTTATTGATGGTTTCTCGGGGTAGCATTCCCATAGGATATGAGTACTCCCTTCTAGAAAATAGACATCAGGTAGATCTGAATGACATCGTCGATTTGCTACATCCATATGGGAGCCCACAAGACAGCTTCCTCGTTCCTGCAAAACTTTATCCTCTGCAACGTCCGTTTCTTTGCCTCCCAAGGAGTACATATTCCCCTCACGGCCACTCACCATTATACAGTGCCTCACCATAATCTAGCTTGGCAGCTCAGACAAGACAGACGCTTCAACCCTCAAAATGGCACATTCGAGGATCTCCAAGAGGAACTATCTCATCACCAGGGGAAATCCATCCTGATCTCATCTGAAGATTTTGAGGATCCAGCGATTTTGGAAAGCGAGGATAGGCTCAATCGCCTGATCCATTTCTTCAAGAAGCTTGGCTATAAGCTGGTTTTATTCTTTTACATCAGACCCCAGGACTCCTGTATAAACTCTGAATATACTCAGTTTGTGAAGCAGCTGGGTTACAGTAAGAGATTCGATCGATTTTACAAAAAGAGTTTAAATCAAGTCAAATACAACTACTGTGTTTACTATAGGCTCCTGATTGAAAAAGCTAAGACTAATCCTGAGCTGGAAGTTATATTCAGACCCTTTAATCAGTCAGTTAAGAAGTTTGGTGTACATCTTGACTTTCTGCAGAGCCTGGGTATCTGCACCGACATGGGTCAGATGAACTCTATGACTTTACCCCAACCCTCCAATGAGAATCCTGGGGCCAAAACCATTGAAGCTATCCTATGGACAAACACTCTCTTGTCTAAAACCAAGATCTCAAGAATACTTTCCAACCTTGGTCTCCCTAAGCAGAACAAGGATATGATTCATGTAACGACGCAGTATGCTATGCAGAGAGGGTGGCACCTTGATAAATTTCAGGGGCTCGATGCTCAAAAAGCACAACAAATCAGATCCAACTTCGCTGAAAGCAATGAACTCTTCTCCCAATCCGTTTGGGGTCGATCCTGGTCTGAGGTCTTTCAAGCGGAGGCGGAGTTTCACTTCACACAAAACACGTTCGACTTCCGAAGAGTTAGCCTCAAGGAGAAACTAAGATTCCTGGAGTTTGTCTTATTTCTAGTGGTACGTCGATCGCTCTAGAGACCTCGGTTTAACCACAGCGGATCAGCCTGCCTTTGTATAGATTGCAGTTGCCACTCCGACTGAGACACCCGGATCAGGCGTAGCCTCAGGTCAAACGATCGTCATGTCCTAAAGAATGTTCTGGGGATCAGACCTCGGAGGCAAGGTTAGGATCGTAGACTAAAAGGGCCAGAAAATCGGGATCAGGATGATCGCCACACCTGCCAAAGTCAAATTGAGAGGCAATCCGATCCGGACGAAATCGCGAAACCGATAACCACCAGGACCATAGACCATCATATTGGTTTGGTAGCCGATCGGGGTCATAAAGCTAGCGGAGGCCGCCAGGATCAGGGCCACTACAAACGGTCGAGGGCTGACCTCATAGGAACGGGCGATCTCCACACAGAAAGGAAATAACAGCACCGCTGCCGCGTTATTGGTAATGATCTCCGTCATCACCGATCCCAATAGATAAACCCCAGCTAAGGCGGCGATCGGTCCCCCTATCGAGGTCAGATCCACCAGCGCTTGAGCGATGGCCGAGGCCGCCCCTGAGTTTTGCAGAGCGGCTCCCACCCCAAAGGCAGAGGCAATGGCCACCAAAACCTGCCACTCCACACTCTTACGAGCTTCCCCAATGGAGATACAGCCAAACATCACCATCAAAAATGCGATCGAGCTAGCGGCGATCGTCGTCTCCACCCAACCCGTGGTCATCATCACGATCAAAACCACCAGCAACGCCACTGCGATCCAGGCCCGATCCCGCCGTAGCGGTCGCCACTCCTTGACATCACTGATCAGGTAGAAGGAGGGGTCATTGCGATAGGTTTGGAGAAAATGGGGCCGAGTCTGCAGTAGCAGAGTATCTCCGGGCTTCAACTCGATATCCCCCACCTTATTGGTCACCCGTGCTCCGTTCCGATGCACCGCCACCACCGCAGCCCCATAGGCCCGCCGGAAGTTGGCCTGCCGCACCGTCTTGCCATTGAGGGGAGAGGTCGTCGAGATCACGGCCTCACAGAGCCGTCGTCGTTGTTGTTTCTCTGGACTGATCTCATAGGTGGGATCTGCTGCCGGCACCAGGCCACTGATCTTCTCCAGCTCCACAATGCTGTTGACCACCCCCGTAAACACCAGCCGATCATCCACCTCGATCACATCGTCCGGCCCCACAGGACCGATCAGCTGACCGTTGCGATCGATCTCGATCAGAAACAACCCTGGCAGATGACGTAGCCCTGCCCCCTGCACCGTCTGACCGATCAACCGACAACTTGGCTTAACCAACATCTCCACCAGATATTCCCGGCGGGACTCCCCCAACTGCTCCAGCAACTCCTTCCGTTCTGGGAGCAACCGATCCCCTAGGCAGAAGAGATAGATCAACCCCAATACCGCATAAGGGATCCCAATCCGAGAGATCTCAAACAGATGCATTCCCGCCAATCCCTCTCGAAAGGCCGGACTCAGATTCTCCGCCACCGACCGTTCCAACATCAGGCCATTGATCACCAGATTGGTGCTAGTGCCGATCAGGGTACAGGTGCCCCCCAGAATGGCCATGTAGGAGAGGGGGATCAACACCTTGGAGGGAGGGGTCTGGTTGCGACGACACCAATCCAACACAATGGGGATCAGCATGGCCACGATCGGGGTGTTGTTTAAAAACGCGGAGAGGGGGAGTACGAGATAGGCCAGACGACCCAAGACGCCCCCACCCGAGTTCACCCGGCCCAGGATCAGCTGCCCCACAAAATCCAGTACGCCCGTCTCCCGTAGCCCCGCCGCCACCACAAACAGCAGGCCCACCGTCAGCACCCCCGGATTGGCAAAGCCCGCGAACGCCTCCATGGGGGAGATCACCCCACAGAGGGCCAGAAAGGATGTGGTCCCCAAAAACAACAGATCGGGCGGAGCATTACGCACCAGGGCCAAAAATAGGCACAGGGTTACCCCCAATGTCAGCCAAGCCTCACCAGTCATGCAAACCTCACACCCGCCTGATCCATTCATGACGGCTAGTTAAGAAAAGATAAACAGGATCCTGCCCGAGACGCAAGGATCCTGTTGATCAGTTCAGTTGATTTCGGTATCGCAAGGGACTGAGATCCTAGACCGCAGACAGGGCCGGTTGGGCTCGACGGGAGATCACCTTATCGATCAGGCCGTACTCCTTGGCTTGCTCAGGGGTCTTAAAGTTATCCCGATCCGTGTCTCGCTCCAGGATCTCCAGGGGTTGACCTGTGTGGTGGGCCAATAGCTCGTTGAGGGTGCGCTTGATGTAGAGGATCTCGTTGGCCTGGATCTCGATATCGGTGGCGGGTCCTTGGGCTCCCCCCAGGGGTTGGTGGATCATGATCCGGGCATGGGGGAGGGCGATGCGCTTGCCTTTGGCTCCGGCGGCGAGCAGAAAGGCACCCATACTGGCAGCCAGACCGATACAGATGGTGGAGACATCCGGTTGAATATGCTGCATCGTGTCATAGATGGCCATGCCGGCGTAGACCGATCCGCCAGGGGAGTTGATGTAGAGGTAGATATCCTTCTCTGGCTCCTCCGACTCCAGATAGAGCATCTGAGCCACGATCAGGTTAGCGATGGTGTCGTCCACTTGGGTGCCCAGGAAGACGATGCGCTCCCGCAGCAGCCGTGAGTAGATGTCAAACGCTCGCTCGCCCCGTGCGGACTGTTCGATAACGGTGGGAATCATACCCTTCACCCTGTAATCCTTGTGATCCATCTCCCTATTCTAGTCCAGCCCAAGGGATTGAGGGTCTGAGGCGGTGGGGCCAGGAGCAAGTTAAGGTGGCTCGATCCCTACGCTGGAGGAGAAGACAGCCTCGACGGAGACCCCACAGACCCGACTGGGGCGCACGATCAGGTACTCATTCTCCATGGCTCGGGGCAGCTGAATAAAATCCTCTCCATCCGCGCCACCTCGGAAGATCTTGTTCATCAGAGCCGTCACCTCTCGGGCTCCCCGGACGCGTACCTCCTCCCGGTGCCCCCCATCCATCAGGATATGCACGCTGAACTCATCCGGTCGTCTTGGCATAGCTCCTTCCCTTACTGAACTGAGTCTGTGATCTGCTGATCTGATCAATCGATCAATCGATCGTGTTGGCGTTGATCGAGACTGAGACCTGACATGTATTATCCCTGCTCTGGTCGAGGCTGCGTCGCTCGATCCTGAGAAATTCTTGTGGATTCTGAGATGCCCCTCAGCTCACTCTACCCCGATGGATCGACGGAGGGGTCCTCCCTGCCCGCCTCGGCGATGTAAGATCAGCTCTGCCACGATGCTGATGGCGATCTCCGCAGGGGTCAAGGCCCCAATATCCAGGCCAATGGGGGCATAGAACGGGATCTCCTGCAGCTGCTGGAGGATCTGATCATGACCCTGAGAGCGGAGACTCTGGACCACAGCACTGACCCGACGCCGGCTACCGATCATGCCCAGATAATGGGGCGTCAGGGGCAGGATCTGGGTGAGGGCTTCCAGGTCTTGACCATAGCCTCGGGTGACCAGGGCTACATAGAGGGATCGATTCCTTAACGTTCCCAACAACGGCAGTTGATCCGCGAGAGAGCCCCCTGCCTGAGCTGTTGTAAACCGCTCCGAACTGGCCCACTCCTGCCGATCGTCGCAGACCAGGACCTGAAATCCCGCCATCGAGGCCATCTCAGCTAGAGCCGTTCCCACATGACCCGCTCCCACGATCACCAACAACGGTGGGGGGACCAATCGTTCCTGATAGTCAGTCTCCGAGACCTGGATCTGGGGATCCTCAGCGGAGGCGAGTCGCAGATAGGGAGGCTGATCGCTGAGGGGTAGCACTAGGATCTGTTCCTCAGGGTCCGGCGAGTGCTCCAGATCGGGAACACAACAGGCCTGGATCTGAGTGGCCAACTCCTGAGCTTGCGGCCCCTGCCAACGACACAGCCACACCCCCATGCGTCCACCACAGATCCCCTCCTTGGCCAACCCTGGACCAATAGCCCCTGTGAGATCGATCTGCACCTGACAGGGCTGACCCGAGTCCATCACCTGGGCTGCCACCTGACAGACCTTATGTTCTCCAGCCCCGCCGCCGATCGTGCCCTGTAGCTGTCCCGAACTCTCAATCAGCAATTTGGCCCCCACCTCTCGGGGCGCTGATCCCTGAGTCCACAGCACCGTTGCCAACACCACTGGCCCCCGCTGGAGAGCCTGCACCAGGTGCCTTGCCAGCTCCTGCATGAGCGAGACCTACCTTACCGACCCTGGATCTTAACTAAGCCGATCCCCACCAGATAGAGCAAGGTGATCGCTCCTGCCAGCAAGCTCTGGGTCAACGGATCCGTTGAGGGGGTGAGGATCGCGCCCACCACCACCGAGGCCAGCAAGACATAGCGCCAAGCCTTAAACATCTGCTCAGAGGTGATCAATCCCAATGTGCCCAGGATGCCCTGAAGGACCGGCACCTGAAAGGCTAGACCTGTGCTGAACAGCAGCAACAACACGAACTCAAAGTAACGATCAATGGACCAGGCCTGATCCACCACCCCCTCGCCATACTGGATGAAGAAGTTAAGGGCTGCCGGGATCAGGAGATAGTAAGCAAAGGCCAGTCCCCCGGCAAACAGGAACGAGGAGCCAAACACCACTGGGCCGAGAAACTTACGTTCCTTGAGGCTCAACCCCGGCATCACGAAGCGAGCGATCTGGTAGATCAGGAACGGGGTGGCCACCAACAGACCTGAATATCCGGCCACCTTCATGGAGACGAAAAAGTATTCTCCCGGAGCCAACTGCAGGAAGGTAACCTGTTGGGCTGGTCCCTCTAACAGCTTGACGATCTGACCCACCACTGTAAAGCAGGCAATGATGCAGAGCAGGACGGCGATCACAGAGGCGAACAGCCGACCCCGGAGCTCCTCCAGGTGGTCCATTAAGGACATCTCCACCTCATAAGGGAACTCAGGATCGGGTTCCTGGGAGGTTTTTACCGAGTCTTCGGAAGCAACGGCCATAGCTAAAGATCACGGGGTCACAAGTCCCATCGATTCTAGCTCGGTCGGCTCGGACTGTGAACGGATCCAACCAGATGGAACCCAAGATACCCTCAGCGGAGATCTCACCATGGGAACTCAGTTTCTTCAGATCTCAAGACAATTCCAGGGGAGCGATCCCCAGAGGTGGGGCATTCTCAGTTACATCAGTAACAGCAACGATCTGGAAAAACTCGTAGAAGCAGGGAAGGTGGTTCGCGCCCTTCTTTCCATCTGCGTTGGAGTCCTGATCAGGATCTGCGCATCAGGTCCTCGACATCCGGTAGGTTCTCGCTGGGAGAATGGGCATACTTGCGCGATGCTAGAGGAAGTGAGACGGATCCCTTGACCTCCTGTGAATCTCCGTAAAGAAACGGATCGGTATTGTGATCTTCGTTAAGAACAGGCCGAGAATGTTAGGATCTCGATCCCAGTAAACGGTCTCACCCGAGGGCAGTGTAGATCTTTGCTTCTGTAATCTGTGTTTCTATGGTTGTGGTGACAGTAGTTCCTCGATTTACTCAGGGCGTCTTCGCCCATTACCCCGATCCTTACGCTCTGCTGGGGGTGCCCGTAGGTGCGGGTCAGGATCAGATCAACCGCAGCTTCCGGCGCGTGGCCAAGGCCTTGCGATCCGGATTTGTGGGGGGATCGGAGGAGTCAGAGCAGGCCCGAGTGGTGTTTATTAAGGTGGTGACCCCGGCCCGGACCCTCTTGACCCGAGCCGTAGATAAGGCGGAACACGACGCCAACCTGAACCTCACCATCAAACGATTGTTGGAGCGGTGGGGACAGAATGCTCTCATGCCCAGCACTACAGAAGCCCTATGGCTGACCCAGGTGGCGGAACTGGAGTCTGAGTACTTTCGCTTAGTGGAGGATCTCAGCCAGGATCTCTATCAGCCTCTAGATCAATTGGAGGAGCAGATCCATCAGGTCAGTCAACTCAATCTCGCCTACCTGTTGCTGAAACATGGGGGAAAAGTCCCTCGCCCCCCCGCTCAGTCCAGACCGAAACAGTCCTCTGCCGCCGCCCCACCTACCCCACCGCCAGCTCAGGCCCAGACCCCACCCCCATCCCAGCCCGATCCGCAGACCGCT
>CAYSEO010000066.1:0-16330 GCA_964429885.1 uncultured bacterium
CTGGGGCATCGATCTGGAGGAGTATGAAAAAAAAGATCTGCTGCGGATCATCTGTGCCTATCCAGAATCGGCAGGCTTAGAAGATCATCTGCAGAGCATTAAGACTGAGATCAATGCTTTCAAGCCGGCTCGTCTGGCCATCGACTCCCTCTCCGCCCTGGCCCGAGGGGTGAGCCAAAATGCCTTTCGCCAGTTTGTGATCGGGGTCACAGGTTTTGCCAAACAGGAGGAGATCACAGGTTTCTTCACCAATACGACAGATCAATTCATGGGCTCCCACTCCATCACCGAGTCCCATATCTCCACCATCACCGACACGATCATCCTATTGCAGTATGTGGAGGTGCGGGGCCAGATGTCGCGGGCCTTAAACGTATTTAAGATGCGGGGATCCTGGCACGACAAAGGCATTCGGGAGTATGTGATCTCCGGTTCTGGGGTCAAGATCCAAGATTCCTTCCAGGGCTACGAGCGGATCATCAGTGGCTCCCCCACTCGCATTTCCTTCAATGAGAAAAACGACCTCTCCCGGATCGTGGAGGGGGTGAGAGATAAGGAAACTCCTGATCTCTAAACTTCTCTTAGACATTATGGTAAAGTCAAACCGGGGTTTGCTTCCGCCCTGGATAAGATGATCTATGCCAACTGGACCCAACTGGACCCAGCAGTATCAGTCGGCTTACGAGGTCATTCAAGATCGTCCACTCGGGGCTCGGTGGCGAGAGCAGCAGGCGGAGCAGGCCAAGCAAACCTCTCGATAGCCTCAAGCGAGCACCGATGCGGATCACACGGATCTACACAGGGCAGGATGGCCAATCTCACTTTGCCGATGAGGAGCTGGTGATGGAAGATCGAGGTTCCTCAGGTTTATTTTCCTCGGCCTTTGGCTGCTCCACGATCTTCTTTCGAGAGACCCCTGACTCCTTTCACTACGATTGGCATCGGGTGGAGCGGCGGGAGTACGTGATCATTCTGGAGGGGGGCCTGAAGGTGGAGATCGGTGACGGGACTCAGCGCGTCTTTCGACAGGGAGAGATCTTGCTGGTGGAGGATACTCAGGGTCAGGGACATGCAACCTGTGCTCTGGAGGGGCAGAAGAACAAGGCTTTAGTGATTTTATTGGATTAGTGGAGATGCGGATCCCACGACTTTACACCGGCTCGGATGAGCGATCTTACTTCGATGAGATCGAGATCCCGTTGGAGCAGCAGGATGCCATGGGTCAGGTCAGTCGTTGGATCTCCACTCAAGCCTGTTTCCTGCGAGAATCCCCTGCCACCTTAGACTCTGGCTGGCATAATGCTTCCCGGCGTCAGTTCATTGTCGTCTTGGAGGGCTGTATCGAGATCGAGATCGGCACGGGTGAGAGACGGATCTTTCGGAGGGGAGATCTGTTATTGGTGGAGGATGTGACAGGTCAGGGGCATGTGACTCGATCCCTAGAGGAGCACCCCGTCAGAGCCCTGTTCATGCCTGTGTCTCCAGCAGAAAAGTTGAGCCCATCCCGTGACTAGATCCCACAGGAGTCCTACAACATATACGACATTAGCCCAGGACGATATCCTCTGCTGGACGCTGAGCCAACCGTTTCAGATTCTGGTAACGTAACACATCCAACAGCTCGTTCCCCGATCGGCCTTCCAGCCGAGCCTCCACATGCAGCGCCTGCCCAAGGGCTTCCACCGCCTGTACCCGAGGTACGCCCCGCAACACTAACCGATCCACCGCATAGGCATCCGCAGCCAGTAGCCGCCGATCATTGGTCTGATCCCGCCGCAATTGCCAGAGAGCCAGTCCACTCAAGCCCCCTGCCACAGTGATCCCCACGGGATCCTGTTGGAAAGCCTCGAATACCATACTCAGACCCCCCAGAGCCGAGATCGCTAGGTAGAAGTCGATCTGGCGGGAGACATTGCGGCTGTAATAGCCCACCTTGTGTAGAAAGATCCCAGCCCGTTGGTTAGGGGTAAATTGTTGCCACTCATAGGGTTTGATGAACAAACGCATCCGTCGGCGCCAGAGGAACTGTCGTTGTCCCTTCACCACCATCGTTTGGGTCTCAGGGGCGGGTAGGATGTCCACGGAGCTGCGTAGGCTAGCGGGCAACAGATCCAGCAATCGAGCCACCTCAGCCCCATCCAGACCCGGTTCATTATGGTAGCCGTTGCTGTAATTGTTGTTGTAGAAGTAATCCGAGTTCACGCCGTTGCCCCTGCCCCGATCGGGCCTAATCCCATAGCCAGCCGCATTTCTCGCACCGCTCGTTCCAGGCCCACCAACACCGCACGACTGATGATGCTGTGGCCGATGTTGAGCTCCTCCATGCCTGAGATCGCCGCGACCGGACCCACATTCCAATAGGTGAGGCCATGTCCTGCATTCACTCGCAGTCCTGATGCCATGGCTTTCTCTACCCCCTCCCTCAAGTGATCTAACTCAGCGTGACGGACCTGCTCACCCCTAGCCTCAGCGTAACGCCCCGTGTGAAGCTCGATCCACTGGGCTTCGATCTGGGCAGAGGCGGCGATCTGGTCTGGATCTGGGTCGATAAACAGGCTAACGGGGATCCCAGCCCCCTGCAGTTGGGAGACGATCTGAGCCAATCGCTCCTGTTGGCCTACGATATCCAGACCTCCTTCTGTGGTCACCTCCTGCCGTCGTTCGGGTACCAAGGTAATGTAGTCGGGCCGGATCTGGAGAGCGATCTGGACCATCTCTGGGGTGGCCGCCATCTCCAGATTCAGGTGAGTGCGGACGGTCTGTCGGAGCAGTTGGATATCCCGATCCTGGATATGTCGCCGATCCTCTCTGAGATGAACCGTGATGCCATCGGCTCCCCCCAACTCCGCTAGGACGGCTGCCGCGACGGGATCGGGCTCCACGGTGCGACGGGCCTGACGGAGGGTGGCGACGTGGTCGATATTGACTCCCAGACTCAGCAAGGTTCTTGGTTCTCCGTGGGTCCGATCCGGACTCTCTCGGTGAGAGGTGGGATCAGCGTGTGATAGTTAAGTATAGATCTCTCCTGAAGGGAATCTCTAGGGCAGAGGGCCTCTAGGATGAGCTCTAGGGTGATCTGGGTAGGCATTGATGCAGATCTGGCGGTTGGTCAAGACGCTTCTACCGTTGCTGCTGCGCCGTCCGTTGGTGGGGGTAGGGGTGATCCCTCGCTTGCCAGAGGGACAGATCGTGTTGATCCGCAAACGGGATACACAGCGGTGGGGGTTTCCGGGGGGATTGGTGGATTGGGGGGAGACGATCGAGATGGCGGTGAGGCGAGAGTTGAAGGAGGAGACGGGCCTGGATCTGATCTCGATCCAGAGGATGGTGGGGGTGTACTCCGAGCCAGACCGGGATCCACGCATGCACTCCATCTGTATTACGGTGGCAGCTGAGGTCACGGGACGCTTCAGGATTCAGGATCAAGATGAGATCCAGGAGGTACAAGCGTTTGAGATCCCGGAGGTGTTAGCTCAGGTGTCGGTTCATGATCATCAACAGCAGTGGCAGGATTACCTGTCCCAATCTCAGAGCACTGGGCTCAGGTAGAGCTGCCCCCACTCGGAGCCCAAAGCAGAACCGCCGGATCCCTCGCGGATCTCATCTCAGTCAATGTACCCCCATTCTCCAATAGACTTGCCAGCCCAGATCAGATGTTTGATCATGTGGAGATGAGCCTGTTGCTGAGACCTAGCGATGACCCCGTTCTCCTCCCCCCTGCCTTTGCGTGATCCCGATCGAGATGTCAGTCGTAATCATTACTGGAGCTATCACGATCTGGAGACCCTACTGGCCTGCAAGCAACCCCTGACCGCCTCCCAGGATGAGGATCTGTTCATCGCTGTCCATCAGATCTGTGAACTGGCCTTTCATCAGATGGTCCTGGATCTGGAACGGGTGCTGGAGGCGATCGCCGTAGCCGTCAGGGATCCTATCGATGGGATCATCGACAAGACAGAGGAGTCCCGTTACTTCTTCACCAGGGTGCTGCGCCTCTATGAGGTGACCCTGACCACCATGCCGATCCTGACCACCATGCGGGCCTTCGCCGAGTTCCGCACCCAGATCGGACCCACCAGTGGCTTTCAATCCTTTCAATTCCGCCATTTAGAGATCATGAGTGGTGTCGAGAAATACTGGCAAGGGGGTACCCGGAATGCTGAAGGGAACTTGCATGTGGCCGAGACCGAGTTCGACCGTCGCTACGGCGATCAGATCGCAACCTGGTTCGATCGCTACCGGCACCACACCTTGGCCCACTACTATCATCTGTTGATCCGTCGCGGGGAGTCACCGGATCCCCAAAGTGATTCCAGAACCATTCCTCGACCTGGGTCGATCCAGAAGCTGCTGGATCATCCCGAGGCCGGTCCTCTGCTACGCCAGATGGGGATCTATGACAAATTACAAACCCAATTTCACCGAGCTCACCTGGGCTTAGCGGCTCAGCAGTTGCGGATCGTGGGGGCGGATGTGGGTACTGGCGGCACCTCCTTTCGGGATTACCTGGCCAAGTATGAACGGGAGATCACGCCCCTATTTCCTGGCTTGACCCGGATCGATCCAGAACTGGCTCAGGATCCCTCCACCAAGCTGGCGTAGGCTTCAGCCGTCATCGTGTCGTCCAGATCCTCAGGGTTGGACATCTTCACCTTCAACAACCAACCCTGGCCGTAGGGATCATCACCAATGCTCTCGGGGCTATCCACAATGGCCTCGTTCACCGCCACCACCTGACCAGACACCGGGGCGTACAGATCCTCCACCGCCTTCACCGACTCCACCGATCCAAAGGCATCTCCCTTCTGCAGATCGGTTCCCTCCTCCGGCAAGCCCACAAAGACAATATCCCCCAGTTGATCCACTGCGAACGCCGTGATGCCAATGGTGGCGACATCTTCCTCCACCCGTAGGTACTCATGGGAATCCAAGTATTTTAGGGACTCAGGGTATTCCAGGGCCATGATCTCGATCCTTACTCAGCTGCAAGGACCTATTTTAGAGCCGGATGGTCCCCCAGGTGGACCCCAGCTCCTGACATTTGCCCTATCATTGAGTCATCATTGCGCTGGCATCGTGCCACCCCTAGAGTCGAATAGAGTCAGAAGAGTCAACCGGGTGGGATCCCACGGCGGATCACAGCTGAGCAGTAGAGTCGAGCGTCAGGGAGCTGAGACTGTGGGATTATTTAGCCGTTTCTCTCGGGATATGGGGATCGACCTAGGCACCGCCAACACCTTGGTCTATGTGGCGGGTCGCGGGATCGTCCTGCAGGAACCCTCCGTGGTGGCCATCGATCAAAACACCAAGCAGCCCCTGGCGGTGGGGGAAGATGCCAAAAAGATGCTGGGTCGTACCCCTGGCAATATCGTGGCGGTGCGCCCCCTCCGGGATGGAGTGATCGCGGATTTCGATACGGCGGAGATGATGTTGAAGCACTTCATCCACCGAGTTCATGAAGGTCGGTATCTGATCGCCCCTCGCATCGTGATCGGCATCCCCAGCGGTGTGACGGGTGTGGAACGGCGGGCGGTGATGGAGGCGGCTCTGCAGGCGGGATCCCGAGAGGTCTACCTGGTGGATGAGCCGGTGGCTGCAGCGATCGGGGCAGGTCTGCCGGTGCAGGAGGCCACAGGCAACATGATCATCGACATCGGTGGCGGCACCACAGAGGTGGCGGTGTTGAGCTTGCAAGGTACGGTACTGAGTGAGTCGGTGCGGGTGGCCGGAGACGAGCTGAGTGAGGCCATCGCCCAGTACATGAAGAAGGTGCATAACCTGGTGATCGGGGAACGCACCGCTGAGGAGATCAAGATTCAGATCGGGTCCGCCTATCCCATTCAAGAGGAGCTGATCATGGAGGTGCGGGGTCTGCATCTGCTGTCCGGTCTGCCCCGTACGGTCACCGTCAAGAGCCCCGAGATCCGGGAGAGCATGGCGGAGCCCCTGTCTGTGATCGTGGAGGCCATCAAGCGCACCCTGGAGCGGACCCCTCCGGAGCTGGCCGCTGACATCATCGATCGGGGCATCATGTTGGCTGGGGGAGGAGCCCTGTTGAAGGGACTGGACGCCCTGATCAGCCATGAGACTGGCATTCTGGTGCATATCGCTGCCGATCCCCTCAGCTGTGTGGTGTTGGGCACAGGTCGGGTGTTGGAGGACTTCAAGACCTTGGGCCGCGTCCTCAGCAACAGTTTCAAGGGCTAAGATCACCCACTAACCTCAGGATCGGTAATCTCGATCGCTTCGCACCTGGACCACCATGGCTTAGGATCCGAACGGGGAGTCATACTCTCTGTGACAGGTGGAGGAGTCGGCGTGAACGGAATCAGTCAGTGGTGGACACGCTATGGGTTGAGCGTGGCCCTCTCCAGTGGGGTGATCGCCATCGCCTGGGGGATCCGAGGAACTCAGGGAGCGGTCTTGGTCGAGACCTATCACTGGCTTACCCAAGCCTGGCAACCCCAGGTGGATCAGAGCACGGTGCTGAGAGTGGCGGCCAACGAGGAGCTGCGCGCCCAGGTGGTAGAACTAGAGTATCAAAACCGAGAGCTGAAGCGGCTACTGGGGTTCACCGAACAGATCACGGGGGAGGGCATACCAGCCCCTGTGGTGGGTCGAGGAGCGGATCAATGGTGGCAACAGATCACCCTAGGTCGAGGGGATCACCATGGGTCTCGGGTCGGGGATGTGGTGATGGCGCCGGGGGGATTGGTGGGTCGTGTGGAACAGGTGACCGCTAACACCAGCCGCGTGCTGCTGATCAGTGATCCCACCAGTCGGGTGGGGGTGATGGTGAGCCAGAGCCGCCATATGGGGATCCTGCGGGGTACGGGATCTCCATTATGTGTGCTGGAGTTTTTCGATAAGGAGCCTCAGGTCAAGGTGGGAGATACGGTGGTGACCTCCGGGTTGAGCAGCCTCTATCCAGCAGGGGTACTTGTCGGTAAGGTGAGATCGGTGGATCTGAATGCCAGTCCAGCACCACAGGCCATGGTGGAGTTGACGGCTCCATTGGGATTATTGGAATGGGGAGTGATCTACGCCTATGCTCAAACGCCTACCACCGCCCCTTAGGCAGAGGCTATTCACGGGGCTCAGTCTGCTCTCGGGAGTGGGCTCGGTGATGGCGCCCTGGGTACGGGGACCGGGGTTAGAACTGGCTGGGATCACGCCGGATTGGCCCCTGATCTGGGTGGTGTGTTGGAGTGTGCGTCGCTCCGCCTGGCAGGGGGCTGCGGCCGTGATCGTGTTGGGACTGATTCAAGATGGTCTCACCCAACCCCATCCTACCCATGCCCTGGGTTTGGCCTTGGTGGGATTTCTGACGGCTCGACTCCAGAAACAGCGCTATGTGCAGGAGGATTTCATCTCCGTGGCCCTGATCGTGTTTGGCATGACGGTGATCTCACAAACGGTCATGGCTCTGCAGTGGACGATGTTGACCAGTCTCTCCTGGCAACCTACGGATCTATCGCTGGCTTGGATGGGCCGGGAAACCCACCGTTCTGTGGAGAGCATCTGGATCACCCACCAGAAGATCACCCTCACCTCGGCTATCCTCAGCAGTCTCTGGGCGCCGGTGCTCTATCTGCCTTTGAACTGGTGTTGGCAACAGGAGCGACCCTGAGCCTGGGGAATTCCCCACAGTGATCGAGGATCGCTATACAATGACAGGGGCCAAGGCAGAGAGAGGAGCCATGCCACACACGATCGTCACGGATGTCTGCGAAGGAGTTGCCGATTGCGTTGAGGCCTGTCCGGTGGCCTGTATTCATCCAGGAGAGACCAAGAATGCTAAGGGTCTAGAGTATTACTGGATCGACTATCCCACTTGTATCGATTGCGGCATCTGTCTGCAGGTCTGTCCTGTGGAGGGGGCGATCCTGCCAGAGGAACGTCCAGAACTGCAACGGATCCCTTAACCAACACCTCTGCTTCCCCTAGCGACAGGTCCATTGACTCTCCGCCAGAAGCACTGAGGGGTTACGATCGGAGGGCATGACCCGGCCATCATCGACGGGATCGCAGGGATAGGGAGCTTGGACCATGAGTAAGCTGATCATCGGATGTCTGTCACTACTGTTGTGTCTCTGGAGCTGGGGAACCCCAGCTTATGCCGCAGAGGTGGGTGCCTTTCTAGCAGCCACTACGGATCAAAGTGCACGGGAGATCTTTCGACAAGCTTATGAGCACCGCTACACCTGGGATGAGTCCTTTCCTGGCTACCGGGCTGAGGTATCCTTAATGGTTGACCAGGAACAGTATCACGGGTTTGTGATTGTGCGACCTGATCTGAGCTATGAGGTGCTCAATATCAGCAATGACGAGATCCGTGAAGAGGTGGAGGCGCAGCTGGGTTTTGAGATGACCCACCGGCAACGGATCCCGTTTGAGGTGATCCACGGGGAGAGTCAGTTTGAACGGATCGAGAGTGATGACGATCGGATCCTGATCCGAGAGACTCAGGGGGATGAGCGATCCAGCTATCGCATTAAGGACGGAACTTTGATCGCCCAAGTGAACCGTACTCTGATCCCAGGAGAGTTGGAGGCAACCGTCGATACCCTCACCTGGCTGACCTCTCCGGAGGGGACGATCCCTCAGGTTTACCAAACTATCTTTCGAGATCCAGAGTCCGGCGAGTTCCTAGAGCAGGATAATATTCGCGACAGTCATCAACGCATCGGTCAGTATTATCTGCTGGTTAAACGTCAGATCCGTTATGGTCAGGAGTCAGGTCCGAAGAGCAAGCCGTTGCCTGATGCCTGGTTTCAATTCAATACGTTTCTACCCCTTGAGGTGGAGTCAGGACTGAGAGAGCCTAGCTGATTATCTGGGGCGACTTGCCACCTAGAGGCACCTTAGATCATGCCCATTGACACCGTCAGAGATACGTTGTTTCTGTTTCGCTACAGTTGGCGAGCGGTGGGATTGGTTTGGTCTACCAGCCGCCTCCTAACTCTCTCACTGGGAGCTCTCACCCTGATTAATGGCATTCTGCCAGCGGCAATGGCCTATGTGGGTAAGTTGATCGTCGATCAAGTGGTTCTGGCGCTGGAGTCAG
Source organism: uncultured bacterium (assembly GCA_964429885.1). Classification (GTDB taxonomy): domain Bacteria; phylum Cyanobacteriota; class Cyanobacteriia; order Thermostichales; family Thermostichaceae; genus CAYSEO01. The sequence goes on from CAYSEO010000066.1 coordinate 9,068, forward strand.
GTTTAGCGGCTGATCGAGCAACGGCTCTTCTGTACGTCGGGTTGGAAGCATTTTTGGTAATTCTCTTATCAGCGGCCCAACAGGGAGTTGTGGTCTGTCGCTCATTGCTGCGAGTTTTATTGGGTCAGACGGTCAATGTTTTGATCTTAGAAAAGGCTCTGGATCTGGAGCTGGCTCATTTCGAGGATTCTGAGATCTATGACAAGATGACCCGTGCTCGTCAAGAGGCCTCCAGTCGTCCTCTGAGTCTAGTCCTGGGTACGTTTTCGTTAGGGCAGAATCTGATCTCTTTACTGTCCTTCGGGGGTCTATTGCTGCGATTCTCCGGTTGGGCAGTTCTGGTTTTAATCCTGGCTGCTCTGCCTGTTTTTGTCGCTGAGACCCGCTTTGCAGGGGAGGCATTTCAGATCTTTCGGCGCCGTGCTCCGGAGACTCGACAGCAGGTTTATCTGGAGACTTTGATCGCTCGGGAAGATTTTGCTCGTGAGGTGAAACTCTATCAGTTGGGTCCCACATTTCTGGATCGCTACCGGGGGATCTTCCAGCGGTTGTTTCAGGAGGGACGGGATCTAACCCTAAGACGGGGGGGCTGGAGTTATGGCCTCGGTTTACTCAGTACCGGCACCTTCTATGTGGCCTATGGTTGGATCGTTGTCGAGACGATCTCGGGTCAGATCACCTTAGGGGACATGACCATGTATCTAAGTGTGTTTAGACAGGGCCAGAACACCCTGGCGGCACTGTTGGGATCCATGGGCACTTTATATGAAGATAATCTCTATCTCTCCAATCTATATGAGTTTCTGGAAATGGAGATTGAGCAGTCCCCTGGCTCGGCTCGACAAGGAATCACGCCAGGGGATGGGATCCGGTTTGAGCAAGTCTGGTTTACCTATCCCGGCAACTCTCAGCCTGCCTTACAAAATATTAGTCTGCATATTCAACCGGGGAAAAAGCTGGCTCTAGTGGGCAAGAACGGATCCGGTAAGACGACCTTGATCAATCTCCTCACCCGTATGTATCCTCCTGACTCGGGTCGGATCCGCTTGGATGGGTTAGATCTACAGGAATGGGATGTTGAGGTCTTACATCGTCGGATCGGGATCATCTTTCAGAACTTTGTGCGCTATCAATTTACTGTAGGTGAGAACGTTGGGGTTGGAGATGTGCGCCACTTGGAGGATGAGCAACGTTGGCAGAGTGCAGCGGCCAAGGGCATGGCCAAGCCATTTATTGAGGAGATGAAGCAGGGGTTTCGGACCCAATTAGGCAAGTGGTTTAAACAAGGGATTGAGCTCTCCGGTGGACAGTGGCAGAAGATCGCTCTCTCCCGAGCCTTTATGCGGGATCAGGCGGATATTCTGGTGCTGGACGAGCCCACTGCCGCCATGGATGCTGAGGCTGAGGTTCAGATCTTTGAGCGGTTCCGAGCTCTGACCCAAGATCAGATGGCAATCTTAATTTCCCACCGTTTCTCCACTGTACGGATGGCCGATCAGATCGTGGTTCTGGAGCATGGTCGTATTGTGGAGCACGGCACCCATGAGGAGCTGTTGGCCCTGAATGGGCAGTACGCTCACTTATTCTCGTTACAGGCTGCAGGCTATCAGTGATCGGAAAACCACAAAAAACTTGCGCATCCTACTTAGCTGCTTTCCAGGTTGGACCTAGCTTCACATCTACAGTGAGAGGGACGGATAGAGGTAAAGCGTGTTCCATCTCCGATCGAATCAGCGATCCTAATGATTCCCATTCCTGTGGGTCGATCTCAAATACTAACTCATCGTGCACCTGTAGTAGCAACTTAGACTGATATCCCTCTAGCTTCTGACGCAGGTTGACCATCGCGATCTTGATCACATCTGAGGCTGTGCCCTGGATCGGAGCATTGACAGCTGCCCTCAACTCCGCCTGTTTGCGGTAACCACTCAGCCGTTTCAGGTTGGGAAAATAGCGTCGTCGTCCCAATACCGTCTCCACATAACCCTGCTCCTCGACGAGCTCCTCTGTAGATCGCATATAGGTAAAGATCTGGGCATATTGATGATTGAATTGGCTGATAAATTTACGGGCCTCAGCTGTGGAAACCCCAGTGGATCGGGCGAATCGTTGTGCTCCCATGCCATAGATCACACCATAGTTGATCGTCTTGGCCATACGACGTTCATCAGAGGAGATCTCCTCTTTCCCCAAGAGCAATCGAGCCGTTAGAGTGTGGACATCCTCTCCTCGGTTAAAGCCTTCCAGCAGTGTGGGTTCCTGACTGAGATGAGCCAGGATCCGGAGCTCGATCTGAGAGTAATCTGCTGCGGCCAGTAGCCATCCCTCTCGAGGAATAAAGGCCTCTCGGATGCGACGGCTAAATTCTGTTCGGATGGGAATATTCTGCAGGTTCGGATCGGAGGAACTTAGGCGACCGGTGGCGGTAACTGTTTGATTGAAATGGGAGTGAACCCGGCCCGTATCTGGACGCACGAGCTCAGGTAGGCTGTCCACATAGGTCGACTTGAGTTTGGCCAGAGTACGATAGTTGATGATACTCTCGATCACCGGATGATCTCCTTCCAATTTCTCCAGGACAGCCGCATCAGTGGAGTAGGATCCGCTTTTATTCTTACGGGTTTTCTTGGTGGAGAGCCCTAAGGTCCCGAATAGCAGTGTGCCTAGTTGTTTAGGAGAATTAAGATTAAAGGTTTGCCCAACCTGCTCAAAGGCTCTGGCCTCGATCTGTTTCAGATCCTGATCCAGTTCCTGGGAGAAGTCTTTGAGAAACTCCACATTGATACAGATCCCCTGCCACTCCATCTCCTCTAGCACCAGAGACAGCGGTAGCTCCACCGTCTGGAATAGCTCCCAGAGCTTGGGAACTTGCTTCAGTTTCTCTGTTAAGATGGGGACTAACTGGTAGGTGCAATAGGCATCAGATCCACAGTAATCAGCCACCTCCCGGATCGAGATCTCAGCAATGGTGGCCTTTTTCCCGACCAATTTCTCATAGCTTTGTGTGGGGAGGTTGAGGTAGTGAGCGGCTAGATCGCTAAGCTTATGACTGGCTTCCGGATCGATGACATAATTGGCTAATAAAGGATCAAAAGTGAGCCCTTGCAGGTGGATCCCTTGAGCCCGTAACACACCCATGTCGAACTTGGCGTTCTGCATCACCTTCGGATGCTGTGGATCTGTCCAATAGTCCTGCAGATGTTCCTTGACCTGATCCCAGGGCAGACAGGTACCTGCCGTATGGGCAATGGGAATATAGGCGATCTCAGTGGGTGACCAACAGCAGCCGATCCCCACTAATTGAGCATCCCGCACCGTTAAGCTAGTCGTCTCCGTGTCCCAGCTCACTAGATCTAGATGGGATCTGAGGGTCTCCGCTAGAGCCTGTAGCTTGTCCAAGCTATCGATGATCTGGACAGGGGGAACCTTGACCTCCGGGATCGAGGCGAAGTCAAACCAGAGGGCCTCATCCTCATCCTCTAGATCATCAGGCTCACTATAATCCTCAACCACCGTTAGCTTAGGGATGGTTTTGGCGGGTTGACTCACCCCACCTAAGGCAGCCTGGATCTTATTGACCCTGGAAACCATTTGGGTAAATTCCAGTTGTTTCAAAAATGGGATCAGATGATCCTCATCAAATCCCTGCAGCTCCATGTTCTGCCAGTCCAGCTCGATTGGGATATCCTGCCGGATCTGGGCCATAAATTGAGAATGTTTAGCCGCCTCCGTGCCATCGATCAGCTTCTGCTTGGTGGCCCCTTTCAGATCCTCAATGTGATCCAGGATGTTCTCCAGAGTCTCATATTCCGTTAGTAGCTTGACCGCCCCCTTAGGACCGATCCCTTTCACCCCAGGAATATTGTCGGAAGGATCCCCACAGAGCGCCTTATAATCCACCACCTGTTGAGGCCAGATCCCCAGTTTTTCCTTGACCTGATCTCGACCAAACTCCGTGATCCGATCCTTGCTATTCAGGTGCAGAACCTGGACTTTGCCCTGGTCATCGATCAGTTGAAATAGATCCTGATCGCCACTGAGGATCTTGACAGTGTACTCCTGACGGGCTTGAGCAGCCAGAGTACCCAGAATATCATCTGCCTCAAAACCAGGGGCCATCAGGATCGGGATATTGAGGGCAGCCAGTAAGGCCTTGAGATTCTCCACATCCACGATGAACTCGGGTGGGGTCTCGGGTCGCCCAGCCTTGTAGGTATCGTCAGCATCATGGCGAAAGGTGGGCTGCCGGGTGTCGAAGGCCACGGCCACATGAGTGGGTTTCTCCCGTCCCAAAACATCCAGCAATGACTTAAGAAAGCCAAAGCAGACACTGGTAGGGATCCCGGTAGAGGTGCGCAGGCCCCCGTCCCGACTGTGATAGAAAGCATAGAAGGAGCGATAGGCCAAGGAGTGACCATCGATCAGCAGCAGGATGGGGGAGCGTTGGGGGGAAGAGGCAGTCACAGGCAGGCGCAGACGGGATCCTCTCTAGAGTATCCAATCCTCAGCCCTAGACTCTAGGCAGTTGATCGCGGCACATCTGCTCAACCCGTAGCGTTCATCTCCACCAGTTTCTCGATCAACTCAGTCACCGTAGGGGATCCCCCCTCCTCTGCATGGCGCTGACGCACACTGACGGTGCCAGCCACCTTCTCCTCCTCTCCCACGATCAACATAAATGGGATCTTGGCCCGCTCCGCATTTCGGATCTTCTTCGGTAACCGTTCACTGGCGGCATCCACCGACACTCGCATGCCACAGCTAATCAACTGCTCCTTCACACTCAGGGCGTAATCCAGAAACTGATCGGAAACCGGCAGGATCCGCACCTGTTCCGGCGATAGCCAGAAGGGGAAATCTCCGGCATATTGCTCGATCAAGATCCCCACCAAGCGCTCTAAGGATCCAAACGGAGCCCGATGGATCATCACCGGACGTTGACGGCTGCCATCCTCCGCCACATACTCCAACTCAAACCGCTGGGGCAATTGATAATCCACCTGTACGGTGCCCAACTGCCACTCTCGCTCCAACACATCCCGGAAGATGAAATCCAGTTTAGGACCATAGAAGGCCGCCTCCCCGATCCCTTCAAAGTGAGGCATCTCCAACTGTTGCACCGCCCGCCGGATGGCATTCTCAGCTTTGTTCCAAGCCTCATCCGATCCCAGATACTTATCTGAGGTGGGATCCCGGAAACTTAGACGAGCCGAGAAATTCTGCAGGCCCAGACGCGCAAACACGGACAGGATCAGATCCACCACCTTGAGAAATTCATCATCCAATTGATCAGGAGTGACGAACAGGTGGGCATCATCCACGGTAAACCCACGTACCCGCGTCAGGCCCCCTAACTCGCCTGATTGCTCGTAGCGATAGACCGTGCCAAACTCCGCATACCGGATCGGTAGCTCCCGATAGGATCGCAGATCGCTCTTATAGATCTGGATATGAAAGGGACAGTTCATCGGCTTCATCACAAAGCCCAACTCTTGAGCGCGGGACTGATCATCCTCACTCATCATGGGGAACATGTCCTCTTTATACTTCTGCCAGTGCCCCGAGATCTTAAACAGATCCACCCGCGCGATATGGGGGGTAACCACCGGCAGATAGCCCCGTCGCAATTGCTCCTGCTTGAGGAAGTTCTCCAAAGTGCCCCGCAATAGGGTGCCCTTGGGGGTCCACAGGGGTAAGCCCGGACCCACATCATCCGCAAACAGAAATAATCCCAGCTCTCGGCCCAGCTTGCGATGATCCCGTTGTTTGGCTTCCTCCAGACGTCGCTTGTACTCCTTGAGCTGCTCGGGGGTCTCCCAGGCTGTGCCATAGATCCGTTGCAGTTGGGCTTTGTTTTCATCGCCGCGCCAGTAGGCACCCGCCACTGACAACAGATCAAATGCCTTGGGATTGATCTCCCCCGTGGTCTCGATATGAGGCCCCCCACAGAGATCCCACCATTCCTCTCCCAGGTGATAGAGGGTGATCATCTCCCCTTCCGGGATACCGTCTAGGATCTCCAGCTTGTAACGTTCGCCGAGTGCTTGGATCCGACGTTTCGCCTCCTCCCGAGGAACCTCCTCACGGATCAGGGGCAGCTTGCGTTTGATGATGGCGGTCATCTCCTTTTTGATCGCTTTGAGATCCTCAGGAGAGAAGGGTTCGGGGCTTTCGAAGTCGTAATAGAAGCCATAGTCGGTGGCAGGGCCGATCGTCACCTGAACGCCCGGAAACAACTTCTGGACCGCCATGGCCATCACATGGGAGCAGGTATGACGGATCCGCTCCAGTTGGGGGGACTCATGGGTCTTTAGCAATCGGATCGAGCCGTTGCTAGCTCCGTTGGCAGACTCAGGGGATGGGGACATGACACGAAGGACAGCGTAACGACAATGACAACTCCACCATCTTAGTGTGGATCCGAATCTGGGATGAATGGGGGGAGAGGATCTGGGGGCCATATGCCGTCACGGTCCCAGGCCACCATCATGGACTCTTGATCAGTGGGTCAGCGAGCCTCAGTCCACTAAGACCCATGGCGTGCTCCAGGCCATCCAGCTGCTAACAGGACCCATCCCAAGACCCCCTACTGAGCTTAGATCCTAGGTGCAAGGGTTGACCGCTGTGGTGGAAAACTAAACCATTTGGAATTTGCAGCATTGTCCGGCTCTCGCTCTCCAATGAGACTGACACCCCTAGAGCTCAATGTGTTAAGTGGATCGGCAGAATTGCTTTGACATGCACTATATAGACTGTTCAGTATTGTACAATCCCTCGGATCAGGATCCGTGTCTAAGAGATCCCCAGTGTAGGCGTAAGCATCACATCCTCGATCATCTCCGACTTTATGCTTCTATCAAAGATGGGCAGGGGATCATTGATGCTCACCACTGAGCTCCTCCGGCTCTCGCACGAGATTGACGTTGTAAGATAACCATGATCACAATAGGAGCACCCATCAGTGCCATAACAGCATTTAGGGGTAGAACACTCTCCCGACCAGGCAGTTGAGCGATCAGATCAGCCAACAGAGCTATGCTTGCCCCCAATAAAGTTGTCCCTGGCAGGAGAACAAAATGATCTACGGTCTTGAATACATGGCGAGATAGGTGAGGAACTGCAACCCCGATAAAGGCGATCGGGCCACAGAATGCTGTCACCAACCCTGCTAATAAAGCAGAGCTACCGATCAAACAAAAGCGAGCGGGTTGAATGGCTAATCCTAGGCTGCGGGCCTGAGTTTCTCCCAATAACAGTAGATTC
>CAYSEO010000067.1:0-16301 GCA_964429885.1 uncultured bacterium
GTATGGGGGAGAGCTGTTGCTGGCGGGGGATGTGCGGCGGGTGCGGCGGTGGGGGGTGAGTCATATCCCCGAGGATCGGAATGTGCGGGGGTTAGTCTTGGATTTCTCGACTCGGGACAATTTGATCTAGGGGGATCAGGATCGGCAGCCCTACAGCGATCGGGTCGGGTTCTTTAATGCGCGGGCTATCCTGGCACATGCGGAGGCGGTGGTACGGCAATTTGATGTGCGGCCTCGCAGTACTTCACTACCGGCGCGTCGATATTCGGGGGGGAATGCTCAGAAGATCATTGTGGGGCGGGAGCTGTCCTGGGGACCTCGGATCTTGGTGGCGGCTCAGCCGACGCGGGGGGTGGATATTGGGGCGATCGAGGCGATCCATCAGCGGATCTTGGAGGCTCGGGATCAGGGCATGGCGGTGGTGTTGATCTCAGCGGATCTGAATGAGGTGATCTCGTTGTCGGATCGGATCTTGGTGATCCATGAGGGGCGGATCTCGGGGGAGCTGAGGCCGGAGGAGGCAACGGAGGAGCGGTTGGGGTTGCTGATGGGGGGCTTAGGGGATCTGGGGGAATCTCATGGAGATACAATGGACAGACGCAATTCGTTTCCATCATGAAAAATCTCCCTAGCGAGGCTTAATCCGAGTTGCTGAAACGTGGTCACCTGTCGATTGTGGAAATAACCGATACAAACAATACGGCGGATGCGAGTAAAGTATTGTTGTTACTCAGATTGTTTGTTCTCTTGTTTAACCCTATGGGTGCCTTTGGTTATACAGAAGTTCCTTCTCTTAACCACAACATCTTCAATAACGATCCGGTGATCTATCTCCCTGAGGTGGATAAAGAGCAACTGAAACGTCAGTTTATCCCTCTAGAGATAGATCTCTGGAAAATGACAAAAGAAAGCTATCTTGCTTTCCTTAAAGAGCGTCGCCGTCTACTGGCCCAGGGAATCAATTTTTTCCTCAATACTCTCCATCAAAGTCGATCTCAGATCTATATCTCCAGAGATGCCAGCCAGTGGCGCGAGAAAGTGAGTGGGTCTTTACTTTAGAGACAGGAACAGGAACAGGCGCTGACACCGCAGACTCAAGAGGAGGCGATGAGTTGATCCTACGTCCAGGCTGATGACAAGATCTTAACTCGGCTCCCTAGTGATCAAAAATACAGTTCTAGATCGGAATAGATCCTACCTTGAGAACTGGGAGTTCTTGCTCCTATGCTCTGAACGCTAACATTGACTTCATCTCTTATGGACGCCAACATCGACATCGATCCGCAACGTCAGGAACGCTATCTCGATCTGATCGATCGCCTGCTCAAATGTCCCAATGGTGAGGAGCCTGAGGTTCTGGACAGTGAACCAGAGCTGCTGGATGCTGGATTTGTCAAGACCTTGATGCGAACCTCCAGCTACTTTGCTCACCACGACAACCCTGAGGCCGCCAAGTTCCTGGTGTTCATCGCTCGGGAACTGGCTCGTCAGCTAGATCTGTATACTCCACCGCAGGAACCATAACAGTTACCCCCAGATCTAAAGGATCTGAGAGATCAGAACTCGTTTTCTAGGGAATCATTTGTGCTCTGGACTTGAGAGAGGCACCGGATCACTCAAACAGATTGGCGATCCCTGACATCTGCCGACCCTCAGAGCTGGAGCTGGAGCAGCCTCTTCCAGATTTCATGCGGGTTCCAGGAGTTTCTGTGTTATGGAATACATCATACTGGGTCTGGGGGAAATCTAGGATCTAACCAGGGTTTAGGTGTAAGATTTTTCTGGTCTGATCCCCCTTAACCTTAATTCCGCCCTGTTGTCATGAGAACTAGCTCCCGGCTCCAGCGATCGGCTACAGCCTCTACTCATCAACCCACTCACTTCCAGCCTCCCGGCTCAGCCAAGTCAGCTCCGGAGCATCAGACGGCCCAGCCGGATCTGCAGGCTCAGTATAACCAGGCCCAACGGCTGGGACATCGGTTTAGCCAATCATCCTCAGGATCGACGGATCAGACCCCTCAGATCCAGGCTCGGTTTGGTGACGGTTTGCTGGGGGGCCTAGTGGGGGGAGGCCGAGGTCGTTCCAAGCCCCGTGAAGTCTCAGTGAGCATCGGTAAATTCGATCTCACCCTCGGCGGGGAACGCACAGAGGACGGACGCAAATTCTCGGTGTCAGGGGATTATGACGATCGGTTCGACTTCGGTTTGGGCCGTGAGAAGGGCAAGGATGGTAAGAAAAAAACCACCTTCTCAGGTCAGGGAGAGAAGCTAGGTCTAGATCTAGAACAGGAGAAGGGGAAGGACGGTCGTTCCACCTCGATCTCAGGTCGCTATGGCGATTCCGATCTATCGGTCGAGTCCAGCCGAAATCAGGAGGGTCGCTCTCTCAAGGTGGAGGGGGATTACCAGGATGAAGTCGGCGGATCTCTGGAGCTGGCGGAAGGTAAGGAGGGTCGCAGTTTCAAGGCCAAAGGGTTTAAAGGGGACTCCGATCTAGCCATCGAGGGACAGGAGGGGGAGGACGGTCGCTCCCTGAAGATCTCCGGGGATAAAGATGACGAGGTGGGGGGATCTTTGGAGCTGTCCGAGGGGCCGGAGGGCAAGAAGGGCTTTAAGGCCTCAGGCTTCAAGGGGGATTCCAATCTGGCCATCGAGGCGGAGCAAGGGGAGAAGGGGAGTTCCTTCAAGATCGCCGGGGACAAAGATGATCGGATCGGGGGCTCCCTGGAGATGGAGCAGGGAGAGGACTCCCAGCGGTTCAAGGCCACGGGCAAGGTGAATGATCTGGAGGCTTCCTTAGAGAAGGTCAAAAACCCCGAGGGAGAGAGCGTCACCGCCTCAGTCCAGAAGGGAGATCAGGCCGGTGCCACTTTCGAACAGAAGAAAACAGAAGAGGGTGAGAGCACCCGGATCGCTGGCAAGCTAGGGGATAAAGAAGCCGAGATCGAGAAGAAAAAGGAGGGGGATGAGACATCCTTGAATGCCTCCGTTAAAGGGGAGAACGGCAGTCTGGCGGTGGAGTCCCAACGGGGACCTGAGGGGGATCGAGTCGGGATCACAGGTCAATCGGGGGATGTGACGGTCAGTGCTGAGCGGGAGCGCAACTCGGAAGGACAGAGCACGACGATCTCAGTGGAGAAAGGAGATCAGTTCGATCTGTCCGTCACCCGTAATCAGCCAGCAGGGGGAGAGAATCGAGATAGCGAGGTCGAGAACGTGGACTTCGCCCCCAGCCAACCGGACAAAGGCATGTTCATCACCAGTGAGGAGCGAGGCTCACGGTTACCCAAAGGGTCAGTTCTAGGATCCATTGGAGATGGCTTGGTGCTGTTCCAGGATGCCGGAGGGCGCTTTGGCGGCGATCAGCAAGACCAACAACAGGAGCAAGGGGGGCCAGGACAACAAGAGGGGTTGCTGTCCGGAGATCAGCAGCAAGAACAGGCTGGACCCCAGGAGGATCCGGTGCAACAGATCCCGCCAGAAGAGGTGGCGGCCATGGAGGAGCAACGGCGGCAGGAGTCCCGTCAGGTGCTGCGGGAGTTCATGGGTCAGGGACGGGATCGGCTGCGTCAGGTCAGAGCTCAGGGGCGCACCATCGAGCCCAAGATCAATGCTCAGGCCAAACAGGCGGAGCGGGCTGTGGACGCCGCTATGGAGAGCAATCGCGCCCAGATCACCAGTGCGGTCGATCAGGCTAGAGGGCAGGCTCAGGCTCAGGCGACGGGGGCTAAGGCTGAGGTGAGGGGCATGCACCGCTCGGCCATTAACTCGATCCAGCAGAGCACCGCCCAGGAACGACGCAAGATCGAGTCGGAGTTTCAACAAGCCTCCCAATCCCTGCGTCAGACCCAAACCTCGACGGTGACAGGGATCCAGCAGGAGTTCTCCCAGGGAGCCACTAATGCTCAGACCGCGGGTCAAACCGTGGGCACGGAGGCCATGGCCAAGGCTCAGGCCCGGAGCAATCAATATGCAGCGGAACCTCTGCCGAAGCGTAATGCCGTCTCTGATTTCTTCAACAGCGGCTTTGATAGCGGCTCCTACGATCGCAACCGGCGTCAGGCCAAGGTGGATGCCGCTCTGCAGGTGGGTCAAAGCTACCAAGAGGAGATCGTCGCATCGGCCAACGAATACGCTGGCGAGATCGGCAGCAGTCAGGGGGACCTGATCCAGGGAGTCCAGGACAAGATCTCCGAAGCCCAAGCGCAACTGGAGGCCAAGCAGGCAGCAGCTCTCGCTCAGCTACAACAGGCGGAACAGGCCTCGCGGATGGCAGCGGATGCGGCCCTGCAGAGCCAGATCCAGGTGATCGATCAGACCCTCAGCACTACCCTGGGCAGCCTGGATCAGGTGCAAAGCTCTCAACTCCAACAGGTGGCTAGCACTGGGGAGGGCCAGAAGCAGGCGATCCAGCAGACCAGCCAGGAGGCGATTACGGGACTGCAGCAGGGGGTGGATCAGGCGACCACGGGTATCCGTGAGCTTCTACGCAGCATGTCGGGTCAGGCCAGAGGTATGGACGCCCCAGATCCGGATGCCCTGCGAGGGACTTTGGGGGGAACTCTGGGAGAGATCGATGGGGTGGCCACTGAGAGCCAGGGGGCTCTGGAAAACGGCATCAACACCAGCTCCCAGGGGCTCCAGTCCATCGGTCAGAGTGCAGAGACCTCACTGGCTCAGATCGGCCAGCAGACCACCGAGCTCACGGGGCAGACCTCCCAGGAGTTCAACACCCGCATCGATCAGACCCGCACTGGGGCTACGCAACTCTTCCAGACCCTGCAGACCCAACACCAGAGCCAGGTCAGCTCCGCCTCCAGTCAGGCCACCACCGGGATCCAGAGCGTCACCACCGAAACCACCCAAGCCTGCCAGAACGCTCGCCAGGGGCTCAACGGCCAGCTACAGGGGGCGGTCCAGAACCTAGAGACCGAGCTCCGCAAGTCCCTGTCTCAGTTGGATAGCGATATCACCACCAAGGCCAATGAGGCTGCCGATCGGGTACAACCGGCCTGGAGCGGCTGGGTCAAGATCGTGATCGATGTGGTGGCGGCGATCGCTCTGGGGGCTGCGATCGCAGCTCTGGTGGGGACCTTAGGTCCTGTGGGATTAGCTCTGGCAGCTCTGGCCATTGGAGCCGGGATCGGCGCAACCAAGGAACTGGCCAAGCAAGGGATCGACATGGCCACAGGAGCCCGCGACAGCATCTCCTGGACGGATGTGGGCATCGAGGCAGCCGTGGGAGCAGTCGATGGTTTGATCTCAGCGGTCACCGGCGGCATCGTCAAGGTGCCAGGGATCAGCGGCCTCAGTGACAAGGCCTTCGACGTGGTGGGCAAGAAACTTCTGCAGAAGGGCGCCAGCAACCTGGTGACCACAGCGGGGGCAACGGCTGGCAAGGTTTTGGTCAACACCGGCCTGGATTCCGCCAAGGATGTAATCAAGGGATCCACCAAACGCCTCCTGGACAAGGACAAGGACTTCTCCCTGAGCGGCGTGTGGGAGGATGCCAACGTCTGGGGCAACCTAGCGGGCAACACCGCTGTGGGTCTGGGTACCGCCAAGGCCAACTACGGAAAGATCAAGGATCTCCGCACGGCCATGGATGTCCCTTCCAACATCCTCGATCCCGCTACGGGCCTACCCTTTGGATCCAAGCCCGAGACACCCACCTTACTGGGTCCCGATGGTCGGCCCCTCAAGGGAGGAGACGTACCCGATGCTCCCGCCCTACTGGGTCCCAATGGTCAGCCGATCAAGGGCGATGTCCCCGACGCCCCCAGTGGTTTGTTGGGTCCCGATGGTCGGCCGCTCAAGGGTTCGGTCCCCGACTCCCCCGGGTTGGTGGGTCCCAACGGTCGGCCCCTCAGCGGCGATACTCCCGATGCCCCTGGATTGGTGGGTCCCGATGGCAGCCCGATCCAATCCCCATCTCGTTGGACCGATAAGAAAGGCAAGGCCCTGGATCCCAATAAAGTCACCCCGATCTACGACGGCGATACCTATCGGATCGGCTTCAACAATAAGGAATTCAAGAAGAAAATGTGGGAAGGTGCCTACAAGCGGGGTGGCAAGGATATCCTCTACAAGGAGTTCATCGCCGACAAGTCCAGCTCTGGATCCACAGGGGAGGAGTTCACCGCACCGGATATCGATCCAGGCCAGCCAGTTCAGTACATGCTGATGCCCGATGGTACGGTGGCCATAGTGCCTTAAGACCTGTTGATCACCGATGGACGAGGAGGAGCGAGTGGAGAGATCCCTATGGGTCAACGATGCCCAACATCGCTACTTCCTGATCCCAGTGGCTCGGGATCTGCCGGTGGGTCCCATGGTGCTACGCACGTTGACGGGGCAGGAACAGTTTGTCGAGTCGGCGTCTGTGGCCCCCTATGAGATCTCTGAGGAGGCGGCCCAACAGCATCTAGAGGACCAGATCGATCAGACCATGGAACGCACCCGCACCGCCCTCAGTCAGGCCTTGGTGGCGGATCCAGGCTCAGTGGAGTTGCAGGTCGATCCCCAAGTGGAACGGGAGGCGTTGAAACTCCTATCCTCCCTAGTCGGGACCTCCCCTGCAGATCTGACTCAGGATCCTGAACAGCTGCGGCAGTATCTACAGTCCTTTCTCTCTGAGATCCGCTCTGGCTTAGCAGCTGGATTGGAAGATCCTGATGCTTTAGAGCCCATTCAAGATCAGTTAGCAGTCATTCAAGATCATCTCCAGCAACAAGGGATCCAGCTCGATCTGGATCTGCGTCGGACAGTGGAACAGATACGGGCCAATGGGGGATCCGAAGCAGAGATGGAAGAGACCCTGGAGCAATTGCGACCCCTGATCATGTTGCTAAAACAATCGATCTTGGAGTCCCCAGAACTGCAATCTGCTTTAATCGATCTAGTACCGACTTCTACGATCCCGCCTGCGGATCCTCGCATTCAGGAGGAGTATCGTCAGAGCGCTCGACGAGCCGTCTCGGAGGCGATGCAGAACGTCAAGGTGCCCAAGTTTGATTTTAATGAGCTCTCCAAACCGCGATCCGAAGATCAGGATTAGGGATTAGGAACTCAGTGCAAGGTAGGATCATCGGGTTAGTCTTCTAGAGAGGTCAACGATGACGGTATGGGAATATCAGGTGTGGCAGGTGCAAAACGCACGGGTGATCTGGGTGAATGGAGAGTGGAATGGGGATGATCCTCTGGATATGAATCAGCTGGAGGAGTCCATGGAATCTTGTCCCATGATCTGGGAGGCTCTGGAGATCGCAGGCAAGACCGGATGGGAGCTGAACGGGACCTTGAGTTTGACGGAGGGGCACAACGCTGTGCTCTACATGAAGAGGGAGAAGCCTGTATAAGCGCCCGTGTCAGAGCTGATCAAGTGCTCAAGATCTGTCTCTGTCCACTCACGCAAGGTAACTCCATGATTCCCTAAGCACGTCAGACTGGCCCGAGCCGAAACCGTTAGATCCATCACGTTCCTCAGACAGCCCTGGGGTATGCTGGCTACGGTCAACCCAAGGGAGGGCAAAGATGGAGCCAGGAGAGCTGCTGCTAATGGCGGGAGGCGGGATCCTCTCAGGAGTGCTGGCAGGGATCTTGGGCATTGGGGGAGGAGTGTTATTGGTGCCGTTGGTGGTGGCCTTTGGCTATGAGCCAGTTAAGGCGGCTGCCACCAGTAGTCTGGCCATTCTGATCACGGCTTCCTCAGGCACGATCCAGAATCTTCGCATGGGGGAGGTAAGCCTCAACAAGGTGATTCGGTTGGGGATCCCGGCCATCCTGACCGCTATCTTAGGAGCCTTTCTGGCAGACAAGATCCCATCTTTCATCCTGCTGACCGTCTTCGGGATCATGCTGGTGTTCAATACCTACCTGGTGGGTTTGCGTAAATCCGTTGTAGCCAAGGCTCAAGCTCAGACCGCAGATCCTGGCTCTGACTCAAAGGATTCCTCCCAACTATTGGCACGAGTGGCCACGGGGGGCAGTGCCGGATTCCTGGCCGGGTTATTGGGTGTTGGGGGTGGCGTGATCATGGTGCCCATGCAGATCCTGTTATTGAACGAGCCGATCAAGGCCGCGATCCGCACCAGCCTGGGAGTGATCGTGATCACAGCTCTCTCCTCCTGTATTGAGCACGCCCGCAACGGTAACATCCTATTCATCCAGGGGATCGCCTTGGGCACAGGGGGCTTCATCGGGGCTCAGTTCGGCTCCCGGTTCTTACCCAGGCTCTCCGATCAGACCGTCAGCATCCTGTTTCGAGCCTTGATGGGGATCCTGGCTGTCTATACCTTTTGGAGGGCTTGGGCTGACTTCACTCAGGTTTGAGCTGGGGCTAAGTTCCATCATCCTCTCTATCGAGCTTTCCAGGTGCCGCCATACCGATAGTGGGGATTGTCGAGGCTGAGCCGATCCCAACAGGGGCGACAGACCAGGACCCAACGCTGGCTCTCGTCATATTGGATCCGAAAGCGTAGGGTCACCGGGGTGTAACAGAACTCACAGGGTTTAGGTTGAGGGAACTTGGCCATGATGCCTGCTAGATCCAGGGGCAAACTTGGCCAGATCGAGCCTCTGTACCATGATGGAGAAGGTGACTCATTCCTCCCCCCCGATCATGTCTACTTCCACCGCTAGCTCCAGCCTCGAACCGGCCCTCCCCCAGTATTACACCTGTTGGGGATCGACTCGGTGTGCCTATGAGGTCCATGGTGAGTCATCAGATCCGCAAGCCCCAGCCCTGTTGTTGATCCCGCCCATCGGTGTAGGTCTCTCCCGTCACTTCTGGGATCGGTTCATCGCCACCTGGCTAGCAGAGGGTCATGGGCACCGGATCTATTCACCAGATCTGCTGGGCTGTGGAGACAGTGATAGGCCTCGAGCGGCCTGTACCCCTGAGGATTGGGCGGAGCAACTTAAGGTTTTAGTGGAACACGTGATCCAGGGTCCTGTAGTGGTGATCTCTCAAGGAGCGTCTTTACCGATCGCCTTGGAATTGATCCCAAAACTCAACTCGGAGCAGGTCAAAGGATTGATCACAGCCGGACCTCCAGCTTGGCCAGTGATCACAGGCGTCACACCCAATTGGCAGCGTAAGGTGATCTGGAACCTGTTGGATTCTCCCTTAGGTAGAGGATTTTATCAGTATGCGCGTCGTCCTGCTTTTCTGAAGTCCTTCTCGGTTCGTCAACTATTTGATTCCGATCAAGATGTAGATCAGGAGTGGTTACAGATGTTAGATCAGGGCTCTCAAGACCCGGCCAGTCGCCATGCTGTGTTCTCCTTTCTCGCCGGATTCTGGCGGAATAATTATGAATCCCGCATTCGATCGCTCAACTATCCAACCCTAGTGGTGATCGGTGAGACCGCCTCCAGTATCAGCCAGTCAGGTAAACAGGAATCCCCGGACGAACGACTACAGATCTATCTCGATCAGTTTCCCCAAGGTGAGGGAGCCAAGATCTCGGGCCGTAATGTTCTACCCTACGAATCTACTCCAGAGTTTGTCAAAGCAGTCGCTGCGTTTTCTCCGTTGAGCCAGAGAGATCAGAAGGAGCCTGAGCCCGATGATCAGCAATCCTAATCCCGATCGACGATGAAGTATAATTGAGTAGAAGAGTGTCCCTTGGCTGAGCCCAATCTATGCCTACCCTCCACGAGTACTATCAAATCTTAGGTCTATCCCCTGGGGCCTCTTTAGATCAGGTAAAACAGGCTTATCTGAAGCTGGCCAGACAATGGCATCCAGATCGATTCGTCGAGAACCTGCAACAGCAACAGATTGCAGAGGAGAAGTTTAAGGCGATCAGTCATGCCTATGATCAGCTCCGATCCATATTAGAGAGTCCCGCCTATTCATCTCAGGTCCGTAGTCAGATCAAAGAGGATCCAGATGCTCTTTACCAGGAGGCCACTCGCTGTGTGGAGGAGAACGATCTACAGCTGGCGATCGAGGCTCTCACCCAAGCTATCCGCCTCAGACCTGACTATCTGAAAGCCTATCAGTACCGTGCCTTTCTTAACGAACAATTAGGGTACGTCCATCGAGCCGCCTCCGATTTTAAGAAGGTCCAGGAACTCAAAGGATCCACTCCTCCATCCGGATCTTCTAGGTCTACAACAGCATCCCCTTCGATCACCCATTGGCAACAGGTTCGAGTTTTGCGAGGTCATAGTCAAGCGATCACTCGCATCATCTACAGTTCGGACGGCAAGATGTTAGTCAGTGGTAGCCAGGATAAGACGATTAAACTCTGGCCTTTGGATGGAGGTCGGATCCGATATACCTTACCTGGCTATGAAGGTCCCGTTCATGATCTTTCCTTAAGGCGAGATGGCCAAGCGGTGATCGCAGCCTGTGGTGATAAGGTTCTGCGGTGGTGGGATCTATCCAGTCGTAAGATGCATCGTTTAGGACGAATGGGTGCTCACTCTGGCCCGATCCTGACCGTAGCCTTTAGCCCCGATGGCGAAAAAGTAATCAGTGCTGGGGTGGATAAAACCGTGAAGCTTTGGCAATTCAGCACAGGCAAAGTGATGACAACTCTGGAGGGTTACTCAGAACCGATCTCATTGATCGCTGTCAGTCCCACAGGTACCACGTTTATCACCAATGGAGAAGGAAAGCTGGCCCGGATCCGGAGCATGCAAGGGGGACACTCTCTACGATGGCTATCTTTAGACTCCCCTCTAAAAGCAGCTGCCTTTAGCCCCGATGGTCAACAGATCGCCACAGCAACCGCCACAAAACTGATCCTTTGGCAGGTCAACTCCGCTCAACCGATCCATGATCTGGGTCAGCAAATCAAACCGATCAGTGCTTTAGCCTTTAGTCCCAGAGGAGATCTCCTAGCGGCTAGTGATGGGGATCAGATCAAGCTTTGGCAGGTTGAGACCGGCGATCCTCTTCCCAGTTTATCTGAGGGCCATGAACAGATCACCAGCTTGGCTTGGCATCCCAATGGAGAGGAACTACTGGGGGGCCGAGGGGACGGCTCGATCCAAGTTTGGCATCCTCAGGAGTGAGCTGATCGGGCCACTGATGGGCAAACTAGAGAGAGTTGGCGAGATCGGTGAACACTGCAATGAAACGAACCCTGATTGTTCTGGGAGTGGCGACAGTCCTAGCCTTTTGGTTCAACCGCGAGCCCAGCGTCGATCCAGGTCCGGGAGCCGTAGCCCCTGATCAACCTGTGCAAGGTCAGACGGAACGAACCCAGATCTCCCACCAGGGCTACACGATTCATCCCTTAGCTTCATTCGAGATCACGGCGCGGGTTCTGTCCACCCAAAAATATTCCTCAGATCGGGAGGCGGATCTGAGTCCTCTGGATGTGGCCCTGGGTTGGGGACCCATGTCGGATTCCGAGGTCCTGCAACATATCTCCATCTCCCAATCCAATCGCTGGTATCGTTGGCATGTCCAAGAATTTCCCATCCCTCGCCATGGCATCGAGAACAATAGTGCCAACATGCACCTGATCCCGGCCACTGATCAGATCGCAGACCAACTGAAACAGATCCAGAAAGGTCATGTGATCTCGATGGTAGGGAAGTTAGTGCGGGCAGAGTCAGCGGATGGCTGGCAGTGGTCCAGCTCCTTAACGCGCAAGGATACCGGCGGAGGCGCTTGTGAACTGATCTGGGTGGAGTCTTTGGTGATCGAGTAGAGCACCGATCAACCAGAGTAGATCGGTGCATCTGGGATAGAACGATTACTGATCGTTTTAGGAGTGACAACAGTACTGACCTTCTGGCTGAACCGAGAGCATCCACTGGTAACCTAGATGTCACCGCGCGGGTATTGTCTAAGCAGGAGTACACCTCAGATCGGCAGGCGGATCTGAGCCTTCTAGACCCTCTATAATGCAGGCATTGATGACCCCTCCGGAACCATGACCCTATCCCCATCAATTCCCGATCAGGTCCGGTTCCCACCTGGTGATCTCTACAGCGATGAACCGCCTTTGGAGACTTATCTACATCTGCAGCAGTTGATCCTCTTGCTCACGAGTCTGGAGTGGCTGTGGCAGGATCGGCAGGATTTCTTTGCTGCTGGCAACCTGACGGTTTACTATAGTCCCCGCCAGCGTCGATCTGAGGATTTCCGAGGACCGGATCTGTTCGTGGTCCTGGACACAGAGCGCTATCCCCGCAAGAGTTGGGTGGTCTGGGAGGAGGGCGGCAAGTATCCCAATGTGGTGATCGAGATCCTTTCCAACTCCACAGCAGACACCGATCGAGGTCTCAAGAAACAGATCTATCAAGATATCTGGCGCACCCCAGACTACTTCTGGTTTGATCCCGACGATCCTGAGGAGTTTAAGGGGTTCCACCTGATCGATGGGGTATACCAGCCTTTGCAAGCTAACGATCAAGGCCAGCTCTGGAGCCAACAGCTAGGGCTCTATCTGGGGGTCAGTGAGGGTCAACTGCGGTTCTTCAGCCGAGAGGGAGATCTGATCCTGACTCCTAAGGAGGCAGCCAACCAGGCTCAACAGCAGCTGGATCAGGAGCGGCAGAGAGCCGATCAGGAGCGGCAGCGGGCTGATCAGGAGAGCCAGAGGGCTGAGCGGGAACGTCGACGGGCTGACCAATTGGCAGAACGTCTACGGGAGCTTGGCATCGCTCTAGACACCGACGAGTGAGTTCGGCTGATCCTACAGCATGGCGTAGATCCACCCACCCTATTGGGACTTGTTAGGTTTACCTGGAGTCTGTAGAGGGATTGTGAGGGTAGCTCTTCTTGCGCCATCGTGTACTAGTGTATGCTCTCATTTAACCTGGCAGTTGTGAATCCTATTTTTCGAAGTGCCCAGGAGAGCCGCCCAGGATCCATAAGAGATGGGATCAGATTTCAGTGGAGATCCGTTTACACAGGAGCCCTTCCGGCGAATAATTCCCGTAAAGACGCTACGTTTAAGAGATTAACTCATCATCCACCGATCCCAACTCCAGCTTCGGGATCAGAGAAGCAGGTACCGCATCCAGTAACCCGGCCTGTACCCGTTCTGAGTAGGTGCGCATCTCCACCTGTTGCAAAGTCTCTCGTAGCCGTTGGGCTAGTAAGGGTTTGAGCTCCGGCGATCGTAGATGTAAATCCTCGATCTCCTCCATTAAGATCTGCATCTGAGACAGGATCCGCTCCCGATATAGATCTAAGAGTTCTCTAGCCTGCCAACTCCTCAGTTCCTGATCCTCCTCGATCTGAGCCAACATCTGTTGCAGAGCCGATTGCCGTGCCGTGATCTCCAGATAGTGACTCTTGAGTTGGGCACCCTCCAGAAATCCCAGTTGCTGCACCAAAGGTTTAGCCGTCAGCCCCTGCACCAAAAGCGTGAACAACACCACCCCAAACACCACCGACTCGATGGCCTGAGATCCGATAAACACCGGCGGAATACTCAGAGAGAGGGCGATCGATACCGATCCTCGCAACCCCGACCACCACAACACCGTCCGTTCCTGCCACCCTAAGATCATGGGATGAGAGCGATTGGCCAGCGCCCCTAAACCATAGATTGACACAGCCCGAGCCAGCAGTAGCGCCACGATCGAGACTCCAATGGGCTGGATATTCTCCGCCAAGATCGTGAAATTGATCTGATCCCCGATCAATAAAAAGATGATGGAGTTGAGCACGAATGAGATCTGATCGAGAAAATCCGTCAAAGATTGTTGATCCCCTGTCTCGATCTGGCGGAAGGAGAAGTTGGAGAGAAAGACGCTGGTACTGACCACCGCGATCACTCCAGAGCCACCGAACTCATCGGAGAGCAGATAGCTGCCATAGGCTGCCACCAGCAATAACGACGGGGAAAGGAAGTCCCGATAGGTGGCCTGGCGCAGGATATAGGAGATCGCCAATCCTAACAGGATTCCCACCGCTAAGCCGATGCCGATGAAGGACAACACCCGACCCAGCACCGAGATCCAACTGGTCTCCAGAGGCCGACGAGGCAGATCCAGTACCACAACGAACACCGCGATGGCGATACCGGCGTTGATCAGATTCTCTCCGCCGATCAGCGTCCGTAACCGTTGGTTGACCCCCAATTGCTGAAACAGAGTGGTGATCGGGGAGGTGGAGGTAGCCACCAAGCTAGCCGCCAGCAACCAGGCCCCATAGCGGGGGAACTGAGCGATCTCCTCCAGGGAGAGGGTGAGAGCCCCCAGGGTGAGTAGACTACTCCCCAACCCAAACAGACAGATCAACCCCAGATCGCGGCGGAAATTGGGCCAATCCAGCTTCCAGGCGGTCTTGAACAGCAGCAACGGCAGAAACACATACAGGGTGACATCGGGCTTGAGATCGAACAGACGCACATCGAAGATCGCCAAGCCCAAACCCACCACCACCAGCAGCAACGAATAGGGGATATTCCGAAAGGCCGCAAACAGACGGGAGAGGGAGGCCACCCCCAGGGAAACTGCCAGCACCAGCAGGAACGCCTCCAAGTTTTGCGGAATAGCACCATCACTAACAACTTTTTCTAAAGCCATGGATCACTGATCGAGTCAAAGCATCACTTCTATCTCAAAGGATGACGGAGACAACTGGCAATGGCTGCTCCCATCCCCAGAAGCGGACACTTCTTCACAAATCGTCACGATCGGGGTGGAATCTGTAGCTGGGGCAACAGCGACCGGTTCTGATCCTACTGCTTTTTTGGGTTTCGTGAAGGATTCAAAGAACACCCGCTCTTGGGGCACACCCCACTCTGTTAATCCTGATCCCATGGCATCTAGAAACGGAGGTGATTGGAGTTGACCATCCCTAGCCCCATGTAGAAACCAGATCGGACGTTTCGGTCGGGAAAGAATGCAGGCTTTAGCCATCGCGATCATCGGCGTGATCCCCACCCCATTACTGATCAGGACAGCTGGTAAATTTCGCTCCACATCCAACACAAACTTACCACTAGGAGGTTTGGCTGGGATCACGGAGGTGGCTACCGCAAATCGATAAGCAGCTTTTGGAGATCCTGCCAGAGTGATCCTAGGGGGCAGAGGGCTCGATCCCAGAGGTGATCAGGTTGTCACAAGTTTTGTTGGCGAAATCGCATTGATAGATAAAGGGCTCCTGCCACCCTAGGGGGATCTCCAAGAGATCTCTAACTCCCGTCAACCCCTGACCGATAAATAGCAGTAAGGCCACTGTGTTGAGGAGAGCATGAGCCTTGCGCCACCGTTGGGACTTGTCCTTGTAGATCTCAGGCAAGATCGCCAGAGAGATGATCATCAAGATCGTCACCGTGACCCCAAAGTAGAAATGAGAGACATACCATTCGTTGTCTCGCCGAAATACTCCCTCTTGAAAGCCTAGGATCAACACTCCCGCTGAGGTCAAACCCGCGAAGATCCCACGCCAGAGTGGATCGGTGGCTTTAGTGGAGTAGAGCAACACTAACGCAGCCAAGGTAGCCAGAAAGATCAGCCCCACAAAGATCACCTGAAAGGGATGTTCCCCCCAGGTGCCATTGCGAACGATCGTTTTGATGATGGGATGACCCATACCCAGTAAAGCCACCCCTACCACCGCGGCAGTCAGGATCCGCCCAATTTTGGCATGCTCGGGACCCACTACAGGAGGGATCTTGCTTTTATGGCCAGCGCTGGTCTGTAGCCGACGCTGCCGAGTCTCCCAGGCAAAGTAGCTCACCACACCGATCAGGGGCAACACAAAGGTGGCGGCAATGGCGGGATGGATGAGACGAAAGATATCCTCAACTGTCATCTTGCCTTTCCTGCTCTTGATCAACAAATCTGATCTGGCTGGGAGGATGAAAGAATCCTGACAAAGCCATAAGAACTCTATACTTTTTGGACAGGTCCAGAGTGGATCGCTGTGAGTCTAGCATGCCTGAGGCGGGATGTTATGGGCATAGGAGAGCGAGTCCCGAGATCGTACTGGGTTGGGATGGAGATGATTCCGGTTCAGATCCAGAAGAAAAAACCACCCCGAGGGGTGGCGAGAGCAATTAGATGAGCAATCGTTTCGGGTTGGGGAGATCGGCGATCAACCCATGGCCTCTAGGTAATCACGGACTCGATTGCGACGCTTGGGCTGACGCAGCTTCTGCAACGCCTTGGCCTCGATCTGCCGCACGCGCTCCCGAGATAGATCCAATGCCCGACCGATCTCCGCCAGGGAGTAAGTGCGGCCATCCCCCAAACCAAATCGCATCCGGATCACATCCCGTTCCCGAGAGGTGAGATCGGAGAGCAATTGCTGTAGGTCCCGGTGCAGGGCCTCCCGCATCATGGTCTCCTCAGGGGAGATAACATCGGTCTCCAGT
>CAYSEO010000068.1:0-16115 GCA_964429885.1 uncultured bacterium
CCCCCCGGGCCAGCGCGCGCCCTCCCGCCAGATCGTCCCCGCGGGGGGGCGGGGCCTGGGGGTCACGGGGGTTGGAGATTCCCTTGACCAAGCCCTAGAACAAGCCTATGGAGCGATCCGTCGTATTCAATTTGAGGGAGCCTACTATCGTCGTGATATCGGCAACCGGGCTCTCCTAGGTCGAACGGAGGAGGATCCCACTGCACCCTCCAGTTCGGTCCCCGTCCCTGAGATCCCAGAAGAATCGACTCCTATCACCCGCTCGGAGGCCACCTAGCCAACCGTTTAGAATAGACAGGAGTTAACTTCAGCAAACAAGGAGATTCGCGTGAAACTCTCCAGCAAAAATCTAGACTCCCGTCGTGATGTCCTCTATGACGCTATCATCGCGGGTGGTGGTGCTGGGGGGCTGTCGGCGGCGATCTATCTGGCCCGATACGGCTTATCCTGTCTGGTGATCGAGAAGGGGCGGGGTCGTTCGTTTTGGATGCAGGATCTGCGCAACTATCTGGGCCTGGATCCGGAGACCCCAGGACGGGACATGCTCAACCACGGCATGAATCAATCCCTACACTGGGGCGCCGACTATCTGCGGGGCTTTGTGGAGGAGGTCAGTGATGAGGGGGAGACCTTCGGGGTCAAGGTCAAGGTGGGCAAGACCAACAGCATCTACCCGGTATTCCGCAGTAAGTATCTGATCGCTGCCACCGGGATCATCGATACCCTGCCGCAGCTGGAGGATATGCAAAACGTCTATGATTATGCGGGCTACACCCTGCATGTCTGCCTGATCTGTGACGGTTACGACATGTGGGATCAGAAGGCCGTGTTGGTGGCGGGATCGGAGAAGCAGATCAATACCGCCTTTGTGCTCAGCTGGTTTACCCCCTACATCACTGTGCTCACCCATGGTCTGTTCTCAGTGGGATCGGAGATGCGTCACAAGTTGGCTGACCATGGCTTTCCCCTCTATGAGGCCCCCATCGCTCGCTTTCTGGGTCAGGATCATCAGCTGTCTGGGGTAGAACTCCAGGACGGTACCACCCTCGAGGCGACCACCGGACTGGTGGCTATGGGCTCCAAGTATCACACCCACTACTTGCAGGGGATCCCGGAACTGACCTGGGATGGGCAGAACCTGGTCACGGATGAATGGGCCAAGACCACTCACCCTCGCTTGTTCGCCCTCGGGGATCTGAAGCAGGGCCTCAACCAGGTCTCCGTCGCGGTGGCAGATGGCACCCTGGCGGCCACCAAGATCTGGAAGGAGATCCGAGCTGCCTCCCCAACCCGCAAGTGGGAGGAGAATATCTCTAAGCTGCAGGCCCCGTTGCTGACGGGTGCTCCCCACTAATGGACTCCACCTATGCTTGGCCGTTCCGGACTCCTGGGATCCCTGACAGTGCTTTCGAGCGGATCCCAGGGATTCCTCTGAGTCCACGGGAGGTGCGGGTGTTGATCCTCAGCCAGCTACGACTGGGACCTCAGGATTGCCTGTGGGATATCGGAGCCGGTACGGGCACGATCGCGGTGGAGGCGGGGTTGCTTTGCCCAGAGGGTCAAGTGTTGGCGGTGGAGCGGGATGAGGAGGTGGTGGAGCTGATCCATCGCAACTGCATTAAGTTCGGGGTGACGACGGTCCAGACTATACAGGGTACTGCACCGGATTGTTTAGGACGTCTGCAGATCCCCCCCGACCGGATCTGTGTGGAAGGCGGGTTTCCTCTGCAACCGATCCTGGAGCAGAGCTGGACCTATCTCCGTGCTGGGGGGCGTTTGGTGGCGACAGCGACCTCTCTCGATCAGCTCTATGCCCTCTCCGCAGCCCTAGCCAATGTGCGCGCTCGTCAGGTGGAGGTGATCCAATCGGCGGTGAACCGGGTGGAGAGTCGAGGCAAGCAACAAAAATTTATCTCCCTCGATCCGATCTTCGTTCTCAGTGGCGAGAAGCTGGATTGATCAGGGAGTGGTGTTCTCAGGTTCGGGATCGAAATGACCTAGGACTCCTTGTTCTCTTGGGTTTCAGTTGGGGATCCGTCCTCTTTACCCATCTTGGGAACATAGCCGGGGCGCTCAGCGTTTTCCCAACCGGCAGGGCGCTTGGAGTTGAACCAGGCCAAGGATCCCAGTCCAATGGCGCTAACGAACCCAACGGCCAGCAGGGCGATCGGGATCCAGGGTGTGGCATTAGCGGTGGTGGTTTCCATCAGCATCCTCCTTGATGATCCGGGTTTGGTGATCTTCCTATTGTGTCATGGTTAGTGTCCCGGCCAACATAGCGCTCTGGGTGATTCAAGGAGGATCTCACTTGCTCTACAAACATGCTCCAACTGATACGACCCTTGCCCTGCCTGAGAAGCAGAAACAACCTCAAACAAGATCTATCTCTCACTTTGAGACATTTCTGGCATGGCTCAACACGATCAGCAACAAAAGCCTCTACTATGAGATACTTAATCTTCAACAAACCCTATGGGGTGCTCACCCAGTTCACCGATCAGGAGGGCCGATCTACCCTCAAGGATTTCATCCCGGTATCCCTGGTTTATCCGGTGGGACGACTGGATCGAGATAGTGAGGGGTTACTATTACTCACCGACGATGGTCCGCTGCAGGCACGACTGATCGATCCTAAATTTGGCCATGAGCGCACTTATTGGGTGCAGGTGGAGGGAACCCCGGAGGACTCACACCTGGAACCTCTGCGACAAGGTGTGCTGATCCAGGGTCAACGCACTCGTCCCGCTGAGGTGAGGAGGTTACCAGAGCCGGATTTACCCCCTCGGGATCCACCGATCCGAGAACGACGCTCGATCCCCACCAATTGGCTACAGATCACCTTACGGGAGGGACGCAATCGGCAAGTGCGACGCATGACGGCGGCTGTGGGCTTTCCCACCTTACGACTGATCCGAGTGGGATTGGGGCCGTTACAGCTGGGAGATCTGGCTTTGGGACAGTGGCGGGATCTGATGGCAGCGGAGCTGCAGGCCCTGCGACAGGCTTGTGATCTGGGGCGATCCTGGAAACCCCGTAAAGGACGGATCTCACGGACTCGCTGACAACGCTAGAGTGGAGAAGTGTTTCACTCCTAACTATTCTCACTGACTCCAATGGCGCGATCTTCCTTGCAACAGCTGGCCTACTACCTACGACCCCATCAGGATAAGGTTTGGCTCGGCGCGATCTCCCTGCTGATCGTTAATGCTATGGGGGTCTTCCTCCCCTGGTACGTCAAGCTGGTGATCGATCACCTCAGTGATCCCTCCCGACCGGGCATGTCACCGGGCCTAGGCATGGTGTCCGATCAGAATAATCCCATTCTTTTCTATGCGCTGGTGATCCTGGTGATCTCGTTGGTGATGATGGGCATTCGGATCTTCTCGCGGGTGACCATGTTTGGAGTGGGTCGGAAGGTGGAGTTTGATCTAAAACAACAGTTATTTGAACATCTGCTTACTCTCTCCCCGTCTTATTTTGGAGTCCGAACCGCTGGAGATATTATCAGTCGGGTCACCAGTGATGTGGAGAATGTGCGACGCCTGTTGGGCTTTGCGATCCTTAGCTTGATCAATACCGCCTTCGCCTATTGCATCACCCTGCCTGCCATGTTCTTTATTGATCTACGATTGAGCTTATTGGCCTTGATGGTATTTCCGGTGATGCTAGTGATCGTGAAGGTCACCAGTGGTCGCTTGCAGAAACAGCAGCGGGAGGTGCAGCAGAGACTCAGTGATTTGAGCGATCTGATCCAGGAGGATATGAATGGGATTAGCCTGATCAAGGTTTACGCCCAGGAAAGTCATGAACAGGTTGAGTTTAATCATCTCAATCAGGATCTTTTGGATGCGAATCTACGGCTAGCGTTTACCCGGAACTGGCTGTTTCCGACATTGGTGGCTCTGGTGGGCACGAGCCTGATCTTTCTGTTGCTTGTCGGTGGACCCCAGATCGCCTCAGAACAGATCACCTTAGGAGATTTCTCAGCGTTGACTTTATATGTGGAGCGATTGGTTTTCCCCACTGCCTTGCTGGGATTCACGATCACGGCTTACCAAAGAGGACAGGTGAGTTTAGATCGATTGGAGGAGATCTTGTCTCAGCAGCCGACGATTGAGGATGCTCCGGATGCGGTGGAGATGGAGGAGATCCGTGGGGTGATCGAGGCCCGTAATCTGACTTTTCGATACAACGATGGTGGCAGGTTGGCCCTAGATCAGGTTGATTTCACGGTGACGCCGGGACAGGTGGTCGCCATCGTAGGACCGATCGGATCTGGGAAGTCCACCCTAGCCAATGCTCTGCCTCACTTATTGGAGATCCAGCCCAAGCAATTATGGATCGATGGTGTGGATATCACCAAGATCCAGCTGCGATCGTTGCGGCGCGGGATCGCTTATGTGCCTCAAGAGAGTTTTCTCTTCAACGCCACGGTGCGGGATAATATCCGCTATGGTAGGCCGGATGCCTCTGATTGGGAGGTGGAGCTAGCGGCCAAATCAGCCCGGATCCATGATGAGATCGTGCGATTCCCCCAGGGCTATGACACTTTGGTAGGGGAGCGAGGCATCACGTTATCGGGTGGACAACGGCAACGGGTCGCTCTAGCTCGGGCTTTATTGATCGATGTGCCGCTCTTGATCTTGGATGATTCTCTTTCCAGTGTGGATAATCAGACGGCTTTGGAGATCTTGGACAATCTCACCCAAGCTACCCATCGTAAGACGGTCTTGTTCATCTCCCATCGATTGACCACAGCCGTGGATGCCGATCAGATCTTGGTGATGCAGGAGGGACGGATCGTTCAAACGGGAGATCATCGATCGTTGCTACAGGAACCGGAGGGGCTTTATAGCAACCTGTGGTACAAGCAGAAGCTAGAGGATGCTCTAGTGTGAAACTAGAAAGAGTGATCGGACCTGGATGAGCACAACTCAATTACTGACAAGCGACGATCCCCATACTCTGCCCCCAGCCCTGATCACGGGGCGCAGAGGTACAGCTCGGATCGATCTGGCTCGCTCGGAGATCAGAAATGTGGCCTTCTCTCCTGTGGAAGCCTTTCGATCTATCCATCTGCAGGTCAGGAACCATCGTTCTCGATCACAGATCTATACCAATCACCTAATCCATCATCTGTTTTTTGGCTCTGAGAGATCCCTAGAGATCAGTTTCTGTATGGCGAGGGAAGGGATTTGGATGGCCATGCTGCTCCAGTCCAACTCTGATCAACCTATCGAGATTAAATTTACAGTTGAGCCCAGTCTTGACTATATCCATAAGTTCCAGGGACGAGGATCCCATACTCTACACCAATCCAAACAGCGGATCACCTTCACTCAACTGGATCATCCTGAGCTGATGGCCTATGTCAAGTCCACTCTACCGCTCCAGACCTCAGCTACTCAGACTCAAACTCAGACTCAACAGATCCTCTCCTTCAATATCGATCGACCTGGGGTGATCTTCTGGGGTGGAGGCTATCGGGATCAGGTTGAGAATGAACTGGAGGCTCTAGATTATGACGCCGCTGTTCGAGAACTACATCAGGTGATCGAAGCAGAAGAACGCTGGATCGATCAGGGAGCCCAGTTAGTCTGTCCTGATCCTGATCTGAATCGATTCTTCCAATTGTCTCGCAGTTGGTTCCACAAATCCATTCGTCGTCTCCCTTTTGGATCCCCTTATCAAACAGATCTGCAGGAGAATCAGGAAATCGATGTCGTCTCAGCCAGTCCAGATTATCATGGTGTGTTCGCCAATGACTGTATTCAATCCTCCCTGGAAGGCATGATCGTAGCCCCGGATCTGAAGGACTGCTATCAAAATGGATTGGAGGCACTGTATCATCATGCCCACCATCTAGGAGATCAGATCCCCGAATCGATCGAGTTGATCCATGGGGATCGGCGGATCTACTATGCTTTGTTGCGGATCGGCCAACATCCTGAGTGGATCGTCTCCTTAGCATCCTTGGTGTTGTTGAGCGGCGATCGGGATCTGGGGAAAGAACTGTGGTCAGGGGTACAATTGGCCTTAAGGTACTTTGTCGATCCTTGGCAGGTGGGCTTAAATGTTTGGGATACTTCTGCCTATCCGGAACAACCTGATACTCGTGGTTATCAATTTGGGCGAGTCTATGCTCAGGCTTGGTGGATCTGGGCTTTGCAGTTGGCATCAGAGTTGGCCGGTTATTTAGGTTATGATTCAGAGGCCGATCAGTTGAAACAGTCTGCGGATCAGGCCAGTGCTGCCTTGGAGAGATACTTTGCCCGTGAGGATGGCTATGGATCCTGGCTCTCTGAAAAGGGTGATCTGCATCCCCATCAAGATCATGAGGTGATCATTCCGATCGCTTTAGGATTGGCTCCCCCAGCCCGAGCGCAACGGGTGATCGAGACGATCTTGTCCCCATCGATGTGGATGGATCCCTATGGCCCTCGTCGATCAAATCTAGGCAGTAACTTAGGGGGTGGTGATTGGGTATGGGGATTTATGCGTTGGAATTTTATTCAGGCTTTGTTTCAGTATGATCGAGCCGATCAGGCTCAACAGTTAGCCGCACAATGGGCCAAGGCGGAGATCAAGTCTGGCCTACGGGCCTCCGAAGTATTTTCACATCGAACCGCTACTGGGATCACAGGCGAGGGCTATGTGTGGACCGCAGCTCGGGCCAGTCGCGCCATTAGCTATGGATTACTGGGGATCCGTCTCAGACAAGATGGCTTGGAATTGGATCCGAAATTGCCCCGATCCTGGCCTGAGATGTCTTTTCTGAACCTACCCTTTAGAGGCAAGATCCTGGATATTATCGTGCAGAGGGGTGATCGATCGAATCAACTCAACGGACAAGATGGTTTAGGATCTCGGATCAGAGAGTTAGATTTGGATCGGGAGAGAAATCAACTCCATCTCTACACCCGTTAAAGATCTGGGGCTCAGAACTGGAAGTAAATAAACTGCTGGCTGGTGGGAGCCAATAACGTCAGGAAAAATGCCGTCGTTCCGTACAAAATCGGGCGCAATTGTAGCAGTAGATCTTGATAGCCACGTTGACGTAGATCGAACAACACCTTTTGGATAGCGAGGATCGCTAACACCAACAGGCCCCAAGGGAGATATTCTCCGGTCATTGTATAGGCTGGAGGAGAGATCACCACACTCAACCAGGACCCCACCTGAGCCAATCCCTCTGCTCGGAATAGGATCCAGCCGATCACCCCAAATAGATAGGTCAAGCCCCAGCAGCTCAATCGTCCCCAGATCCGCTCCTCACACCAGGGCTGCACCCCTTTGATACCCGAGAACAAACGATGGATCACCAACCCGGCCCCCTGATAGAGACCCCACAACACGAAAGTCCACCCAGCGCCATGCCAAAGTCCTCCCAAAGCCATGGTGATCATCAAATTGGTGTAGGTACGAGCCTGACCCTGACGACTGCCCCCCAGAGGAATATAGAGATAGTCCCGCAACCAATTGGATAAGGTGATGTGCCAACGACGCCAAAACTCTGTGGAGCTACGAGAAACATAGGGGAAGTCGAAGTTGATCGGGATCTGATATCCCAACAGGCGAGCTGCCCCCCGGCCCATGTCCGTATAACCACCGAAATCAAAGTAAACCTGCAGGGAAAACAATGCTCCCAATATCCACACATCCCAAGCCGATCCAACACTCTGCCTCTGAAATCCGGCGTCAACCAAAGTCGCGATATTATCCGCTAGGATCACCTTCTTAAAGGCCCCCAACATCAGCAGATCCACTCCCGCTAACAGATCATCAGTGCTCAACTGTTTGCGCTCCTGTAACTGGGGGATAAAGTCCGAGGTCCGCATGATCGGCCCTGCGATCAGTTGGGGAAAGAAAGAGATGAAGAGACTGTAGTCCAGAAAGGACAGAGTTCCAACTTCTCCCTTATACACATCCACCAGGTAAGCGATCTGCTGGAAGGTAAAGAAAGAGATCCCCAGAGGTAGAACGATCCTGCCAATCCCAAACTCCTGACTCAGGAGGGCGCCGACATTATCCCCAATAAAATGGGCGTACTTAAAATAAGTGATCAGGACCAAGTTCATCCCTACCCCGAGAATCAAAGCCCATCGCCGATGGCCTGTCTGCAGATTGGGAGCTTGCAAGATCCGACCCATACCGAAGTTAAAGAGGATCGAGAATAATAATAGGGGCAGGTAGCTGGGATCCCAATAGCTATAGAAGAAGAGAGAGGCCAGGGTCAGCCCGATCAGGGCCACCTGACGGCTCAATCCCATCAACAGGTAGAACCCTGCGACAGTCATGGGCAGGAACAGAAAGGCATAGGTAAAGGAGTTGAACAGCATCGAGATCGGACTCCTTAGGAAGAATGAGGGAGCGGCATTGAGCGGGTTGTGATACGGAGCTTGACATCACTCGATCACAGTGTAGAGGGAATCGAGTTAAAGGGATCAAGTCATCAATGTTCCGCTCCTGAGACTGAGGGATAGGGAGGTTTTTGCTAGACTGACTGCCGATCCCTACTGCCATCTGATCTGCTATGTTGCCCATCTACTACTCCGATACCTTTCTGGATCACCAGACCGGCGCTCTACACCCCGAACGTCCGGCCCGATTGGAGGCGATCACACTGGCTTTACGGGGGGCTCCATTTGCAGATCGGATGGACTGGCGCCATCCCCAGGCGGCCTCTCCTGAGGTAATCGCACGGGTGCATCCCCCCGAGTATATCCAGGGGATCCGGCAGTTTGCGGAGCAAGGGGGCGGTCATATCGATGCCGATACGGTCCTGTCCTCCGAGAGCTATCGGGCGGCTTGTCTAGCCGTAGGGGGCTGGTTAGATGGGATCCAGTCCGTGCTCCAGGATCGGGCTCCAGCTGTGGTGCTCTGTCGTCCCCCTGGTCATCATGCGGAGCCGCAACGGGGCATGGGGTTCTGTTTGTTCAGCAATGCCGCCATCGCCGCCCTCTGGGCCTTAGACCAGCCTGGCATTGAACGGGTGGCGATCTTTGATTGGGATGTTCACCATGGCAATGGCACCCAGGCGGTGGTGGAACAGCATCCCCAGTTAGCCTACCTCTCCATCCATCAATCCCCTCTCTATCCTGGTACGGGTCCAGCCACCGAGCGAGGTCCCCATGACAATATCCGCAATATCCCTCTACCCTCTGGCTCCGATTGGTCCGTTTACAGTCAGGTCATGGAGACTCAAGTCTTACCGTTTCTACGCCAGATCCAGCCAGATCTGCTGTTAGTCAGCGCGGGCTTCGATTGTGCTCAGGGGGATCCCCTAGCCAGTATGGGACTGCAGCCAGAGGACTTCGGACGTATGGCCCAGATGAGTTTACAGATCACCCCTCGCACCCTATTTGGCCTGGAAGGGGGCTACGATCTGGACAATCTGGCCCAAAGCTGGATCAGTGTGGCCCAGGCCTGTCTCTCTCTGCAGAACCCGGTGATGACCTAGCCTACTCACCAGATCGGCTCTGGCTGCATGTACCCAGCAAGGCTCGTGATACTGCCAGATCATTGAGATGGGGTTTTTCCTGAGTGTAGACCCCTCTAATAACTGATGCAGGAGGAAGGCGAAATAGCGACTACACCCTCCGCGATAACGGCAGAAGAATCATGGAAACCACTTGGATTCAAACCACCAAGTACCAGCTCCTCCCACAACAACCTGGTCTAGCCAGCGCTCGTACCAGCTCAGAAAACCTACCTGAAGAGAAAAGTATCCCTGGTCGCTACATGTGGAATCCATCCACATCTCTCCATGTGAAGGTCCAGTGACAACTAAACGATGTAAGTGTCCGCAGCCCTCATCACATAGAACAAGAGTACCTGCTGTTTCGTACTCTATCATTCGGTCAAACTCAGATTCTGTTATCTCACTACTTTCTAGTCTGCGCTCAAGCTCATCACCAAAAGGATCTTCATCCTTTAAGGGGTTAAATGATTTTTCATGGGGAAATGGAGTCTTAAGTATATCTTCTGGGGCCTCAAAGCGTTGATACGAGACCGCGCTCTGTAATGAAAGCATTCCATAAGCTGGTCCAGCACCACCATTCCCAATCATACAGAGGAAGATCCGATAATCAAGTGGCAGCTTTATCTCATATCGAGACTCAAATGCTTCGATCTCTGAGATTGATAATGGAGGTCTCAGTCTAAACTGATGTGATTCGGATCCAAAGGCCCTACGATCACCATTGTCGAAAGTGCGGACAGCTTTCCGCAGCTTGATACTCACCCTCTCAACCTGTTTCAACACTTCTGTGGTCATCTAACAGAGATCGTACTCTTAGGTGGATACTAGGTTTTACACGGGCGAAGCCTAACGCCTAAGTTCAGCGGCGTTTTGAGGTGATGGCCGTTTTTTCGGCATCAAAAATGGGCGGCGGGTCAAACGTCCGCTGCAACGATTTGTTAGGTGGATGTCTGCATCGGTCTTTCATCGTAGGAAACCTCAGTATCCCCAGTAATGAACAGTAGCCTCGCTGCGGGTCTTGGAAGCTGCCGATGCCACACACCTTTCGGTACGACACACATGGCTCCGGCCAAGACGATACTTGTTTCTGGACCCGTCTCGTGCCATAGCGTGACTTCGACCGAACCATCTAGCACGTGTAGGAGTTCGTCTTGCGGATGGCATTCCCAAGGGGTCAGGCCGGAGAAGTGGGTCACGCCAACCATGAGTCCTTCGAATTGGTCGAGGATGCGCACTACAGCCATCGCCTCTGCTTCAGTGGTGGCGCTGGAAAGCTCCAGAAGAGGCAATTCACTTGCTACAGTTTTCGGATCGTGGATTTTCATGTCGACCTCTCTGGTGCACCTGAATCCCCCTAACGTCAGACATCACTAGGCCGCCGCGGTGAAGCCAACCTTGTCAAAACGCCCGGATCGGCGGTTCCGGTACATATCATTGTTATCCGCTAATCTGCAAGCCCGAACCATCTAGCCGTGTCGCCATTTCGGGATCCCAGGGTGGATCGACGATCTCAATAAGTCGCAAGGTGTAGCGAAGTACGGCATCTGCAGGGATATCCGGATTGATTTGCCGATCGACATACGTGAGGTGCGGGGGGAGTTTGACTGTTCGCATGCCGCCAGCACGCATCCCCATTAAGCCGTACTCAACGCCGGGTGAGCAGTCGCGACAGCCAAGCCTGTACTGATATGGACCATATTCGGTTGAGTCGGCAATCAAATCGCCACGGTTCAGGCGACATTTATACTCGAAACGCACGGTGTCGCCGGGCAATGCATGCCTTCCGGTGCCGAGTGTAGTGTCTTCCAGCTTGATGCCGCGCGGGATCTTCATTGCTCAGTGCGGATAACGACCAAAATTCAGGGGCGCTAATACCAAGCAAAATCCTAGCAGACTCACTGTGGCCGTAGCGTCCCCTGCAATGAAAGTTAAACACCGTGAGACAAAGAGGCTGCTCTTGGCTCTGCTAAACTATATAGTCCCTCGGCTGGAAGTCGCTGAGGGGTTCGGAGGCTTGGGAGGAGATATCAATGCCGATCTCAGACATCACCTCGATGGCAGTAGGATGGACTTGACTGGCCTCCAATCCTGAGCTAAGTGGATCGGCAAAATTGCTTTGGCACGCACTATATGGTCTGTACAAACGTTTTTGCTGATCTACTTATTGACTTCGATCCAGTTCCCCCCTAGAGCTTTACCAAATCCCTCGGCCATCTGAGATCGGCAGGAATTTTTCCGACAAACAAATATCACTCGCTTCATCTCTCATTCCTCCTATACCGTCGTATTTGCTATCTACTGTGGAACCCTGACACAGCGAGGATCACATAACGTCGCCTTATCCGGCTCACGGGGAAACCAAAAGGCAGTGCGCTTGCAGATCTCCACCAACATCAACATAAGTGGCACCTCGATCAACACCCCCACCACTGTTGCTAACGCGGCCCCAGAGTTAAGACCAAACAAGGTCACTGCCGTCGCGATCGCCACCTCAAAGTGATTACTGGCCCCAATCAAGGCCGCCGGAGCCGCATCCTCGTAAGGGAATTTCATCCGCTGAGCGATGACGTAGCTGATCCCGAAGATAAAGTTAGTCTGCAGAAACAGGGGCACCGCGATCAGGAGAATATGGAGAGGATTATTGACGATCAGATCCCCTTTGAAGGCAAACAACAGGATCAGGGTGGTCAGCAACGCGATCGTGGCCACTGGGCTGAGGGTTTTGAGGAAACGATCTTGAAACCACTGCTCACCCTTTGCTCTCAGGAGCCAACTACGGCTCGCGATCCCGGCCACCAACGGTAACCCCACATAGATCAGCACCGACAACATGATCGTCTGCCAGGGCACCGTTAGATCGTTAGCGGCCAACAGCCAGCGCCCCAAGGGAGCATACAACAACAGCATGGCTAGGGAATTTACCGCCACCATCACCAGCGTGTGTCCCTGATTGCTATAGGAGAGATAGCCCCACATCAACACCATGGCGGTACAGGGAGCGATCCCCAGCAGAATGGCTCCGGCAATGTAGGAGTTGGCTAGGGTCACCTCCGTGCCCCGAATGATCTCTGTTCCCTCTAACAACGGCAGGAACACCCACCCCAGAAAGAATTGAGCGAACACCACCATAGTGAAGGGTTTGATCAGCCAGTTCACCACCAGGGTCAGGATCACAGGCTTGGGGGTGCGGAGGGCACGGGTGGCCTGAGAGAAATCGATCTTGACCATGATCGGGTACATCATGGCGAACAGGCAGATGGCGATGGGGATCGAGACCTGATAGACACTGATGGAGTCTAACCAGGTGGCCACATTCGGGAACAGACGGCCCAGGGCGATCCCTACCCCGATGCACAACAGCACCCAGAGGGTGAGATATTTCTCGAAGAAGCTGAGATCGCTGCCAGCCTGGACCGGCGCTGAGGAGTGGGGATGAACGGAAGAATCCATAGGGTGCCGTAAGCGTCAAAGGTACAGATCGGACAGTGGGGTAGGGCCTACCGCTGTCCCCACTCATCAAGATAATTTGATTTGTCTTGTCGATCAAGAGAGAGCGGCTCAGAATCTTTTGACTAAGCCCTGCGGTGTAGCATCAGGAAATCTTGGTCGATCCGGATGTCTCAGGGGATGTCATCCCCTCAGCGGGGAAGCTAACGACAAGCTGAATTCGATACAAGGCGTTATGATGATGAGGACGGGCAGATCTTAAGCATGGCTTTAGACTTTCGCTTTGGCATCATCAGCGATCTCCATATCGCCCTCCCCCACACCATCTGGAACCACCCCAGTCGTTTCCACTTAGTGGAGGTCAGCATCTCGGGACTGGAGGTCGCCCTCGATCACCTCTGTCAGCTGGATCTAGACTTTCTGCTGCTGCCTGGCGATCTGACCCAACATGGCGAGCCCGATAACCATGCCTGGTTGGCCCAGCGGCTAGCTCAACTGCCCTTCCCCACCTATGTGATCCCTGGCAATCACGACATTCCCCACAGCCACGGCAACGATCACTCTATCGCCCCCCAGGATTTTCCCAGCTTCTATCCCAAGTTTGGCTACGCCGATCCCCATCAGCTTTACTACACCTGTCCTCTCCTACCGGGTGTCCGGTTGATCGCCCTCAACTCCAATGACTTCGACGCGGAAGGTCGTCTGGTGGGTCGGATCGATGAGACTCAGATGGCCTGGCTGGAACGAACTCTGCGGGGGCTTGATCCGGACGAGGTGGTGCTGGTCATGGTGCATCATAATGTGGTGGAACATATTCGCGGACAGTCCAAACACCCTTGGGGCAAGCGCTACATCATCCAGAACGCCACCACTTTCCAAACCCTACTGCGCTCCGCCAGGATCCAAATGGTCTTCACTGGCCACCTGCACATCCAAAACATCGCCCATCGTAAAGGGGTTTACGACATCACCACTGGATCCCTAGTCAGCTATCCCCACCCCTATCGGATCATGCGCTTTCAGATGGACGATCAGGGACACCAACAACTCCACATCGAGTCCCACCGCATTCAGTCCGTCCCCGGCTGGCCCGCCCTGCAGCACTCCTCTCGAGAATGGATGGGCAACCGCAGCCAACCCGCCATGGAGAAGCTGCTCACCTCATTCCCTCTGGAACTCAGTCCCGAGCAAGCCCAACCCCTGCTCCCCGATCTGCGCTACTACTGGGCTCACATCGCCGCCGGAGATGCCCGCTTTAGCTTCCCCCACTTCCCCGCCCCGGCCCGTGACTACTTGGAGCAGATGAACCGCTCCCTAGCCTGTGATCCCCACTCTGATCTCTCCTCTGACAACCATTGCACCCTCCAGTTGGAGGCCAAACGTCCCCTGGCGATCCCCGCCTAGAGATCTGGGATCAACGGGATCAGCACCGATCCCCAAACCAGCTTGGTAGAGTGTGAGAGAGTGAGTGAGAAAGGCCTAGTCAGATCCTGTTGATCTGAGCGCTGGCCCTGTTGATCTGTTGAGTACTGGAGTTGGGCGTGAAATCAGCGAACCCTCGATCCGAGTTTGAGCTGCCAGAGATCTCCTGGCTACCCCTGATCCTGGGGGCCGTCGTCTTGATTGTGTTGACGATCTTATTACAGTGTCTGACGGTGGTTCCGGCGGGTACCCGCACCGTGGTGTTTAACTCCCTGACCGGCGTTAAGGAAGCTCCCCTGAATGAGGGCCTACACCTACTCCTGCCCGTGATCGAGAGTCCCATCCCCTACGATGTGCGCACCCAAACCTACACCATGGCCAGCCAGCCCTCCGAAGGCCAGATCCTCTCCGATGATGCCCTCAAGGTCTTGAGTGCCGATGGCCAAGAGATCAGCCTGGATGTTTCCGTCCGCTATCGTCTCGATCCCGATCGGGTGCCTCATCTACACCAAACCATCGGGGCTAACTACGTGGACAAGATCATCCGGCCCGAGGTCCGCACCGTGATGCGCAACGAGCTGGCCCTGCACCGAGCCATCGCCGTCTTCTCCGACGAGCGCGAACAGATCCAGACCAACGTGGAGCAACAGCTCACCAAACTGTTCGCCAACAGCGACATCATTCTGCAGAACGTCTTACTACGAAACGTCCGGTTCTCCGATCAGTTCCAAACCGCCATCGAACAGAAACAGATCGCGGAACAGGTGAAGGAACGGGAGCGCTTCCTGGTGGCCAAGGCGGAGCTGGAGAAACAACGGGCCATCATCCTGGCGGAAGGCGAGGGTCAGGCCATCGAGCTACAGGGGGAAGCCCTCAAACAAAACCCCCAGGTGATCCAGTTGGACTACGTGCGTAAACTGGCCCCCGGCACCCGCACCATCATCACTGATCCGGACTCCCTGATCCGTAACCCGCCCCTCAGCTCTGAGCCATCCCCAGCCCTCACACCCGCTGAACCCTAGATCCAGTCGCCCCAGGCCTGGGTTCAACCCTAGAGTTCATCAATGGGTAACCCTTGAACGTTTCAATCACCATGGCTCCCACCCTCCAGGACACCCCCGTCAACGCCCCTCAGATCCAGCAGCGGATCACCCAGATCCAGGCCACCTTACCGCCCCATGTCCAGATCATGGCCGTCAGTAAGGGACGTACCCCCGCTCACATCCGGGCCGCCTATCAAGCTGGCTTGCGTCACTTTGGCGAGAGCCGTGTCCAGGAGGCCCAGGCCAAGCTGCCCCACCTGCAGGACTGCCCCGAGATCATCTGGCACCTGATCGGCCATCTGCAGACCAATAAGGTGAAGCCCGCCCTAGAGCTGTTTGACTGGATCGACAGCGTAGATAGCTGGAAACTGGCCCGTGCCCTAGATCAGAAGGCCGCCAGCTTGCAGGTCCAACCCCAGATCTGTCTCCAGGTCAAACTGGCTGACGATCCCAATAAATATGGCTGGTCCGTGGCCGATCTGCAGGCCGCCCTGCCCGATCTTGATCAGCTCAACTATCTCAAGATCCGAGGCTTGATGACCATCCTCCCTCAGGGACTGAGCTCAGCAGAGACCCGTTCCCTATTCCAGTTCCTCACGGATCTAACCCACCAGATCCGTAACCAAGGGTACAGCCGTCTACAGCCCCAGGTGATATCCATGGGGATGTCAGGGGATTACTCAGAGGCAGTGGCGGCAGGCTCAACACAGAACCTTATCGGC
>CAYSEO010000069.1:0-15891 GCA_964429885.1 uncultured bacterium
ACTTTTACTGATCTCATGGTTCTTGAGCCAGTTAAGAAAACCGCCCCCACGACCATCCCCCCGTTGCCGCTCCCGATCTCGCACCAGCCTCAAGATCCGGCCTCGCCAGATGTCAGTCTGCAGATCGAACCGATCACACACCTGCCAGGCCATGTCGATCTGGTGCTCGAACTCCACATCCGGGATCTCCTCCTCCAGATCGGGCAACTGCAGACCCAGATCCTCAGGTAGACCGGAGTCAGCTAGGACCGCGCTCTCCAGGACAGCTGGATCGATCTTGGCATGGGTGGGGATTTGAGGCGCTGGCACCATAGCAGAGGGAGGGGTATCGACAGGAACACCATCACTGGTGGATGGCCGCCTTATTATGACATGCAGATCCTCTACCGCAAGGTCACAATCCAGCCCAGACCTCCACGGGGATCCGTAAGACAAAAGCTCCCACTGGGGATGTGCTATAAGAAAGCCAACGCTACCAAATCAGATCCTAAGGTCGGGAGGGAGGTAGAGATGCGGAAGTTGAAGCAACTGATCGTACCGTTATTGCTGTTGGCGGGGATCATCTACGCTGGGGAGAGATACCTGTTACCGTTACTACCCAGCTTTAGTGAGCGCAAGGCGGGCACCAGTCCCACCATTACCCAGGAGCAATACTGGACCCACGAGATCTCCCTCTCCCGAGCGGCGAAGGTACGCTTCAAGGCGGCCAATGCCATCATCGGGGTAGGGGTGCAGAATCAGAAGCCATTCGACTTTTATGTGGTGTCCGGGGCGGAGTGGCCTAAGTTCGATGCGTTCCAGAGTCGTCAGTCCAGTAATCCCCCTCAGTTTCTGGTGCGGCGGGAGAATGTCAAGCAATTTGATGGGGCGGAGGCTCAGCTACCGGCGGGCAAGAGCTATCTGATCATCGATAACTCTACCTTTGGTGGTGCTCCCTCTGTGGATGCTCTCAAGGTGCAATATTCCTACTTCCTAGATCCGGAATCCTGATTAGATCTCCACATGAAGGAAGATCGTGATGCTACAAATCCTCTTGAGTTGTGCGGCCTGGCTCGTGGTGGGACTGGTGTTCCGAGAGATGATCGCGCTGCTACACCGGGCGCTGATCACCACCCAACGTCTGCATCAGATTCCCTGTCTTAAGTGTCAATTCTTCTCAGGTAGCCATTACCTCAAATGTGCTCTACATCCAACGGAGGCCATGACTGAGGCTGCGATCAACTGTTCTGACTATTGTTGCCGACCTCAGATCCTGGATTAGGTGGGCGGAGCTAGCCTGGTCTCAGGGCCTTTCCCTTAGGGATGGGATTCGCTATGATCTGTGGCTGGTCTTGGGGATCGTGATGATTTACTTCTTTCTGGTCCTGGGGTGTCTCTGTTTAATCACCCCATTGCTGATCAATGCCGCCATCGCTCGGTTTAACTCACGTCAGCAGCCCAAACGACCTCAGCCGATCGGGGACCTAACCTGCCAGTACAATGCTCGATCCCCTCTGCTACGCTGTGCCGTGAAGCCTGAGGGTCCCTGTCGCTGTGAGCACTATCAGCCTCGGGCGGCACTCCCCTCCCACAGTCACAAAGAGTAAGGCAGGAAACGCGATGCCCTCAGCCATGTTGATGTTCTCCCTGATAGAGAGAATGGGGTCGCTCCAAGCCATGGGTGATCATCAACTCCTCATTCGCCATGATCTCCCAACAGGATCCCTCCGCCACCACCTGTCCTTGATCTAACAGAATCACCCGCTCACACACCTCTAGGATGAACTCCAGATCATGGGAGGCGATCATCAAGGTCTCCTCAGATCCTTGTAGAAATTGGATCAATCGTCGCCGGGAGCGAGTGTCCAGATTGGCTGAGGGCTCATCATAGATCATCACCTGAGGCTGCATGGCCAGGACCCCCGCGATCGCCACCATTCGTTTTTGTCCACCGGAGAGATGATGGGGAGGACGATCCGCCAACGGTTCCGTGCCCGTCAGCTGCAATGCCTGTTTAACCCGGCGATCTACCTCAGCGGCGGGTAATCGTAAATTCTCCGGTCCAAAGGCCACAT
Organism: uncultured bacterium; assembly: GCA_964429885.1. GTDB lineage: Bacteria > Cyanobacteriota > Cyanobacteriia > Thermostichales > Thermostichaceae > CAYSEO01. The sequence continues at coordinate 2,055 of CAYSEO010000069.1, forward strand.
CCTCCCACACCGAAGCCGAGAACAACTGATCATCTGGGTTTTGAAATACCAATCCCACATCCGGTCGAAACTCCCCTGGGATCACCTGTTGATCGAAGATATGAATCTGGCCTGCTGTCGGTTTCAAGAGCCCACAGATGCTGTGAAAACAGGTGGTCTTACCTGCCCCATTAGGACCGATCACCCCCAGTCGATCTCCTTGCGGCACCTTAAGGTTCAACTTCTGCAAGATCCCCGGCTTATCCGGATAGGACACCTGCAGATCCTGGATCTGGATCGCTGGGGGCGTGATGTGAATGGGTAGCGTCTCTGTCACCTGGGTTTGACCTCATCCTTTGCCTAGGACAGACTCAAAATCTGGACCAATACAAACCCTAAAGCTAGGGTCACCACAGCTCCAGAGGCCCCCCAATCCCAGCTTTTCTCACAGGGATCTAAGCCCGAGATCTGCAGAGGATAGAGACCATAGCCCCGCAATCGCATCGCCTGATAGACTCGCTCCGATCGCTCATAACTGCGGATCAATAAGGTGCCCGTTAGAGAGGCCAAACGTTTCAGATCTCCCATGGAGTTGCGGACTCGATCGAGAATCGATTGCTCTGATCCGGGGGGTCGATAACCAAAGCCCCGCAGATACATAGCCTGTTGCATCCGGTGTAGATCCTGAGTGATCTCCGCCAGATATCGGTAGGACAACAGCATCATATCCGTCAAGATCGAGGGTAGGCCCAGGGATCGTAATCCTTTCACCAAGGTGAGAAACGGGGTACAGCCTAACAGGATCAAGCTTAGGGTTAGGATGCAGAGAAACCGACAGCCGATCAACAGGGCGGCCACACAGCCCTCTGCCCGTAAGGCAAGCGGTCCCCAGCTCCAGATCACCGTCTCCCCAGACAGGAAGGGCAATAGGATCGTGACCATCGCCAAGAATAAGCCCGGATATCGTAACCGATTCAGCAGAAACCTCCAGGGTAAACGCGAGATCCAGAATAAACTGAGAGTGACCAGCAGCATGATAGGTAATAAGATCACGGTCTCCACGAAAGCAAAGGCGAAGATCAGCGCCCCCAACCCGATTAACTTGGGACGGGGATCCCAGCGATGCAGAGGAGATCGCAATGGCACAAACATCTCCCAGGCCGATGATCTGCCCATGATCTCACTCCTTTTGCGGTAACAATTCCGGCTTGACGCGATGGAGAAATAGCACCACAAAACAGGTGAAACCACCCTCCAAGATCATCAACGGCACATAGGCAAGCGAGATCGTCAACAGTGCCCCCTGTTCCGTCGCCCTCTCCAACCCCGTAGCCACGGATAGCACAATGACCCCATAAAAGATCAGCGCCGCCAGTCCTAACCCCACAGCCCCACCTAAGAAAGCCAGGATCCCCAACCGCACCCGCTCCGATCCCCATGGGAGCCAGTGTCGTGCCCTAAAGATCTGACCCGCCAATAGAGCAGGTAACCCCATCAATGCCGCATTCACCCCCAACGTTGAGATCCCACCATGGCCAAACATCACCGCCTGAAAGAATAAACCAATCAAGATCGCGGGGAAAGCATACGCCCCTAATATGACACCTAATAATCCATTCAACACTAAATGAACACTGGCTGGTGGGATGGGAATATACAATGAAGAGGCCACAAAGAAAGCAGCGGTCAACAGGGACGCCTTCGGGATCCCTTGACTGGGATCGGGTTGTTTTTGAATCTGTTGAAGGGACAGCCAGGTGGCCAATCCCGTAATGCCATAACCACTGATCCAGACAGCAGGAGGCAGAAAACCATCAGCAATATGCATGGGCTAGGACCTGGAACGGGAGAAGAACAGAGCCGTTCCCACACAGCCCCACAGGATCGATCCCACCATCACCCCTTTCTGTAAGGGGGTCAGGGCCGCAGCCGAACTCCCCGTCAGAGTCGCCTCTGCTGCAGACCCAGGCTCCCCTACCGTCTCCAGATCCACCTCCTCCGTCGGGATCACCAAGATATCCCCATGGCCCGACTGCCGCACCGTCACCTCCCAATTACCCGGTTGATCCGGATCGGGACGAAACCAGAACCGCCCTTGGGCATCGGTGGTCCCCGTCAGCCAAGCGGAGGCCGGATCCTCAGGGGCATAGATCGTCACCTGAGCATCCGCCAAAGGCTCCCCCGTGTCATAGAGCGCCTGGATCTCGATCGCCTCCTGGGTGCGGTAATCGATCCGAGCTCCATGGGTCCAGCCCGCTGCTGGCCAGCCCAGCCCAAGACCGAGCACTAGGGGCAACAGGAGTTTCCACCGCATCCCTTCACCTCATTCCCAACGACAGTTCTGCTTCAGATCTGTTGCAATTGTCCCTTAACGGGAGGCGATCGTCTCCTCACAATGGCCTTCTCCCACATGACCCAGACTGATCAGAGCCTCCGTCAGCAGCTCAAAGTCCTCCTCCGACAGCTCAGCCTCCAGGGTCTCCAGATCTGCCACCAGTTCCTCTCCCTCAGCGATATCCGCCAGAGGTTGGAACCCAAGCGCTCCGGTATTGATCGGATCATCCGCATCCGCCTCACCATCGCCGAAGATGTGATCGAAGTGGAAGGTGGCCTCGATCTCCGCCATCTCGCCGGCTGACAGGATCCCCTTGCGCTCATCCCCAACGAAATCGCCACAGAAAAAGGCATATTCCTGACCGATCTGCAGGGTAAAGGGCAGGGTCTCGCCATCCTGCTCCGCCGTGCCCACCATCACCATGACCTGATCCTCAGCGGGTCCGGACTCCGCCTCCACCATCCGCCAGCTCAGGGCATTGTAGCGACCCTCCGGGGCCTCCAGCTCCGCCACCAGGATCGTCTCCGCCTCAGCATCTCCTGCCGCCAGATCCACCGTGGTGATCTCCTCCAGGGCCACCGAGATCTCCGCCTCCGGCGCCTCAGCCGCTTCCGGATCAAAAGGCGGATCGCTCTGATAGGCGGTCACATCCGCCAGATTGACGAAGATGTGGTCGAAATCGATCTGCCAGCCATCCTTGGAGACGAACCCCTGTCGCACGAAGTCCTCCCCATTGGCCCGGATCTGCAGCGTCCCGTCTTCTGCCTGAGCTGAGGGCATCATTCCTGCAAAGCCCCCGATCAACACCGAGCTGACCCAAGCCGTCCATCGCCACTGTTTGCTTAGCATTCCGTTACAATCCACTCGCTGATCCCAGGAAACCATCTTTGTTAGGGGGGCTACAATCCCCTCCCAGGGGATCTTTGAGGGGGATCCGCGAAAAAGATCGTTAAACTCCCCAGGAGCTGCAGTGGATCCCATCGTGATGCAACTGCCTCCCAAGGGTGCGCTAGACTGCCTAGTGAACGATCTCATCTCTGTGGCTGGAGGACCCTCATGCCCCGTAGCATGCGCAACGATAACTTCATCGATAAGACCTTTACGGTCATGGCCGATCTGATCCTGAAGTTCATGCCGGGAGTGAGCAACGATCAAAAGAAGGCCTTTGCTTACTATCGAGAGGGCATGCAGGCTCAGGCGGAAGGGGAGTATGCTGAGGCCCTTGACAACTACAAGGAGGCCTTAGAGATCGAGGAAAGCGACGACGATCGCAGCTACATCCTCTACAACATGGGCCTGATCTACCAAAGTAATGGGGATCTGGATACGGCTCTGGATCACTACCGTCAAGCCCTCGAGATCAATCCTCGCCACTCCTCTGCCCTCAACAATATCGCCGTGATCTTGCACTATCTGGGGGAACAACACAAAGAGGAAGGGGATGAGGAACAGGCGGAAGCCTGCTACGACGAGGCCGCTGAGTACTGGATCCGGGCCATTCGGATCGCCCCCAACAACTATATCGAGGCTCAAAACTGGCTCAAGACCACAGGTCGGGCCAATCTGGAGCTGTATTAGATCACTGGATCCTGTCGTCTATCCCATGAGTCAAGCTGCCACCCCGATCCAATGGACCCTGTCTGATCTGGAAGGTCTCCCTGATACGGGCAGTCGCTATGAGATCGTGGCTGGAGAGTTAATTGTGACCCGCGCCCCTCATCTGGATCACCAGGATGTGATCGGGTTGATCTACGCTCGCCTGTTAGCTTGGTCTCTGGAAAACGGTTCCGGAAAACCTTATCTAACCCCAGGACTGATCTTCTCCCAAACCGATGCCGTGATCCCCGATCTAATTTGGATCAGTCATCAGCGTCGTCAACAGATCCTGGATGATGCCGGTCACCTCAATGGTCCCCCCGAGCTGGTCATCGAGGTTCTCTCCAGATCAGAATCAGATCGCAGGCGAGATCGGCAAACCAAGCTTAAGCTCTACTCTGTCCAGGGGGTCTCAGAATATTGGATCGTTGATCACCAGCAACAACAGATCGAGATCTATCAACGCAGCCAGGGGGCTCTAGAGAAGAGCAGAACCTTGTTCCCTTCAGATCGGATTTCCAGTTCTCTATTGCCAGGCTTCGCAGGCGAGATCAGTACCTGGATGTAGCCAGGGGCCTGTGACTTAGGTAGAAAAGCCAATACGATCTGATCTGCATACCGCAGGAGATAATATAAGGATCGTCAAGTTCAGGAAAATCATCGATCATGCTCGATCGGGAACAAGTCCAACATGTCGCCTTCCTGGCCCGCCTGCAGCTCAGCCCCGAGGAGGAGGAGCGGTTCACCCAACAGCTGGGGGACATCCTCACCTACGTGGAGCAACTACAGGAGCTGGATACGGCATCCGTTGAGCCCACCTACCATGCCCTAGACACCCCCCAAGTCACCCGCCCCGATCAGGTGATCCCCTGGACCGAGCGAGAGGCGATCCTCGACAATGCCCCCGATCGGGACGAACAGTTCTTCAAGGTGCCCCGCATTCTCAACGCTGAGGCTGAGTGATGTTGATCTAGCGGAGGACCTTCAGAACACTACACAGGATCGGTGAAGGAGAGGACAATACAAGTAAGTAGATCAGCAAAAACGTTTATACAGTCTATATAGTGCGTGTCAAAGCAATTTTGCCGATCTACTGAGTTCTTGAGAGCAGAGGTACTGTGATGACAGATCTTGCCTGTATGATCTACGTTGACCTGTATTGTGCCAAGGTTTGATAGCTGGCGAAGCTTCCAGCATGCAGCCACTTGGCGATGGATCCCACAGAGTCATCCGAGTCATGAAACGCCGGAATGCTTAAATCGTAGAGGATATCAAAGATCACCAAGAGATCTGGATTGACCTTGATGAAGAGGATCTCATGGAGAGCTCAGGTCAGGTGACTTCTCAAGACTGTGACAGGAATTACGATAGGGGCGCGAGATCCCAGTAAGCTGAGACGGTGGGGTGGGATCGAGAGTCAGATCCCTCAGACCTTGGGTCCCCCGAGTTCCTCTGTCGTTTTTCCCAGGAGGATCCTGTGAACACCTCTGATCGCGTTACTCAACTGAGCCAACTGGTACGTCGTACCCTAGCCCCTGCCGCCTGCCTGGGTCTGATCACGGGCCTACAGGTGAGCACCGAGCCGCTGCTGCCGGTGGCCGCCCAGGCAGATCCCTTCCAGATCGGCCTGATCCTGGTGGGTCCTTTTAACGATGGGGGCTGGAGTCAGGCCCACTACCAAGGGGTGGAATATGTCACCGAGAATCTCTCCAATGTGGAGTTTGAGTATGTAGATAAGGTTAATCCCGCCGATCGGCCCAATGTCCAGGGTTCTCAGGTGGCGGACGATCTGATCGCCAATGGTGCGGATCTGATCATCTTCAACTCCGATGACTTCAAGGACGATGCTTTGGCCACCGCTGAGAAGCATCCTGAGATCTCAGTGATCCATGCCTCCGGTGATTATGCTTGGCTTGAGGGTAAGAACTATCAGGAGCAGCCCAATCTGGCCAACGTCATGCCCCAGATGGAGTATGGCCGCATGATCTCGGGTTGTGCAGCAGCTTTGGGGACGGAAACTGGCCAGATCGGCTTTCTGGGACCCTTGATCAATGATGAGACTCGCCGGTTTGTCTCAGCAGCCTACCTGGGGGCCAGATACTGTTGGGAGAACTACCGGGAGCAGCCGGTTGAGGATCTGGAGTTCAAGGTGGTCTGGATCGGTTTCTGGTTCAATATCCCTGGGGTGACGCTGGATCCGACCAAGGTGGCGGATGATTTCTACAACAGTGGTTTCGATGTGGTGCTGTCTGGATTGGACACGCCTGAGGCTGCGGTTCAGGCCAGTAAGGCTGCTGAGGCTGGGGATGAGGTGTATTACCTGCACTATGGTCTTAGCACTGGTTGTGAGTTCGCCCCCGAGATCTGTCTGGGGGTGCCCTACTACAATTGGGGACCGGCCTACCTGGAGCTGACTCAGGATGCCGCCACCGATGAGTTTGAGGGGGAGTTCATCTGGGCGCCTATCGATTGGGAGGATCTCAATAATATCGACACCTCCTCTGTGGGCTTCGTGCGGGGTGAGGCTCTGGGAGAGCAACGCTCCGATCTGGAGGACTTTATCGACGGTCTGGGCAGTGATCAGATCGTGCTTTACCAGGGACCTCTGGAGTTCCAGGATGGGACGACCTTCCTGGAGGAGGGGGAAGAGGCAGATCTACCCCAGATCTGGTACATGCCTCAGCTGTTGTCCGGGATCGACGGTCCCAGTGAGTGATCAAGTCCCTGTCAGAGGACTCCTTAAGTTCATCACGAAAGTTGATTACTCTAGAGAGGATAGCCGCGTTCAAAGCAATCCCATGATCGCTCAACCGGATCCGACTCAGGAGCTAATCTACCCTGATAGCGATGGCCAACCCATGTCAGATAACACGGAGCAGTTTCGCTGGATCGTGATTATTAAGGAGAATCTGGAGATCTTGTATGCCAACGATCCCTATGTGTTCATCGCTGGGGATCTACTTTGGTATCCCGTGCAGGGAAGTTTAGAGCGAGCGGGTCCGGATGTCATGGTGGTGTTTGGCAGGTCTAAAGGTCGGCGGGGCAGTTACAAGCAATGGGAAGAGGATGGGATCGCTCCCCATGTGGTGTTCGAGATCTTATCTCCTGGTAACAAGACGAAACGAGGTTGGGACTCTCTGGAAATGAAACTGAATTTCTATGAGACCTATGATGTGGAAGAATATTACATCTACGATCCAGATGACATGATCTTGGAGGGATGGTTGAGACAGGGATCACGTTTACAAAAGATCTCTCAGATGCAGGGCTGGGTGAGTCCTCGATTGGGGATCCGGTTTGACTGGGAGTTCGGTGAGGAACTGCAACTCTACCGCCCAGATGGAGAACGCTTTTTGAGTTCGGTAGAGCTTGATCAGCGTGCTAGGGAAGCACAGGCGAGAGCCAGAGAAGTTGAACATCAGAATCAACGACTGCGAGAACAATTGCGATCTCTTGGGATAGATCCGGATATCGAGTCATCAATTGTTGGCACCATTTTGACATCGAGATCCATAGGTAGTCACTGGGAACATGGGGTTTATCTCTAGAACCTCTAGAACCTCTAGAACGGATTCAATTGTCTGACCTCCGGTTCCCGATCGCTGTATACCATCAACGAAGTACCTTGTGTGACGTGAATTAAAACATGATCAACGCACCAGATGATTGAGAGCGGAACTCAGTTCCAACGCCGTGCCAAAGCGTTCACTGGGCTCTTTCGCCAGACAGCGTAAGACAATGGCCTCCAGGGATGCCGGGATCCCCAGGGATGGGGGAAAGGGTCGAGGCTCCATGTTCACCTGGGCATACATCCATTGCATGGGAGTGGCAGTGGGACGCAGACCAAAGGGGTTGGTGCCGGATAGCATCTCATATAGAATGCAACCCAGACTGTAGATATCCCCCCGCTTATCGATCGTCCGTCGTCCCTCACATTGCTCCGGAGCCGCGTAGTTGGGAGTGCCTCGAAAATCCCCAGTGCGGGAAAGGGTCTCTATGCTGATACTGCCCTGAAACTTCACCAGACCGAAATCCGCTAGCTTGATCGTCTCATCCCCCATCGAGTCCTTCAACAGAAATACATTGGAGGGTTTCAGATCCCGGTGAACGAACTGCACCCGGGCCCCATGCATCACCACCCCAGTATGGACCGTCTGTAAAGCCGCCGCGATCTGTTGGGCGATCACCGCCGCCCGCTGCACAGGCAGTCGAGAGTGCTCTCGCATGACGGTTTCTAAGGTGGGAGACGAGATGAACTCCATCACCAGAAATGGGACCGAGCTCACCCCACTCACATCAGCCGTGGTCACTCCATAATCCAAAACCTTGACGATCCGGCTATCCTGCAAATTGATACAGGCCTGCATCTCCCGCAGAAACCGCTCCCGCTCATCATCCCCCGCCTGGGATCCCGCCAACATAAACTTGATGGCCACATTGATGGATAGCTTCTGATCCTGAGCTCGATAGACCTTGCCCATCCCCCCCTGGCCGATCACCGTCTCCAGACGATAGCGACCCCCATCCCCTACCAATCGGCCCAACCAACCATCTTGATTGCCCCGATTTTTAGGAGGAAACGATCCGGAGGGGTCTGCCAAGGAGGACGCTGGCTCCCCTGATCTCTCACTGCTCCCCAGCCGTAGCCCCAGGGCTCGCTGCTGTTGCAAGAACAGGATCTGTTGTTTGAGCTGTTCTGGGTTACGCACCCCAAAGATCTTCTCTGGAGGCCGCCCCCGTTGAGTCAAGTGCAAAGATCCACCCCCCAGAGACTTGAGCAGAGCCCCCTGTTCCACTTCCACCTCCATGATCCCGCTCAGGGACACCTCTGAGGAGTCCCGCTTGCCGAACAGAGATCTCTGCCGCACGATCGCCTTAGATTGGGTCAATAAAACCTGGGTCTCTCGATAGGCGATCAGGATCACGATTGGCACCAGGGTGAACCCGATCAAGATGAGGCGCAGCAGCACATCCCCCATGCCTGATCCCGGAGACATCCCTAGCCCTGTGAACAAGGCGTCTGATACTGGAGAGGGCAAGATCATCAGCATCAGTAGGATCAATACCCCACCACTGATCCAGGGCAATAGCTGGATCAACCAATGGGAATGGGTTTGGTAGATAAGGGGCTCCATCTCCCTCACGATCGAGGCAGGGGGAGCTTGGGCCTGTTGTCGTTCCGCCACAGCCGCCTCCACCACAGCCGCTAGACTGGCCTGGACATCCTGTAGGGTCTGACCTGGACGCGCACAGTATCGGCTTAACCAGATCGCCACAGCCTTAAACTTATGTTCGTTCAAGGCCTCGAGCCCGGCTAGCCAATTCTGCAAGTTGCTCGGTAAGTCGTCCCGAGGGGTCTTGCGAGGGTTTTTGAAGAACGAGTTGAGCAGGGGCAGGATCTGGGCCTTGTCGAAGTCTCGTAGCTCATGGAAGAACTGTACGGCTTGGGCTACATCCGCAGGGGGAGTGGGTAGGGAGGTGCGCAGCAGCAGTTGATTCCCAACGAAACAGTATTGGCTCAGATTCAACTCTGGACTCAGATCTAATTCCTGCAGAGAGAGGGAGGGGCTGGTAGTGGCCTCGATTTCCTCCTGCTCTTCCTCGGGTCCCAGCGATGGGGGAGCGATCTCTAGGTCTGACTTGTCGGGAGCTGGCATCGGGATCTGAGATCTCTGCAAGCTTAAACTCAGGCTCTGGATCTGTTCCGGCACCGTGGTGTCCAGCACGATCTGGGTGTACCAATCCGGTGCGGGGCTGCCTGGAGGATAGCTCTCAATGTCCAGGACTTGGATCTCTGGTAGGTTCAAGATCTCAAGCTGCTCTGTGATCCGTTGGGCCACCTGAGCGTAATCCACGGGTTTGTCGGTCTTGCGATAAAGGGAGATCCGCAATCGCTCCCTCTCCTGTTCCAGACGGATCCGGAAGTTATAGCGGATCAAAGCGGTCTCCAGAAAGTCCAGGACCTCGTCCTCGATCAGGGAGAGCAGCGAGGAGTTGGGGCGAGGGGGAATGGATTTGATCGTGTCGTCGGTGGTCAGCTCCAGATCCTCCAGGGAGATCACAGAGGGGGCTGAGGTCTTAGCCTTTTGTAGTCGGCGTTGCTCCTGCTCTAGAGCCCGATCCAGTTCCTTCAAGGTGCTGAATCGATCGGCGGGCCGTTTCTGCAGACACCGCTGGATCAGAGACTCCACGGAGGCGGGAACGTTGAGGGTTGAGGCCAGGGGACGCACCGCCTCACTCTGATGCATCACCCCCCATTGTTCTAAGGATTGTCGATCGGAGAGCGGACCAAAGGGGCTCATCCCAGAGAGCATCTGGTATAGAAGGCAGCCCAAACCATACAGATCCGCTCGCCCATCCAGGCTTCCCCCTGCTTGAAAGCTCTCTGGTGCCGCATAGATCGGGGCTCCTGCCCGCTGCTGCTGCGAGGTGGTGGTGAGGATCGGTAGCTGTAACCGAGAGAGTAGGATGAATTGGCCAAAATCCCCCACCTTGATCCACTCCCGCCCCTCAACCTGCTGCATCACGAAGAGATTGGGGGGGGTGAGGTTGCCATGGACCAGTTGCGAGCCAGATCGCTTCGTCTCCCCGCCTTGATGGAGAGCTTGCAGGGCGATGATGCTTTCCCGAGTCAGGGCCAGGGCTCGATCCACCGGTAGCGGTCCCTGTTCCTCCAGGATCTCCGCCAAGCTGGGACTGGCCACATACTCCATCACCAGAAAGGGCAGATCGAGGGGTTGACCGTTGCGAGCCCGCGTGCTGGCTACCCCGTAATCCAGAACCGCAATCACTCGATGATCCTGGATGGCCGTGAACTGCTGGACATAGCGTTGGAACTGCTCCCGGCCCTGGGGCCGCTCCGACAGGTTGATGGCTAGAAACTTCAAGGCTCGATAGACCGGGGTTCCCTCCAGGGAGAGCTTGCGATCTAACGCTTTGTAAACCCGTCCCGACCGCCCATACCCCAACAAGGTATCTAATTGATACCGACCACCTTGGCCTAAGGTTTTACCCAGCCACGCATCAGAGGGTTTCGTGGGCATGATCTCACTCGACAGCAGAGACAGGCGCTCAGTCAGAGGGCTTAAGGGTAGCCCTAGCATCGCGGGGCTTGTTGAACGTGCGGCTGAAGTAGTCCGCCGTCGTCTGACTTAGAATACCTCTCTTCACCAGGGTCTGACAAAGGGATGCTGGGGAGTTCACCTCCGCTCCCAGGGCCTCGATTCCCCCCGACGCTGTTGTCCGGATTCACCACCCGGTCGAGCTGGGGGCGAGGATGCAGGGGACTGATCTCCGGTCCCTCCTTTGTCCTGTCCTGGGATCAGGGTTTCTCCAGTGGGGAGCGGGGTGGGTGGGGAGCTGAGGCGAGCCCGCGCCGCTTGGGCCTGATTCTGGGCTTTCTGGCGATTCAGTTCCTCCTGCAGCTGACGCACTCGTTGACTGAGGGTGGCACGCTCCACCTCCACCTCCTGGCGTAGTTTCTGATTGTCCTGGCGCTGTTGTTCCAGAGCCTGCTGCAGTTCCTGGATCGAGTGATCTGAGCCGTCTGAGTCGGTGGATTGGGCCTCTTGCAGCCGTTGCTCCAGAGCTAGCTTCTGCCGTCGAGCCTCCGCCAGATCGGAGATCAGCCGGGCGCGGGTCTGTTGCACCTTGTCGAGCTGAGCCTGGTAGGTGTCCAGCTGTTGCTGCAGCTGCTCGGATTCCTCCTGGGAGATCTGCAACTGTGCGTGAGTTTCCTCTAAGGCTCGTTGCAGCTCCGTGATGGCAGCCGTCAGGGACTCGATCTGTTGTTGATCTTGGGCCTGTTGTTGGAGATAGCCCTGTTGCAAACCGTACTGGTCCTGCAGGGCATCGCGGGTGGTCTGCAGCTCAAACTGCAGGCTGACGATGGATTGCTGCAGCTCCTGCTGTTGTTGGGCCTGCTGCTGCAACTGCAGATCCCGCCACTGGATCTGTTGTTGGTACTGGGTGTGGTAAGAGGCGATCTCCTGATTGGACTGGGAACAGAAGGTCTCCCACTCCTGACGCTGCTGGGCCAACTGCTGATCCAACATGCTGATGCGAGCCTCATACCCCGACACCAGCTGATCCTTAAGTTGCTGGACCTCGCTGAGCTGTTTCTCCAACCCTTTGATCCGCTCCTCGTAACTCTGTCGCTCCGCCGCAGTTGGGGCCATGGCGCTGCCCGCCTGGCTTTGACTGATCTGGGTCTCTAGGGCTCGGATCCGCTCCTCATACTGGCGTCGTTCCGCCTGGGCTAGACCGGGGGCCACCCCTGCCGTCCCCTGCTTCTGGGAGGCCAACTGCCGCTCCAGGACCGAGATCTGGTGTTTGTAGCCAGAGATCACATCCTTGAGCTCCTGGAGGGACTCCCGCCCCCCTGCGGATCGCTGCACCGGACTGATGGGGGAGCTGCCATTGATCACTTGCCAGGAGTCGGAGGCGGACAACCGATGGAGCTCCTCCTGCTCCGCCAAAGCCCACTTGAGTCGTTCCGCCGGGATCCAGCCCTGTTGGACGATCAGATCTCCCAACTGTCGCCGGGGACGCCGGGTCTCCTGAGACCCCAACATAGAGCTAAGCTGATCGACGCTGAGCTCATTGTGCAGGAGGAGGATCTCCCCCAGCCGCAGCTGTTGGGTCGGCACCAGGGTGTAGACCTGTTCCTTCGTGACCCATTCATGGCTGAGACAGATCTCCTGCAGTCGCAAAGGGCTCTCCGAGCGTTCCCACATCGCCTGCCCGAGCTGTGCCTGGGTCAGATACCCCCGCTTCAGCAATTCTTCCCCCAAACGGATCTCAAACCGGTCATCCCGACCCAATTTCTGCGTCACCTTCTCCTCTGTTGAATGGGTTGAATGGCTATCCATAAGAGCCTCGACGAGTGGAAACTTAGCATTAAGACCAGTATAAGAAACTCAGCTGCCAATCCGGATCCCTTGCCTTAAGTCAACGCAAGATCCTGATATTCAGGCATTTGAGTCTGTGAGTATAAGATCAATCCCTGCTAAGGAAAATCACCCAAGGAATGGACGATAGGATAATGGAGATCACTGCTTGAACAGGGAAGGGGAAAGACGAGACTACAGGGAACTTCATCAATTTCCAGTATAGGAGCAGACGGGATCTGACTCATCGGCAGTTGTGCGTAATTTGCTATCACAATACGCAGAGCAGCACAGGGAAAGGTGGTTGGTGTCATCAGATAGCGCCTCGACTCAACAACAAGAGTCATCCTCAGGGGACACTCACAAAACTGTCACAGTCTAGGGGAGTCCCCATGGGGAGTATCCCTAGGATGATCCCAAGGTTACGGGACACAGCTCAGCCAAGAGGAGCATGACCTTAGTGATATCGTGTTTTCCTTTTTCCTGGAGTGATCTTGATCATGCCACTCAGTTACAGCAGCGGGTCCAGGCGGGATTGGATCAGCTGACGGGTCTACAGCCCTCCCACTTGGCCACAGCCTGCGGCGGGTAATGGGGTAAGCTCCACCGTCTATGATCAGGCTGGTAAGACAAGACCGGAAGTCGCAGGTGTAGAGGAGGAGCATGGCGTTTGGGTTGCTGGTGATCGGCTTGGTGCTGTTGGTGGTGGGGGCGGATCTGTTGGTGAAGGGTGCCTCTCAGCTGGCCACCCACCTGGGGGTGCCGCCCTTAATCATCGGTCTAACGGTAGTGGCCTTTGGGACCAGCACTCCGGAGCTTGCGGTTAGTCTCCGCTCCAGTCTTGTCGGGCAACCGGAGTTGGCCCTAGGCAATGTGTTGGGCAGCAATGTGTTCAACATCCTGTTTGTGTTGGGGCTATCCGCCGTGATCACCCCCTTGATCGTCTCTCGGCAGCTGGTGCGTTTTGATGTGCCGGTCATGATCGCGATCTCGATCTTGGTGTGGGTGTTGGGGTGGGATGGCCAGCTCAGCAGCTGGG
>CAYSEO010000070.1:0-15764 GCA_964429885.1 uncultured bacterium
AAACTCCCCGGGCAAGATTCGAACTTGCGACCAATCGATTAACAGTCGACCGCTCTACCGCTGAGCTACCGAGGATCAGGAATGCCAACCTAGCTGTCAGTTCCGGATATTCATGTTCCTACACCCAATCCCCCCATGTCAACCCCTGGAGGGGAGTAAGCGAGCAGGTTGAGCACCTAAGGATCCGGCTCCTCCTCTGGGGGTTCCTCTGGGGCTAGATCCGGCTCGGGGGCCTCCGGCTCTCCAGATGGGATCAGATCGGGTTCCGTTATGTCTAGCTCATCCTGGGCTTTCTCCGCTGCCGCAGGCAGCTCCAGTTTAGAAGGGGGCCAGAGTTTGTTGAGGGAAACACCCCACCCTGGTAAGAGTTCAGGCAACTTGAGGATCTCCCCCTCCGTAAACACCTGAGGCTCTTGATCGAGGCGATGGACCTCCACCTGCTGTCGAGAGGGATCTAGTAGGATCCCAGCCCGGATGCCTACGGACAGCAAGAATTGTAATTTGGCCCGCACGATAGCGGGGGTGCGATGCTTTGTACAAACCTGGATCACCATATCCGGCAGCATCTGTTCACTCTGCTTCGGATCCAGACAGAACAGAACATCTCCCACGATCAGATCCCCTGTCACCACCCGGATCTCCTGGATAGGACGCCAGACTCGTCCGATACCGTAGGGCTCCAACCAGGTGGAGAGGGACTCATAGATGCGGGTGGAGGTGCTCTTCTCCGTCAGGATCGGGGGCATGCGAGGCAACAGTTCCATCTGGATCTGCATCAGGCTACAGCCCATCTGCTTGAGGACTCGGGCCACCACCCCATCCCCCTCCTGGGTCAGTCCCAACACCAAATGCTCTGGGGCCGCCCGCTCGTAGCCCATCTGTTTGGCCAGACCGTAGCCGAAGTCCAGGATCCGCTGCAATTTATGGGTGTACGGGATCCGATTGGGCACCAGCCCCACCCCCATGCCCACCAGCTGTCGGATCCCCTCACGGGTCCGATCCACCGAGATCCCTAAAGTCTGGAACGCTTCCCGAGCTGGTCCTGCTCCTGCGATCAACAATCCCACCAGCAACTGCTCTGGCCCCACATACTGGTGCCCTGTTTGACGGGACTCATCATGGGCCTGGATCAGGACCTCGTAGGCGGCATCGGTAAAGATCTCGGAGGTCTCAGCCATAGGGATCAGCCTGCGATCACCGGATTCTCTAGCTTGCCGATCCCCTCGACCTGCACTGAGATCCGATCTCCTGGCGTTAGGGGAGCTACTCCACTGGGGGTACCTGTCAAGATGAGATCTCCCGGCTCCAAGGTCATCACTTGACTGATGTAGGAGACTAAAATCGGGATCGAGAACACCATTTGATCCAGAGTCGCTGACTGTTTGATCTGATCATTAAGGGTGGTTTCCAGTTTAGCCTGCTCGGACAATTCCGTGACCAACCAGGGACCGAGCGGACAGAAGGTATCAAATCCCTTGGCACGGGTCCACTGTGAATCCTGACGCTGTAGATCCCGCGCCGTGACATCATTGGCGATGGTATATCCCGCGATCACAGCCTGGGCCGCATCCGGAGAGATCAATCGAGATCGGCGTCCGATCACCAGGGCCAGTTCTCCTTCAAAATCCACCTGTTCTGAGACCTCCGGGAGCTGGATCGGCATCTCAGGGCCGATCAGGGCTGAAGGGGGCTTGAAGAATAACAGAGGATCTTGAGGAACCGATCCATCCCCCGTTACCCCCGCCATCTCCTCAACATGGTCCCGATAGTTTTTGCCCACACAAATGATCTTGCTGGGCTGACAGGGTGGCCATAGTTTTACCTCAGAGAGAGGTACAGCGGCTGTACTGATCTGATCCGGTTGTTGCCAGGGAGCTTGTTCTAGGATCTCCACTCGATCGGGATAGGCGTCCAGAATGCGGCCATAGTGAATCAGGGGGAGATCAGGGTGTTGAACGCGAACAGTCTTCATGGAGAACCTGGAGAGGCAAGGTTGGAGCTGGGAGTGGAGAGACGGAGTGTCGATCCTTAAGAATCTTAACTGATCACTGGCTCGATGGAGCGCAACACCTCCTTGGGGATGTGGCAGAAGATCCGATGTCCATCCCCCATCTCCTGCCAGGGGGGCACCTGCGTCTCACAGATCCGACCCCCATCCGATAGCAGATCCCGGCGGGGACAGCGGGTGTGGAATCGACACCCTGAAGGAGGATGTAGAGCACTGGGTACGGTGCCAGATAAACGGATTCGCCGCTGTTGGATCTGAAGATCTGGGATCGGGATCGCCGATAGGAGAGCTTCTGTATAGGGATGATAAGGGGCAGCATAAAGGCTGGCCACAGGAGCGATCTCCATGATCTGGCCCAGATACATGACTGCAACGGTATCGGAGAAGAACTGCACCACACTGAGATCATGGGCGATCAATAATAAGGTTGTGCCGTAGCGCCTTTGGAGATCCAGGAGGAGATTTAAGATCGCGGCCTGCACTGAAACATCTAAAGCACTGACCGGCTCATCACACAGGATCAGATCCGGTTGACTGGCTAGGGCTCGGGCGATCCCCACCCGTTGTTTCTCCCCACCGCTTAATTGTCCAGGGAGGCGATCATAATACGCTTCGCTGAGTCGCACCGCTTCCAATAAGCGGATCACCTCTTGGCGGATCTGGGGGCGAGGGACAGTACGAAATCGCTGCATAGGTCGAGCGATCTGTTGACCCACCGGATAGGCGGGATTCATGGTGGAGTCAGGATTTTGGAACACCATCTGTAATTCCTGGATCAGCTCCTGACTGCGGGTGGAGAGATCGCCGGTGATGTCAAAGCCTAAAAAGGTGGCGCTACCGTCCGTACTGTTCTCTAGGCCGATAATCGTCTTCACTAAGGTGCTCTTGCCACAGCCAGACTCCCCCACAATCCCCAAGGTTGATCCCTTCATAAGCTCAAAATCAACCCCTTCCACGGCTCTTACCTGAGGTTTGGCCTTGATCCCCAAGATCTCGGGCAGGGAGCCGCTCTGAGCCTCATAGTATTTCTTCAGTCCCTGCACTCGTAGGATGGGGGCTTGAGAGACCTGAGGCATCCTATTCGATGAGCTGGGTATGGGATCCGGTGGCTGCCCGGTTTGGGGATCGATCTGTTCGGCGAAGTGACACCTGACCCAACTCCCTGATACTTGGCGGAGCTCAGGTCTTTCCTGATGACACCGATCCTGAACAAAGTCACAGCGAGGGGCAAACACACACCCGGAGGGGCGATCTTGAGGGGCAGGCACCCGACCGGGGATCGGATAGAGAATGCGGCTGGTTTTATCGGATCCTAAAGTGGGAATACACCGAATCAAACCCTGGGTATAGGGATGTTGGGGGGACTGGAACAGCTGTTGAGTCCTACTCTGTTCGACAAACTGGCCCGCGTACATGACCCCGACTCGATCACAGACTCTGGAGATCACCCCCAGGTTATGGCTGATGTAGAGGATCGCGGTGTCGTAGTCTCGCCGTAGCTCAGCGATCAGATCCAGTACCGCTGCCTCAACGGTGACATCCAGGGCTGTGGTGGGCTCATCCATGATCAGTAGGGCCGGATGATTCAGAAAGGCCATAGCGATCACCAGCCGTTGTTGCTGTCCCCCCGAGATCTGATGAGGGTAGCGATACAGCATGTTGACCGGATCTGGCACCTGTACCCGCTCCAACATCTCCAGGCAGTGGCGATCAGCGGTCCCCCGATCCATTCCCTGATGAACCGTCAACACCTCCCGCATCTGCGCCCCCAAGGTCATGGAGGGATTCAGAGCCTGCATCGGATCTTGGTAGACCATGGCGATCTGATTGCCCCATAGGGGACGTAGCTGTTGAGGGGATCTGCCGATCAGCTCCTGGCCTTGAAATTGAACACTCCCCCGTTGGATCTATCCAATGGCCCCTAGAAAAATAACGAACCCCAAGGCAACCGTACTCTTGCCGCACCCAGACTCCCCCACAATCCCCAAAGACTCCCCTGGGTCGATCTGGAAGGACACCGACTCCACCGCCTCGATCTCACCCCCACGTACCCCATAGGTTACTCCGAGATCAACGACCCGTAATACAGGCTCCTGAGGGATCCTCTCCGTCATCAGTCCAGGCTCAGCCTCCAGATCCGCAGCAGTCTCCATGGTATCGGTCCCCAACCGACTGATCCGGCAATAGCATCAAGCCATCTCCTGATCCACTGTCCAGATCTTGATTGTGCCATCCCAGCTGCCACTCACCAGCCGCTGTCCACTGGCACTGAAGGCTAAACCACTGATGATTCCCCGATGTCCCCGCAGTGAGGTCAACTCCGTCTGCTTCGCCAGATCCCACAGCTTGATGCTCTGATCTGATCCACCACTGGCCAGGAGCATGCCACTGGGATGTAAGGCTAGGGCCGTCACCCGCCCCGTATGTCCCTGTAGGATCCCCAACTGCGATCCCTGGTGGCCATCCCAAAGTCGAACGGTCTGATCACTGCCGCCACTGACGATCAACTGTTGTGTCGCCATCGGTAGCTCCATCCAAGGGGTGCTGAGCACCAGGCAGTTCACCCCCTGGTCATGGCCCCGTAACACCGTCAGCAGCTGAGCCTTGTGGGGTTGCCACAGTCGAATGGTGCGATCCTCACCGCCACTCACCAACAGCTCCCCGTCATGACTCAACTCCAGACTGGTGATCAGCCCTTGATGCCCCTGCAGTGATTTCAATAGCTCCCCCCTATTCTGAGTGCCCACATGCCAAAACTTCAGGGTGTTGTCATTACAACTGGTGATCGCCGTGTGAGTATCGGGACTGATCACCACCTGCGTGGCCCACTCGGATCCCAGCCGTAGCAGAAACCGCTCCTCCCCAGACGGGATCTGCCAGATCCGCACCGTCTTATCCTCACTGGCGCTCAACACCAGATGACCTGTGCGATCCAATTCCAGATCGTTCACCGCTGCCCCATGGCCCTGTAGGGTCAAAAGCTGCTGCTCCTTACTCAGATCCCAGACCTTGATCAACCGATCGGAGCCACTGCTGATCAGGGTCTGGCCATTGGAGGTGAGACTGACGGCTCGCACGCCCCCAGTATGAGCTTTGAAGCTGCGCTGCAACTGAGTGGTTACCTTGAGGATCGGCTGACGACGGGGCAGCAGGGAGCGCAGAAACCCGAAACGAGACGAGCGAGCGGGGGCAGCGGGGGTGGAGGTGGGTTTAGATCCGGTAGGGGAGGCGGTGATCTGGAGGCGAGAGGGACTCTGTAGGGCTTTGAGAGCCGCCAGTGCCTCAAGGGCGGAAGGATAGCGCTGGCTGACGTTGAGGGCCACCATCCGAGAGAGAACGGCGGCAAAGTCATCGCTGATCTGCACCAGATCCTGCCAAGCTACCTCGTAGGAACGGGGATCCCGAGGTAGGGTGCTGGGCAACATCGCCGTCAAAGCATGGATCCCGATCATGCCCACCGCATAGACATCGCTGCTGAGCTGGGGACGCCCCTCCAACTGTTCCAGAGGTGAGTACCCCTGACTATTGATCCCAATGGTCCAGCCGGGTTGCTGGGCTCCCTCTGTGGGCTGTCCAGTCAGCTGTTTCACCGAGCCAAAATCGATCAGCACCAGCTTGCGATCGCTCTGCCGTCGCATCACGTTAGCGGGCTTTAGATCCCGGTGGATGATGTTTTTGCTATGGACGAAGCTCAGGATCTCCAGAATCTCCACTAAGAGCTGGATCACCATCAATTCCTCCCATTTCACCCCGGAGCGAATTTCCCGAGTCAGATCATGGCCTTCAATATAGTCCTGTACCAGATAGAAGGCCCCCTCCTGTTCAAAGTGAGCCTGCAATGATGGGATCTGAGGATGTTCCCCCAGCTGATAGAGGATCTCCGCCTCCCGATTGAATAGCCGCAGGCTGACCTCTGCGATGGCTTGATGAGCTAACAGGCGCTTTACCACACAGTGGGGCTTGGCTGGCAGGAACCGATCGATGGCCAAGTGTGTCTCCCCAAACCCGCCACGACCCAGGAGTCGGATGATCTCATATCGCCCAGTCAACACCTGTCCCGTCATGGTCACCCCTGCATGGCTTGTTCGATACTGTCACCTCGTCACTGGACCCTGGATCGACCCCTTCTGTGGGGGTAGCAGGGTCACACGACTAGACTAAACTTGTCTATCTTGCCCTAGCAATGTCCCGATCCTCCCATGCTCTCGATCCCTAAGGCTGATCAGTGAGATCGCGGCTCCTAACCTGACTCCATCGGTAGAGTAGAATGGTGTCTTGCTGTGTCGTTGATCGTTGTCGAGCCAAGCGCCGTGGACTATAAGAGCACTCTCAACCTGCCCCAAACTGAGTTTCCCATGAAGGCGGATGCGGCCAAGCGGGAGCCTACGATCCAGTCCTTCTGGCTGCAGGAAAAGGTCTACGAGCGGCTGTCTGAGTCCAATCCTGGGGAGCCCTTTATCCTCCACGATGGTCCCCCCTATGCCAACGGCGCCATCCATATGGGTCACACCCTCAATAAGATCCTTAAGGACACAATCAACAAGTATCAGATCCTCAGAGGTCGTAAGGTGCGCTATATCCCTGGCTGGGACTGCCATGGTTTGCCGATCGAGCTGAAGGTGCTGCAGAGTATGGCCCCGGAGCAGCGCAATGCTCTCACTCCCTTGAAGTTGAGATATAAGGCCGCAGATTTTGCCAAGAAGGCGATCGAGACTCAGAAGCAAGGATTTCAACGGCTGGGGGTATGGGCGGATTGGGATCACCCTTACATCACGCTGCAGCCGGAGTATGAGGCGGCCCAGATCCGGGTGTTTGGTGAAATGGCCTTGAAGGGTTACATCTATCGGGGCTTGAAACCGGTCCATTGGAGCCCCAGCTCTCAGACAGCTCTAGCGGAGGCGGAGCTGGAGTACCCCGAGGGCCATCTCTCCCGCAGCATCTATGTGGCCTTTCCGATGATCTCCCTCAGCCCAGAGGCGGCCCCGATCCTGGAGCCCTTTATGCCGGATCTGAAGGTGGCGATCTGGACCACAACCCCCTGGACGATCCCGGCCAACCTGGCCCTGTGCTTCAGCCCGAAGTTGACCTATGTGGTGGTGTCCTCCCCTGCGGGTCCTCTACTGATCGCGGCAGATCTGCGAGAGCGGATGGAGGGGATCCTGGAGACCTCCCTGGAGGTGCAGGCGACTTTGCCTGGGGCAGCCCTGGAGCGATCGGTGGGTCGGCATCCTCTCTTTGATCGGGAGAGCCTCTGTGTGCTGGCGGATTATGTGACCACGGAGTCGGGGACGGGGATCGTCCACACAGCTCCGGGCCATGGTGAGGATGACTTCAAGACGGGTCGCAAGTATGGTTTGGAGATCCTCACCCCAGTGGATGAGCAGGGTCTGTTTACGGATCAAGCAGGTGAGGGATTTGTGGGTCTGGATGTGTTGAGTAAAGACAGATCTCGCAGTGGTAATGAGGCGGTGATCCAGGCCTTAAGCTCTGCAGGTGCTCTGTTGAAGGAGGAGACTTATAGCCACAAATATCCCTACGATTGGCGAACTAAAGAGCCCACGATCTTTCGGGCTACCACCCAATGGTTCGCCTCTGTGGAAGGATTCCGTGAGGCCGCTCTGCAAGCGATCAAGCAGGTGAAATGGTATCCCGCCACTGGGGAAACTCGGATCACCTCCATGGTGCAGGATCGGACGGATTGGTGCATCTCTCGACAACGCTCCTGGGGAGTACCGATCCCGGTATTCTACGATGAGGAGACGGGCGAGGAGCTCTTGAATCCGGAGACGATCGCCCATGTGGAGGAGATCTTCAAGAAAGCAGGATCCAATGCCTGGTGGAAGCTCTCCGTCGAGGAACTTCTACCCCCTAGCTACCGCAACAACGGTCGCACCTATCGCCAGGGAATGGACACCATGGATGTCTGGTTTGATTCTGGATCCTCCTGGGCTGCGGTGGCCAAAGATCGAGGCTTAGGCTATCCGGTGGAGCTCTATCTAGAAGGATCAGATCAGCATCGGGGCTGGTTTCAATCCTCTTTGTTGACCTCTGTGGCGGTGAATGGACAGGCTCCCTATAAAGCAGTGCTGACCCACGGTTTTACTCTGGATGAACAGGGCCGCAAGATGAGTAAATCTTTGGGGAATGGCCTGGATCCTATGGAGCTGATCAAAGGGGGTAAGAACCTGAAAGAGGATCCGGCCTATGGTGCGGATGTCTTACGTCTATGGGTCTCCAGTGTGGACTATACTGGCGATGTGCCCCTGGGGAAAAATATCCTGGCTCAGATCTCCGATATCTATCGCAAGATCCGCAATACAGCCCGATTCCTATTGAGCAATCTGTTTGATTTCGATCCCCAAAGGGATGCGGTGCCCTATGATCAACTGACCGAGATCGATCGCTATATCCTGCACCGGCAACGAGAGGTGGGCCTGGAGATCACAGCGGCCTTTGATACCTATCAATTCTATCGCTTCTTCCAGGCGATCCAGAACTTTTGTGTGGTGGATCTGTCCAACTTCTATCTGGATGTCAGCAAGGATCGGCTCTACATCAGTCACCCGACGATCCTACGGCGGCGGCAATGTCAGACGGTGATGGCGATCTTGTTGGAGAATCTAGCCAAATCGATCGCACCCGTGATCTCCCATATGGCAGAGGAGATCTGGAGTAAGTTGCCCTATCAACGATCCACAGAATCCGTCTTTGGGGCGGGCTGGTTAACCTTACCAGAGAGCTGGTCCGATCCCAACCTAGGTCAAATCTGGGATCAATTACGTCAGGTGCGGTTTGAGGTCAACAAATCCCTGGAGGAAGCTCGGGTTAATAAACTGATCGGGGCTTCAACGGAGGCAAAGGTGATCCTTAAGGTGGGGGATCCTGAGATCTTACGTTTGCTGGAGGAGCGGCGGGAGGATCTGCGCTATCTATTCATCACTTCTCAAGTGGAGTTACAGGCGACGGAATCTGGATTGACGGTGCTTGTGGAGAAGGCGGAAGGCACTAAATGTGTCCGCTGCTGGAACTACTCAACTCAGGTGGGAGAATCGGCAGATCATCCTGATCTGTGTGAGCGATGTGTGTCTGCTTTGGCTGGAAACTACTAAACCATCACAATTTCTAACTGCAAGTAGGTCATGTAACATCAGCGATCCTGAGATCAGAAAAAACGTCTATACAGGCCATATAGTGCCTGTCAAAGCAATTTTGCCGATCTACTTATATACGGACGAAACTACCTGAAATAGCGAGTTGATCTGCGCTTAACCCTCGGAGGGCTTTCGACTTCTAGCAATACCCCTGACTCGACTCTCCCCTAACATGACGCAATGGCAGTCCTGTCTGGATGATCCCATGACGCGGGTAACACGTATCCTCTTCATCAGCAATGGCCATGGGGAGGACAACCATGCAGCCCATATCATCCGAACTCTGCGCGAGCTGCAGCCTGATCTTGAGATCGCGGCCATGCCCATCGTCGGTGAGGGCCATGCCTATCGACGGCTAGATATCCCGATCATCGTGCCCACCCAAACCCTGCCCTCTGGGGGCTTTACCTATGTCAATCGCCTCCTGCTCCTGCGGGATATCTGGTCGGGTCTGATCAAGTTAACCTGGCAACAGATCCGAGCAATCCGACAGCAACGACATCAGTTTGATCTGATCATGGCCAC
The DNA here is from genome assembly GCA_964429885.1 of uncultured bacterium. GTDB lineage: Bacteria > Cyanobacteriota > Cyanobacteriia > Thermostichales > Thermostichaceae > CAYSEO01. The sequence goes on from CAYSEO010000070.1 coordinate 9,685, forward strand.
CGGAGATATCGTCTCCCAAGGATTTGCTTATCTCTCAGGAAAACCTTACGTCTCATTCATCTCCTGTTTGTCCAGTCTGTACGAAGGCCACCTCAAGCTAGGACCTTTTATTGGGTTTGCTCTACGAGCGGATCGCTGTCTCAATGTGATCACTAAGGATCCTTATACCGCTGCAGATCTACAGCAACAGGGTCTCCAAAAGGCCGTTTTCGGTGGTATTCCCGCTATGGATCGGCTCAAGCCCTCTGGACGAGATCTTCAGCTACAACCAGGCTTACCGATGATCGCCCTACTACCTGGATCACGATGGCCCGAATCGGAGCGGAACTTTGCGATGGAGCTGCGCTGGGTCCGGGAGATGGTCAGACTGAGACCTGAAACCCAATTTCGAGCGGCCCTGTTACCCGATCTAATGGAGCGATTACCCCAGATCGCTGAAGCTGAGGGATGGCACTATCAAGATCATCAGTTATGTCTGAAGGAGTCTGGGATCGCTGTTGAGGTGCTCTGTTTCTCAGATGCCTTTGCTGATATTATCTTTCAGACCACGTTGGTGATTGGCATGGCGGGTTTAGCCGTGGAACAGGCAGCAGCATTGGGCAAGCCCGTGATCCATATTGCCGGTCATGGCCCCCAGTTCAACTATGCCTTTGCTGAGGCCCAGACTCGTTTGATCGGTGAGACCTCTGTGTTGATCGGATCGGGCGCTGCGACGGATGAGACCCTACGTGAGGCAGCTCAACAGTGTCACGAGATCTTATCTGACCCTGAATACCTGGCTCGCTGTGATCAACAGGGGCGTCAACGATTTGGTCCCCCTGGTGCCTCCAAGCGGATCGCTCATATTTTATTGTCCTATCTAGGTTACTCCCTGCAGGAGGCCAAGCTCTAGCATGTCTCAACAGTTTAGTTATTCTCCTCTGATTCCTTTTCTAAGACACCATTCTCCTCTCTTCATTCGCGGGCTGATCTTTGCCTTTGGATATGTGTTGGTCACGGTCTCGTTGCCTCATTTGGTGGGGAAAGTATCCCTGTATTTGGGACAAGGAGATCTGGAGGGTGTCGTGCGCTGGTTGGGTTGGACAGCCCTATTGTTCCTGATCCGTAGCCTGTTTCAGTACGGCGAGAATATCTCCATGATGGCTGCTTCCTTAGCTGTGGCCCTGGATCTGCGACGCCATGTCTACGGGTACATACAGCAGCTGGGGCTGGATTTCTTCGATCAGGCTCAGACTGGAGATCTTACCTATCGACTGACGGAGGAGGTGGATCGGATCGGTGAGGTGGTGGATAAATTGGCACGACAGTTCATCTCCTGTACGTTGCAATTGATCGCGATCCCTATCTATATGTTCTATCTGAATGGGGTGCTGACCTTGGCAAGCTTGATCCTGGCCCCGTTGATGGCCTGGTTGATCGGTCAGTTTGGTCAACGCCTATTTCTACTCTCTCGCAGCAGTCAAAAACAGGTCTCCCACCTGGCCTCTTTGTTAACTGAAGTCCTAGGAAACATGCGATTGGTGCAAGCCTTTGCCGCTCAGTCCTACGAGATCGATCGGTTTGGACAGGAGGCAGAACGCCATCGGCAAGCAAAATATCGAGCTCAACGTCTGGTGGCGATCCAGTACCCGGTGGTGGGCTTTTTGGAAGTGCTCAGCATCATGTTTCTCTTTCTCTTGGGAGGCTGGCAGATCTCTACGGGTCAGATGACACCCCAAGCGTTTGTCAGCTATCTGGCTGCGGTCGGGCTGCTGATCCATCCTATTGATCTAGTGACCAATCACTATAACGAGTTCAAGCAGGTTGAGGCTTCTGTAGAGCGGGTTTTCGAACTGATGAACATCGAACCCTCAATCCAAGAATCCCCTCATGCTCAACCGTTACCTGATATTCAAGGTCGGGTGGAGTATCGATCCGTTGATTTCGCTTACCATCCAGAGCAGCCAGTCTTCCAAAATCTCTCCATCCAGATCGATCCAGGGGAGGTGATCGCTCTAGTGGGACCTTCGGGAGCGGGCAAAACCACATTAGTGAATCTACTGCCTCGCTTTTACGATCCCACTGCAGGACAAGTTCTGATCGATGGAACTAACATTCGAGATGTAACCCTAAGGAGCCTACGACGTCAGATCGGTATCGTGCCTCAAGATACAGCCCTGATCTCGGGCACTATCGCCCAAAACATTGCCTATGGACAGCCAGAGATTGATCTAGAAGCCATACAACAGGCCGCTGAGATCGCTAATGCCCATGGGTTTATCAGTCAACAACCCCAAAGCTATCAAACAGTGGTGGGGGAACGAGGACTTTTGCTCTCCGGGGGACAACGTCAACGGATCGCCATTGCCCGTGCTGTGCTCTACGATCCCCGGATTTTGATCTTGGATGAGGCGACCTCTGCGCTGGATTCTGAATCGGAGGCTTTGGTGCAGCAGGCTTTGGAACAAGCGATGCAGGGACGGACTACCCTGATCATTGCCCATCGGCTCAGTACCGTGACTCAGGTGGATCGGATCCTGTTTCTGGAGGGCGGTCAGGTGATCGAGTCCGGTCCCCACCAGGAGTTGCTGAAGCGGAGTGGTCGTTATGCTCAGTTCTATGCTCAGCAATTCAACCCTGCTCTGCAAACCTCTTAAAGTCCGAGCCTCGTAATCTCCGGTCAGGACAACTACCAACCACCATGGTCTACAGAGGGGATCCCTAGGGACAAGATCAGGGTTGCCTCAGTTGTGAGTGGTTGAGATCGTTCAATAGCGAAACCAGATGGGGTCGAAGGCGATCAGGGTGGGACCGGGATGCTAGGCTCTGTAATGGTCTGTTATCTCACCCCCTCTGATGCTGAGAGCTGGAATCGTCGGACTCCCCAATGTGGGCAAATCTACCCTCTTCAATGCCCTGTCGGAGAATGCCAAGGCGGAAGCCGCTAACTTCCCCTTCTGTACCATAGAGCCCAATACGGGCCTGGTCTCTGTGCCCGACGATCGGTTACAGACCCTGGCTCAGATCAATAGCTCCGCCGATATCATTCCCAGTCGGATCGAGTTCGTGGATATCGCCGGTTTGGTGGCTGGAGCCAGTCAGGGGGAAGGACTAGGCAATCAGTTTCTCTCCCACATCCGACAGGTGGATGCCATCGTCCATGTGGTGCGCTGCTTTGATGATGAGAATATCGTCCATGTCTCGGGTTCGGTAGATCCTTTGCGGGACATCAATGTGATCAATCTAGAGCTGGCTCTGGCGGATCTGGCTCAGATCGAGCGCCGGCTGGAGCGCACCCGTAAACAGGCGAAGACCGATAAGAAGATCCAGGAGGAGGTGGAGATCCTGGAGCGGCTACAGCAGGCATTGGATGAGGGCAAGCCCGCTCGGTTGGTGGATCTGGATGTGGAGGAGGAGGCGTTGATCGCGCCCCTGGGCCTGTTGACTCGCAAGCGGGTGATCTATGGGGCCAATGTGGCGGAGTCGGATCTGTCTACGGGTAATGAGTGGGTGGAGAAGGTGCGGGGCATTGCGGCGGCGGAACGGGCCAAGGTGGTGATGGTCTCAGCCCAGGTGGAGGCGGAGCTATTGGAGTTGGATGAGGCGGAGCGTCAGGATTATCTGGATTCCCTCGGGGTCACAGAAGGCGGATTACACTCTTTGATCCGAGCCACCTACGATCTGTTGGGGTTACGTACCTATTTCACCTCTGGACCCAAGGAGACCCGAGCCTGGACGATCCCGGCGGGAGCTACCGCCCCTCAAGCGGCTGGGGTGATCCATTCCGACTTTGAACGGGGCTTCATTCGGGCCGAGACGGTTGCTTATCAAGATCTGGTCAGTTCTGGATCGATGACGGGTGCCAAGGAGAAGGGATTGGTGCGCAGTGAGGGCAAGGAGTATGTGGTTCAGGAAGGGGATGTGTTGCTGTTCCGTTTCAATGTCTGATTCACGGTCTGATGAGCTCTACCCCAACATCACTCTTGAACCTGATCGAGGGTGGGAGCTGGAGATCTTTAGGGCTAACCTGGAATCGATGCTTGATGTCGCGTAAGAGGACTTGATCATGCGGGTATTGCATACGATGTTGCGAGTGGGAGATCTGGATCGCTCCCTGGCATTCTATTGTGATGTGCTGGGTATGCAGCTGATCCGTAAGAGGGATTATCCCAGCGGCGAGTTCACCCTAGCCTTTGTCGGATATGGATCTGAGGCAGAGGGGGCTGTGATCGAGTTGACCTATAACTGGGATCAGAGCGAGTACACCTTGGGGGATGCTTTCGGTCATATCGCTTTGGGTGTGGATGATATCTATGGCACCTGTAAGGAGATCGAGGCCAAGGGCGGCAAGGTGGTGCGTCAGCCCGGACCCATGAAGCATGGCACAACGGTGATCGCCTTCGTTCAAGATCCCGATGGCTACAAGATCGAGTTGATCCAAACCAGCTCCCAGGCCGCCGCCGAGCCCGAGAAGGCCACCGCTGGCGCTGCCTAGGATCTAGCGAGTCGATCTCATTGGATCGAGTTGATCTCAAAGATAAGGGAGGGATTCGATCCTCCCTTTGTTGTTTCCGACGACCTGTGGGCGTAGCTCTGAGGCTCAGTCCTGGTGACGAGCCGATCATCGTAAGTTCGATCCGGAGTTTACCTGTGGCCAGTTCCCCTGCCTAGATCGTTACCCCAAGCCAGAGGCCTAACACCGCATGAACCACCAATAGACCCAGGATCAAGGTACCGATCAGGGCATGGGCGGTGCGCAGACTGGCCTGATTGCCATCAAATCCAGACAGGGAGATCGTGCCGTTCAATAGTAGAAGCAGGACCACTGTTGATCCGGTCCAGAAATGGGGACTCTCTAGGATCGGTTGTTGCTGCATCACCAAGGACAACACCCCGCCGCTATAGCCCAGGATGATGAACAGGGTCATCAGAGGGGCGAATTTACGATGATCCGCCAGAGGTTTGAGGGCTGCCTCCGAGCCCGCTAATAGCCGTCCCCGCCAGCCCGCGATCCCCACCGCTGTGCCCAACACGAACACTACGGTTGCCATCATCACCGGATGGCCCCAGTGAATGATCGGCTCCGGCATATTCAGGCTGCGGAAGAAGGCCGCGATCGGTTCTAGAGCATCACGAACTACAGTCATCGGATCGACTCCTCAAGGCTAGGGCTAGATCAGGCTTTGGCGAGCGCTCCCATTGTCCACCGGGCTCCGTCCTCTGTCCACTCTTGAGTGAGGTGCATGCTTGAGGGATGATCAGGCTGCTTCGGGTTGGAAGAACTGGGCTACGATCTCGGGGCTACCGAAAGCGATCACATCTCCGTGGCTCAGATAGCGACGCTCCACCGCGATGCCATTGACATAGGTGCCATTGGTACTGGGGCGGATCTCACCGTCCCCATCACAGAGGAGATAACAGCCATCGGGTTGACGGATCAAAAGGGTATGCTGGCGAGACACTTGTGGGTGAGTCAGGGAGATCGAAGCCTGACGAGAGCGACCCACGGTGTAGACGTCTTGATCGAGTCGGAAGAGATGTTCCTCCCCCTGAATGGACAGCACCAGCAGGGGGGGGTGGAGTTGCAGCTGAGTCACAGCCATGGTTGCGCCTCTGTCTAGGTTGCCTGGTTTCTTTCAGCATCCCTGAGATCCGCAGTCAGCACTTCGTCAGCTGGGGTAATGCCATGGGGTGATCTGTACTCACCCTGGAGGGAGGGGCTCAGGATCAGGTCAGGGGGTGCGCTATGGTGATCTTAGGGAGTAGAGGTGGCACCAGAATGGAGTTTCGGACACAGGCTCAACAGATCTGTTATGAGAAGGTGGAGGGTTGGATGCAGGAGCTGTTCAGCGATACCCCTTGGGAGAAGCTGGATGAGCCAGGGTTTGGTCTGTTTATGGGATCCGCCTGGGTGGAGGTGCATATCTACCCCTGGGATCCCGATGACTCCATCATCAATGTCAAGTCGGTGGTGGTGACGGGTGCGGAGCTGGCTCAATATCTGTTGCTATATCTGCTGCGGGAGAACGATGAGCTGCAGTTTGGCGCCTTCGCGATCAGTCAGAAGGGAGAGATCCTGTTTCAACATACGATCGTGGGCT
>CAYSEO010000071.1:0-11966 GCA_964429885.1 uncultured bacterium
CTGGCTGACTCATCTCCCGATAGCACCCCTCAGGATCCTCAGTTGATGGTAAGCGATGTTCTCCTGCCAGCGCATCCGTTGGTCACCCCCGGTTTAGTGAGCGACCCCAACCGGTTAGGAGTGGAATCGGCGCTTCTTGCGTCTAGCAATGGCCTTGCGTCTGGCCTTCTCGATGGGAGTCTCGAAGTGGCGATTCTTACGCATGTCTGTGAAGATGCCCGCTTTGGACACCTGCCGCTTGAACCGACGTAGGGCCGACTCGATCCCTTCATTCTCTCCGACGATCACCTGTGTCAATGAAAGACCTCCTTGCCGTTGACTGAATCTGCTCAGGGCCAGAAGCTGTTCTGGCGGGAGCTAGAGGACAAAAAGCTCTCCCTGGTCCGAATAGGCCGTGCAGCGGGAGAGCCTCACACCGAATCTGAATCTGGGGTTAGCGCCAGGAATTGCCACCACGGCTACCGCCCCTGCCATAGGAACTGCGATTCTCTCGCGGACGGGCCTTGTTGACCTTCAGATCCCGTCCCATCCATTCCGCCCCATCCAGAGCATCGATAGCGGCCTGTTCCTCCGCCTCACTGGACATCTCTACAAACCCAAAGCCGCGCATACGCCCAGTCTCCCGATCTGTGGGCAGCTGGACCCGCCGAACCGTACCGTACTGAGAGAAGACATCGTTGACATCCTCCTCTGTCGCCTGATAGGACAGATTTCCGACGTAGATCGACATTGATACCCCTGTGTTGACGTTATGGAGACTTAAATAATCAGGGGTTGCCGACACTATATTACAACCTACGCCGATTTATTCAGACTCGCAAATATCCTAGCCCGTGGTTTCGCTAGGGTCAATCACGAATCGGATCCGATATGCCGCTCCCATAATGGGCTTGAGATCAGGGTTAGAGCTCTGGATCCCCGGTATCGATCCCCAGGTATCTCAAAACGGGCCACCCGTTTTCCTGAAAGAGATGGAGATGTTCCGTCAAGGCTTGCTCCGGATCCTCCGGCCCTGCACCGGGGATCGGTTGCCCCTGGCGTGAGAGACAGGCCTGGGTGTAGGGAATCGGGTCCAGATCCTGGAGGCGGGTGGAGAGAGACAGTTGACCGAGCTGGGGTAGACGATCAACACACTCCCACTAATCCACAGACTCCACAGGATAGCCCGCCTGCTGCCAGGCTTTGATCCCCCCTGGAACTCGGTAGACTCGGGTATAACCCAGCTGCTTAGCCCACATCGCCCCATTGTGGCTACGTCCGCACTCCGTAAACCCACAGTAGAACGCTAGGGGTCGATCTTGATCCTCACCCAATAGCTCGATCAGCTCAGCCAGCTTAGCCTCCGATGACGCCGAGATCTCGGTCATCTCCTCGATGGGCAGCTCTATCTGGACCGCGCCGGGGATATGGGCTTTCTGGTAACTGGACCCATAGGGCATCGTGTCCACGATCAGCAGATCCGCCTCCGTCTCTATCCGTTGGCGCAGCTCCTCAATGCTCCAGAGCTCATAGCCACCCCGCTGCATCTCCTGAGCCACCTTAATGGCGATCCGCTCCGTGGCCTGCTCATCCTGAGTCCAGGGAGCTGCGTAGACAGTAGGGGAGATCAGGGCCAGGGATGCCAACACAAACAGGCTACTGGCAACTAGACGCGGCTTGATCATGCCAAGTCCTCCTAACTCAAGCGGTGATCTGGATACCTTCAGACTACTGTCAGGAGCCCTCACCAACGGGTTTTCTTTAATAAGTCCTAAGGATCATCACCGAGGACGATCCCAGTCTCCAGGCCTAGCAGGACAAGTTTGAGACCTCATGGAGCACCCCAGGTTGAGCGTAGTTCCTCTAGTCGTTTAATCATTCATTGTCTTGTAGGTAGCCACTGCCGAGGGCGACAGCTGGTTGAGATAGCGGAAGATCCAGTACTTAAATAGGGTGTCCAGCATCACGGGAAAGGTGGCGATAAAGGCAAAGATCACATCCCGATTGGCGGGTAATCCGAAGTGATTGGCGACTCCCTCTAGTAACACCTCCCAACCATGGGGGGAGTGATAGCCCACAAAGATATCCGTAAATAGAATGATGATAAAGGCTTTGGCACTATCGCTGAGGCCATAGATCAGCTGATCGATAAAGGACTTGAGGACCTCGATCTCCTCTCGACCAATCACCACCAACCAGGCGAACACAGCCAGATAGACCACATCCGCCAGGATATTCTTGATCCCTTCTACATCCCGGGTGCCGTAACGCTTGATCAAAGAAGTGGCCTTTTCCCGCAGGGCCTCCTCCTGCTCCACAGGGGTGGGTTGCTCTGACTCATCTTGCAATAGCTGACGAAACTCCATCTGTTCCTTAAAGTAAGCAAACTCATGGAGGGCTCGCTCCTCATATTCCTGGGTGAGCTCGATCTGGGTTGGATCGGTGGGATGGAAATGATCGATGATCGGGCTAAACAAGAAGTTCTTGGAGATCACCTGAAACACGATTGGCAATAGGGCCAAGAGCAACAGAAATCGCAGGGAGATCAGGGTGCGAGCCCGAGAATCCCGGAAATCGGAGATCACCTCCTCCTCAGATTCCGAGCTGAATTCACGACGGAGACGACCCACCGTCCTCAGGATCGAGCGCGGCAAGATACCCGTTTTCCGGGCAGGGGACTGACCGAGCTTCTTGAGCACCTGGGCATCAAATTGTTGGGGAGCCAGATCCGGATCCGGGGTCTTAGCCAGAGGGCTGGACTGACGATCGGTAGCAGAACGACCGTTCCTGACCTCCGTACTAAGGGAGTCCTCTGCAGTCGAGCGAGAATCTGATCGGGAGGTGGATGGGGAACCCGCAGCAGCCTGAGCCGGTTCTGATCGGCCTTGGCGAGCCCCCTGACCCGTGTACTTATCCGTGATCTGATCGATGAACCGCAACTTTTCTAGAACCGTCTCCTCCCGCTGATCTGGAGTGAAGCCATTCAAGGTATTGGGATCCCCATCGGTACCGTTCGTCTCTGCTGGGGAGAGGGAGCTACTCACCCGGAATACCGTCAGATGCACCCGGATAGTGCGCAACTGCTTGGAGAGCTGGATCTGGAAATATTGGGAGACGTTCTGACCTAGATCGGAGCGTTTGCCGATCGGACCACCCTCAAAGTGCTCATTCTCAATGGACCGGATCATCTGGGCTGCCTGGTAGGCCTGCTCCAGAGAACGGTAAGGAGTGTTAGCAACCCATTGGCCAACCTTGTCGAACACCGACTGACTCATCTTCTTCCTAGTGTGCTCTGAGCCTAGTTCCCTCCCTGGCCAGAGGGCTCACTTTGAGCTGACCGTCGAGGGTGATCTCGAAGCACCTGATCCGCTTCAGCATATCTGACTCACCGAGCCCAAGTCAGGTCGATCCGCTCCATCCGCTTGAGATTAGCCTAAGTTCAGAGGCCCGGCTTTCCCATCACTTGAGAGACCTTAGGACTGGTCCAACTTCTGTTGGATCAGTTGGTTGGCCAGTTGAGGATCCGCTCTGCCACCGGTCTTCTTCATCAGCTGCCCCACAAAGAAGCCCATCAGCTTGGTTTTACCGCCCTTGTACTGCTCCAGCTGTTTAGGGTTCTCCACCAGGATCTGATCGATCAGATCGTTGAGCTCTCCGGTATCGGAGATGGCGGTCAGGCCCTTAGCCTCCACCAACCCCTGGGCCGACGCCCCGGACTCGATCAGCTCTGGGAGGAGCTCCTTGGCGATCTTGCCGCTGATGGTGCCCTTGCTGATCAAAGTGATCAGTTCCGCCAGGGTCTGGGGCTGTAGCTTGAGCTCGGCATAGGTGAGCTTGTGGGTATTGATGTAGTTGGCCACATCACTCATCACCCAGTTGGCCGCTGCCTTCGGATCCGCTCCCGCCGCCAGCACTGCCTCAAAGTAGGTGGCCTTATCCCGATCATCACTCAGGTAGGCCGCATCATAGGCTGACAGTCCCAGATCCGCCTGATACCGCTGGCGCTTGTTCGCGGGTAGCTCGGGGAGTTGGGCCTGCCAGGTCTCGATCTGGGCCTCTGTTAACTGCACTGGCAACAGATCCGGCTCCGGGAAGTAGCGATAGTCGCTGGATCCCTCCTTCTTACGCATAGTCGTGGTGCGCTGGGCGTTCTCATCCCAGAGGCGAGTCTCCTGGACGATGGGTTCTCCCGACTCCACGGCCTTGATCTGACGTTTGATCTCATAATCGATGGCCCGCTGGATGGCGTTAAAGGAGTTCATGTTCTTGATCTCCACCTTGGTGCCAAACTGATCCGACCCTACTGGCCGGATAGAGATGTTGACATCACAGCGCATCGATCCTTCCTGCATATTGCCGTCGCTCACCCCGATGTAGCGAACGATCCGTTGCAGCTCCTGTGCATAGGCCGCCGCCTCCTCCCCCGATCGCATATCCGGCTCCGAGACGATCTCCACCAAGGGTACCCCAGCCCGGTTGTAGTCCACCAGCGAGTGACTGGAGCCCGCCAATCGATCGCTACCCGCATGGACCAGCTTGCCCGCGTCCTCCTCCATATGCATCCGGGTGATGCCGATGTGCTTCCGGATCGGGTTGCCCTGTTCGTCTAAATACTCGATCTCCAGATGGCCATGCTCGGCGATGGGGATGTCGTATTGGGTGATCTGATAGTTCTTGGGCAGATCGGGATAGAAGTATTGCTTGCGATCAAACTTGCTGGTGCGAGCGATCTGACAGTTGAGGGCCAGACCCGCCTTGACGGCATATTCCAGCACCTTCTCGTTCAACACCGGCAGGGTGCCCGGCAGACCCACACAGATCGGGTCAATATGGGTGTTGGGAGGCGCCCCAAACTGAGTAGAGCTACTGGAGAAGATCTTAGTCTGGGTGCTGAGCTGGCAGTGGGTTTCCAGACCGATCACGGCCTCGTACTGAGTCTGGGTGGCGGTTTTGACAGGGGTGGCGGCGGTCATGGTGAGAAGATCAGAGGAGTCGCACTTAGGTTCCCATTCTACACATTGTCTTTGGTCTCAGAGGAGTGGATCCCCAGGGGAGATCCGATCGGGCCGCTGAGGATTGAGGCTCACTTGTTATCATCAGCGAAATAGATCGGCGCAAGGGCTTCGATGTGCGTTAATAGTCTGCATAGAGTTTTTGACCGATCCACTGCCAGCCGTGTTGTCACCCCAGGTCCTCATTGGGATCTGGCACTTACTCATGTCATCCGATCTCCATTCCGCTGCCCCTGCTGACTCCTCTGCCTGGCCTCCCGCCGCTCCAGTAGAGCCTTCCCACCTGACTGAGGTCCCCCCACCCGAGTCGGAGACATCTCAAAGCTCACATGCATCACCCGCTCCCGACATAGACTCCGCAGATCCGATAGAGGCCTCTGAGGCGACTCGGATGCAGCCGATCCCACCTCCGACTGAGGATAAGCAGTATCGAGCCATCGGTCTGATCAAGGGTCGCTATGTGCCTTCTGAGGAGCAGTTCACCCGTGGGGTGGTGATCACAGAGGATGAGACGGAGCTGGATGCGGTGCTGTTGGGCCGGGTGATGCATCTGGTGCGTGATCGATTGGAGCTGGATCAGGATCATCTGTGGGTGGTCTATCCGCGGACTCGGGATCGTGAAGAACAGTTACATATCCAGATCATGGGGGTGTGGGCACCGCAGGAGATGGGGCAGCCGGTTCAGCCACAGCCGACCCCCCAGACCGTGCCCAACTATTTCTCTGTGCGAGGGGAGGTGGTGTTTCAGTCCAAGGATGAAGGATTTGTGATTGTCAAGATCCGTCGGGTCAAACAGTCCCCTGAGGAGAAAGGACATTCCTTTAATCTCCGACTGGAGGGTCAGCTCCCCCATAAAGGGGTGGGTCAATTCTGGGATCTGGAGGCTCACCGTCACGGATCCCATCTGCAGATCGCCTCTGCTACGGCCATCGATAAACCCCGTCCCCGCCCAGTGCCCCGCTCCCAACGCAAACAACGACGCCCTCGTCCTGAGATGGAATCAACCCGAGTTGATCCTTCTCATGGCCGCACCACACCCTTGCCCAAACCGATCCTAAAGGGGAAACAATAACTGCGCTTTGTGGGTCTCATGGTTGCAGGGTAACCAGGTAGACTAACCAAGGTATCAGTTGAGAGGTGTCATGGACAGGCTTTGGCAGAAGGGCTGGTATGGGATCAAGCGTTCCCTAAGAGCCGTGGTGATTGGGGGGCTGATCCTAATCTGTTTGGGACTCGGGGTGGCCTGTTCTGGATCTGATGATTCATCCTCCATTGGCGTGATCCCGCCTGCTCCTGGGACACCGCCCCCGACAACTGAACCTGGCACGGTAGTGGTCCCGATGCCTGTACGACAGGTGGGATCGCTGCGTTTACTAGGCTTACCCACAACGGTGGCGGGGGGGAGTGCTGAGTTACTGCTGGATACCGGCTCGGGGGGGGTGCGGATCCTGGCCGCGGCAGCGGGATCCCAGGGACTGCAGGTTACGGATACTGATGTGCCTCCTGTCTTCTTTGCCGATGGCACGGTTTTTGAGGGGGTATTGGCCACTGCGCCGGTATCCTTGGGTTCTGCTAGCACAGCGGGTCCGATCACGGTTCAGTTGATCACCGAGGTGCGCTGTCAAGGGGGCGGTGACGACTGTTCCCGAGATCTATTTGACGGTACGGGTTTCTTCTCTGGGATCATCGGCACCTCTTTACTGGGTCGATCCAACAGCCCGGATCTATTCAGCCCTGTGCCTCAGCTCTCTGGCAACCTCAGCACGGGGTATCTGATCCGGACGGGGGGATTTAACAGCAGTCAGGGCACCTTTACCCTAGGTCTGACCGATAACAATACCAATGGGGCGGGATTGGGCTTTCTCGATCAGATCGGCACCTTCCCCAATGGCGCCCCGATCTGGGATGATGAGCTACCAGTCTCCTACACGATCCAGGACTCCACCGGGGTCACGGTGATCAATCAACAGGTGAGTGAGACAGTCTTCGATACGGGATCTTCCGACATCTTTCTGGATACCAATGTGTTGGGCTCCTCGATCTTTCTCACCTCACAGTTGGTGCCGGGATCTAGGCTGACAACGGTATTGCAGGGCGGGTTCACCTATGGGTTTACGGTAACGGTGCCGGTGACCCCAGGGGATGATCGGGTGTTTGTGGATTCTTTCAATGGTTTCCAGATCTTGGGGATGCCCTTTTTCTTTGACTTTGATGTGTTCTTCGATATCGAGCAGGGACGCATTGGATTCTTGGTCCCTTGATCCACGGTGGATCGCTGGGAGTTTCATTTTCACCATGAGGAATTGAGAGGGAGTGATCATGAGAGTACAGATCTGGCGTCAGATCCGATGGATCGGCAGTTGTGGGTTGCGGCTGGTATTGTTGATCTCATTGCTTTGGGGCGGGATCGGCTTCAGCCCGGCGGGTGCGGTGGAGTTGGGTCACAGATTGGACCGAGCCACTACCCTGACCACGCGCGTGGGAGGACGTGGGGTATCTCTGCAGGCGATCGAGGAGCATTCAGCAACCGAGGATGTGCAAGCCGTGGTCAATGGGGAGAATGAGGTGTTTGAGATCGAGATCTCCAGTACCGCTCAGCAGCCACCGGAGCCTAGCCAGTATCTAGGAGACTATGCCCGGTTTCCCGAGGTGGAGACGCAGATCGTTCCCCTGCGGGGCAAGATCGTGACCTATCAAATGGGGGATCGCAGGGCACAATGGCGCGTGTTTGGTCAGAGCGGTCAGTTCTCAGCCCAGGCGATCGGCTTTGACCTGGCTCCTGTGGAGTTAACGGAGGAGTAAAATATCCCTCGGCAGAAAGCGCTCAACTAGGAACCCAGGTCAATAAGATCAGCAAAATTGATTGGACATACGATACATACGATAGAGAGTCTGTATGAACGTTTTCGCTGATCTACTGAGTGGGAAATATTGCAGTCGCCACATTCTTTAGGATAGGACATGACGATCGTTTGACCTGAAGCTACGCCTGATCCGGGCGTCTCAATGGGAGTGGCGACTGCAATACTAAACAGACCGGATCTGCCAAACCATCTCCCGATCCATCACCCCATCCCCCAGCATCGAGACCGTAAGCTGTGTTGGGATCTCATGACCGGCCCGATGGATCATTCGTTTTTCCGTCACAAAGCTATCGATCTTCCCTTGAAACAGCTGTTGGCGCTGCAGATGATCCGCATCCAGATCCACGGGATGGACGATCCGGGCCAGACTCATCTGGCGGGCGCTTTCCGGGTCGTAGCCGAGGAGGGTGGTCGAGGCTGGATTGGCCTCCACGATCTGTAGATCCGTACCGATGATCAAGGACGGCACTGGGGAAAGGACCATGGTTCGCTGTAGCTCCCGACGCAGCTGTCGTAGCAACTTACGGGTGCGACGCCGGGCACTGATATCCTCTAAGCTACCGATCATCCGAACCGCGTACCCCTGAGGACCACAGAGGATCCGACCATAATCCCTCACCCAGGCGTAATAGCTGTCGGCTCGCCGCCAGCGATACTCACACAGAAACACCTGTAGCTCGTCCAGGCATTGGCTGATCTGGCGAAGCACCCGCTGCCGGTCCTCAGGATGAATCTGGTCGATCCACCAACGTCGAGTCTCCATCACCTCCGTCTGAGGGTGTCCAAACACAGCTCGGATCGAGGAGGACCACTCCATCTGCTCCGCATCTATGTTCCACTCATAGACCACTTGGCGGGTCGCCTCCGTCGCCACCCGAAACCGATCCATCCATCGATTCGCCGTCAACCGCTGTTGTTGCTCCCGCTGCCGTAGTGCCTGTCGCTCTAAGGCCAACGTCGCCAGTTGTAGGATCGCCCCCAGTTGAAGCCGCCTTTCTTCCTCCGCCAGATGCTTTCGCTCTCCCACCAATCCCAGCAGCCAGGGCTGCTCCCCTTGGGGATAACAGGCCCCCAGAAGCTGAGGCCGATCCGGATCCAAGACATCCTGCCAGATAGAGGGAGAATCAGGCTCCAACCACAGGAGATGGCCAGGACTCTGGTGCATCCGCTGTAAGATCTCGGGTCGGATCGTCCGTGCTTGCGAAGCCGAACTCCTTAGACTTTGAGTGGAGTCGGAACGTAGCTCGAAAGTCCAATAGCAATGCAGGGCATCCGTATTCGAAGTCGCAGGATGGCCGATCCAAACCTGTTCCAGCTTGAGATTCTGCTGAAGGGTTCTGCCTACCCAGGACAAAGTATCCACCGCCGACGGAGCCTCAGCCAAACCCGCTAGCACCTCAGCAAAGAGATCCGACCCGGACAGAGAAGAACTGGACAGCAAACCCCACCTCTCAAGAGAGCACCCCCCAATTATCCCCCCGATCTCCAAGTTCTAACAGCATCCACTCCTTTAGTCTGGAAAAGAAACTGCCTTGGGTCAGATAAAGCAGAACATCTACGTTCTTAAGACACACCAAATGATACAGTCTAAATAATACAGTCTAGCCGTTGTATTCTCCGGGTGGGGTGAGATGTGAAGCTCGCGACTCAGTCAGGAGCCAGGGGGGTGGAAACTAGAACCGTGCCAGTGTGAAGTTGGTGTAGGGAGAGCGGGATGCCCCATATCGTTGATCCGAGGGTACCACCGTCTGGATATTAGGGGTCTCTTGGCTGATCTGGAGTTCTGTCTCCAAGGTGGGGTCCAGGTCCTGTTGTAGATCCAATATTGTCCGCTGACTGGAAAGTTCGAGCACAGGGAGCTCCTCAGAGGCCAGATCCGCTGCCATCGTACGGTAAGACTGGACCACCTGTCCTGAGTTAGGGTTGAGCACCACCGTCAGGGGTCCCGCCTGATCCACGGTCTCAACCCATACCAGATCCTGACGAGGCTCGATCCCCAAAACTGTAGCGTAGCCCTGGTCATGCATTTGTTCAATGATATCGAGGCGCTGCTCGGAGGTCACCACAGGAGACTGGGTCGTTGCCTCGCTTGGGAAGGTGAGGCCGAAAGCCGGTACGGTTGCTAGCAGCAGGGTCATCAAGGATCTCATGGAATCTCTCCGTTGCCTTAACATCTTGTCTTGATAGTACGAGCTGAGATAGTTTGCTTTCTTCACCCATCCTGAGGATCCTGACTCACCCAAACGGGTTAGCCAAAGCAGCAATTCGGGGTGTGCTGAGATCGATGAGCCTGTGTTAGCTTAGACGGTCACCATGGAGATCAGGATCGGCTTGTACTGTATGTAGTGTTTGCAGAACTAAAAGAAGGCCTGATACTCTATATCTGGTGTCACTGTGGGTATCTACCGATGCGCCCGATCCGACAATGGCCTCAATCATTTATAGTTGCCCTGATGATCGGTCTAGCGATGCCTGTTGCAGCTCACACCCAGGTCATGGTGGTGGGATATTTTGGGGAGTTGCCCCCCGGCCAAAGCTGGAATCGGCTCAAAGATGGCAGTACCTACCAACATGAGGTAGACATGATCGCAGCCCATCGGACGTTTCCCCTCGGCACACGTCTGCGACTGACCCACCCGGATCAGCCAACTCAGAGCGTGGAGGTCACTGTCCTGGATCGAGGTCCTTTTATTCCAGGGCGGGATCTGGACATCTCTACGGCAGCGGCTCGCCGACTGGGGATTATTGAGGAGGGTGTGGCCCGTGTTCAGGTGCAGATCCTGTATATCCCCTAGGTGGACGTGGCTTGATCTGCAGGATCGGGACGGGGATCGAGGGCCAATTGGACCTCTCCACTCTCCAACTTGGCGTAGATGGTATCCAACAGAGCTGCCTCCTCGGCAGAAACGACCCCATCCGCATGGATCGCTGCTTCAATCTCGTCCATCTCCGTTTGATTCAATACCCCATCGGCCAGGACCCGTTGGATCACTGCTTTGACTTGTTCCAGCTCCATGATGGTGTCCCCCTATTTGCCCTCAGATCACACTACTAATGTGCCATCCAGATAGACCCCTGGCTTCACCTCGCCGTTGATCCAACAGTGGCCCCCGATGATTGTGCCCGCTGGCAGGATAGCATTGGCCCCCACTTTGGTGTAGGAGCCGATATAGCAGGGAGAGGAGATCTGAGCGGTTGTATGTACCTCAGCTGTCTCATGAATCCAAACTCCTGCCTGGGGTTGTTCGGCTGCAGCGAGGGGAAAGGCGGCCATCTGGCCTGTGAGGATATCGATCTGGCCCTCGTAGTAACTGGCTGGGGTGCCCAGATCTCGCCAATAGCCCCCGTGGACATAGGCCATCATCTTCTCCCCGCCAGCCAGGATATCGGGAAAGACCCGTCGCTCAAAGCTGAGGGGATCTCCAGGGGTGTAGGTGTTAAAGACCGCTGGGTCCAAAACATAGGTCCCAGCATTGATGGTGTCGGTGGTGATCTGGGCGGCTTCCTCGGGGGTGGGTTTCTCGCGAAAGGATTGAATGCGCTGCTCGGCGTCCGTCTCCACCAGGCCATAGGCGGTGATGTTCTCGACTCGGGTGAGGGTGAGGGTGGCGGTAGCTTGGGACTCTCGATGCCATTGGGTGAGCTGCCTCAGGTCCAGATCGGTAAGGATATCGGCATTGAACACCACCAGAGGTTCCCCTGTGAAATAGGGACGGGCTACGGCCAAGGCTCCTGCTGTATCGAGCGGGCTCTCCTCATGGATGTAGCGGATCCGCACGCCATAGTCATGTCCCTCTCCTAGGTAAGCCTCAATTTGATCCCCCAGATAGCCAACGCTGATCAAGACATCGGTCAATCCGGCTCGTTGACAGCGTTGCACCATCCATACCAGGCAGGGCACCTCCAGCAGAGGCAGTAGAGGCTTGGGGTGTTGGCGGGTGAACGGGCGCAGACGAGTTCCTTTGCCTCCGGCGAGAATGACAGCTTGCATAGCACTCCTCAGAGCAGGGATCCAGTCAAACAGGTTGGCCAGGACTGCCGAGAACCTGTGTTCATCGTGAGCCCCCAGCAGCCATCCTGTCTTAGGATACGTTACTGCAGTTGCCTCACT
>CAYSEO010000071.1:12066-15758 GCA_964429885.1 uncultured bacterium
ACCGTTGCGATCTCAATTGGGCTGCCTTGGGCATCGTTGACCTTGATTCGATCACTCACGAAATTCCGTACTCGGAGCGATATCAGTCTGGACTGGACCAACAGGGGTGGGATCCAGTAGAAACCCGGTTCTGTGATACTGCCAATATAATGACCAAGCAACAATAATAGTCTGGCTTGATTCGGCTCCACCACACAGAAACCAGTGACTCCGAATCCAGCTAAACCCAGTAGCCCCAAACCCGACACAAACAGGAGAGGATCCTGAATGTGATTGAGCTCAATTCCTGCTGCAGCGGTTACAGATCCCTTCAGAAGGACTAGACCTATCGAAATCAACACCAGTAACCCTACCGCGATCCATATCCCCTGGGGGATCCGAGCTTTCCGCTCCAGAAGTTGATCCATCACTGCCTCAACCGTTGATTTAGGAGAGTGGCCTCAAGTCTCGTCCAGTGTACCTCTCTCGTTCTCAGCCTCCCTAGGCTTTGTAATAGCTTGATGACCTTGCAGAGGATACCTCCGTAGAGGTCATCGATCCATTCCCTGAAGAGAGGCTGGTGATCTTGATCCGATCCAGACGCGGTCCCTCGATCCGGACCACCTGTAACTCATGGGTACCATAGGTGAACCGATCCCCCACCTTCGGGATCTTCTGGAGGTGATAGATCAGAAAGCCCCCCAGGGTCTGGTAATCATCATGAACCGGCAGATCCAGATCCAGCTGATCGTTAGCCTCCTCCACATTGACCTGGGCTTGAATGATCACCGTATGATCATCCACTCGCTCAATATCTGGCTCGTCATCCTCCCCTTCTGGATTATCCGAGAGGGTGCCGACGATCTCCTCCACAATGTCTTTAATGGTGATCAGTCCTGCCGTGCCCCCAAACTCATCCACCACCACCACCATGGCCCGATGTTGCTGCTGCATCTCCGGCAACAATTCCGCGATCAATTTATTCTCATGTTCAAAATGGGCGGGCCGCACAAACTCCATGATCCCGCTGTCCATCTGCAGGGTGCCCTTGGCCATCTCCGCCACCAATTCCTTGATGTTAATCACCCCGCGAATATCATCCAAAGACTCCCCAAACACCGGATAGCGGGAATGATCCGACTCCGCCACCTCCGCCAACACATCCTTCACCGAGGCGGTCAACGGCACTGCATCCACACTGGTGCGTGGGATCATCACCTCACTGGCCACCGTCTCCCCAAACTCGAACACATTGGCCAACAGCTCCCGCTCCTCCTCCTCGATCCCCCCTGTCTCCACCGTGGAGGCGATCAATACCTGCAGTTCCTCCGCCGTCATGGTGCTGTACAAGGAAGAGGGATCCGGGATCTGCACCCCAAACAACCGCAGGATCAGTCGGGACGAGAAGCGAGGGACTTCCACAAACGGCTTTAGAAATCGCCCCACTAGATCATTCAGCCGCGCCAACCGCAGCGAGATCGGCTCCGCATGCACGATGGCCAGAGTCTTAGGCAACAGCTCCCCCCAGACGATCTGCAGGTAGGTGAGCAAACTAAAGGTCAGGATCACCGCCAGCCCATCCAGGAGCCCATGCTGGAGCCCTACTGTCTCCGGATCCTGATCGATAAACACCGGCAACAGGGCCAAAACCCCTCGGATCACCCCTGAGACCTGAGTCGCCCCGATCCACCCCAACAACACACTGGAGACCGTGATCCCGAGCTGGGTGGTGGAGAGGGCTCGCTCCAGATGTTCCTGAGCGCGTTTGACCAGATCGGCCTGTCGGTTCCCCTCGCTGGCCAGCTGCACCATACGGGAGCGGCGAGCGGACACCAGGGAGAACTCCACCGCCACAAAGAAGCCATTAATGCCGAGAAGCGCCATCACCCAAAGCAAGCTCCGCCAAGCCTCGCCCCAGGACAGTTCGGTATCAGGGAGTGCGGCCAGGAGAGCCAGCACTATCGGAGGGTCGTCCATCGGGTCCAATTAGATCGCAGAGGATGGATAGAGAGCATTCTAGCGTAGGCTGCCGAAATGGCTGATCTGGAATGGTCGGGGTCGACTGCAGACTATAGATTACCCCACCCTGCCCCTATCCGTTGCCCTCAACCTGGGCTAGCCTGATCTATGAGTTGCCGTTGATCGATAGAGCAGGCTATGGCCAATAACCGCACCGGGGCATTTATCGGAGGATTGGTGGTGGGCACCGCCATCGGCACCGCCATGGGCCTCCTACTGGCACCCCGCAGTGGCCGAGAGACCCGTCGGTTCATCCGTAAGTCCGCTGAAGCCTTACCCGAGGTGGCAGAGGATGTCACCCAAAATATGCAGTATCAGACCGAGCGGCTGTTGGATTCCGCTCAGAAAAGCCTGGATGAGACTCTGGTACGGCTCCAGGAGGCCATTGCAACCGGCAAACAGGCGATGGTACAAAAGCGCTATGAACTGAATCGGCAACGACTGGCGGCAGAATCCACTGGGGAACCCGATCCCGATTCACCCTCCGTCAGTTCCGAAACCCCCCATTCAGCTTCCCTGTCGTCCCAGGATGAGACCCCCCTATGACTGATCCGATCTTCTGGTTGGGCCTCTCTGTCGGTTTGGTGGCGGCGGGACTGTTTGCGGTGGTGGTAACCTTGGTGCCAGCGGTGATCCAGCTGGGTCGGGCCGCCAAGAGCGTGGAACGGTTTTTCGATACCTTATTGCGGGAGCTTCCCCCGACTCTGGAGGCCTTGCGATTGACCAGTCTGGAGGTGAGCGAGATCGCCGATAGCGTCGATGAAGGGGTCAAAGGGGCGGGCCAGGTGGTCAAACAGGTGGGTCGATCGTTTACCGGTGCTCAAACCCAGGCACAGGGAGCTCAGGTCAACGCCCAAAGCCTCTGGGCTGGTGTACGGGCAGGGTGGAAGACCTTCCTCCAAACCTCCTCCACTCCCCCTGATCAGCTCCCCTCCGGATCCCGACCCAACGCTCCCCAGCTCAACCAACCTCAGGATCCCACCTCATTGCCCTCCGATCTCTCCTCTCGCTAGCGCTTGAGCCCTTAACCTACAGGTAAAGATTCTCAGGGATCGCGCCCATCTCCCCCACCCGCGTCTGCTACTGTGAACTATGGCGTCCGACAAGATCGAGGATCGACAGCTCTCTATGTCACTACTGGACTGGTTTGCGGATCGTAGGAAAGAGGCCTCCCTCTCCCTGGTTGGGGGCAGCCAATTCGATAAGCAACGGCAGGTGCGTGAGATCGCCGATGGACTCTGGCAGAAGTGTCCCAACTGCGGCGCGTTGACCTACACCAAGGATCTGAGCGAGAACCTGGAGGTCTGTCCCCATTGCCATCATCACAACCGACTTCCAGCCCCGGCTCGCATCGAGCAGCTGATCGATCCGGACTCCTGGCAACCTCTGAACGCGGATCTGACCACTGGGGATCCTCTGCGGTTTGTGGACCAGAAAGCCTATCCTGATCGGATCAAGAGCTATCAGGAGAGAACCCAGTTGCAAGAGGCGATCCTGACGGGATTAGGAACGTTACAGGGACATCCTCTCGCCATGGGGATCATGGACTTCCGCTTCCTGGGGGGCAGTATGGGATCGGTGGTAGGGGAGAAGGTCACTCGACTGACGGAACGCGCTACCCGTGATCACCTACCTTTGATCTTGATCTGTGCCTCGGGGGGAGCCCGTATGCAGGAGGCGATCTATAGCCTTAT
>CAYSEO010000072.1:0-15675 GCA_964429885.1 uncultured bacterium
GTGCAAGCCGTTGAGACCAGATCCATCTTCAAGGACGTTGCGCCTTGCACCTCCATCGAGGACATCTTCAACTAAATCCACTCTGGATCCAGTGGATTAGCTCCTGCCTGGAGCTCTCAGGTTAACGGCTGAGGGCTCCAGCTCTTTCTCAGACCCGAGGGCATGTGGCTCTGTCCCGACACAGACAGCTTGGGTTGACCTTGTGCCCAGTTGTCTGACCATCCCAGAGATTTTTATGATTGACTGTTGATCAGTGATGCTCCTCTCGATAGCTCCTATACCCCCCCAGACCTATGGCTGAAGAGTTACTTAATCCCAGTACCGTGGCGGCGGCGCTCCAGGTCAACTCAAGCCGCAACCAGAAGGAGACGGTGATCAAGTTCGTAATGTTGGCCTGTGCGGCCTTCTCCATCCTGATCACCTTAGGGATCGTGTTGATCTTGCTGGAGACAGCGATCTTGTTCTTTACGGATAGCCTCTTCCTGGATATCTCGGTCATGCAGGAGATGGTGCGAGATCTGGCCCAGCAAAATGATGTGCCTGCCGACGAACTGGGGAGATTGCTGGCTCGGGCTGTTAACGCCGAAGATCGGACCTTCCGATTCCTCTCAGAGCCCTTGGGGCTATCCGAGGAGATGTTGCGTCAAGAGTTTGAGCAGAGGCTAGATGCTCTGGGTGGCTTTGAGGCCTTCTGGCGCACCATCACCACCTCCCTGTCTCGATTCTTTTTGGATAACCGTTGGACGCCTCTGTTCGGCAGTAAGCGGTTCGGGATCTGGCCTCTGATCAATGGCACCTTGGTGGTGGCCCTGGTGGCCATGTCCGTGGCGGTCCCTGCTGGTGTCCTCACGGCCCTCTACCTGGGGCTGTACGCCCCCAGGAATGTGGCCCAGTTCCTGCGACCCATGGTAGAGGTGCTGGCGGGGATCCCGACGGTGGTCTATGGGTACTTCGCCCTGATCTATGTCACTCCGATCGTTCAACGGATCTTCGACCAGACCCCCATCTTTAACGTGCTCTCCGCCGGGATCATGATGGGGATCATGATCATTCCGACGGTCGGCTCCATCAGTCTGGACTCGATCAATGCCGTGCCTCGGGACCTGCACAATGGGGCCTATGCCCTGGGGGCGACCCGCATGGAGGTGGCGACCCAGATCGTGTTTCCGGCTGCCATCTCGGGGGTAGCCGCCTCGATTATTCTGGGGATCTCCCGAGCGGTGGGGGAGACCATGATCGTGACGATCGCGGGCGGGCAACAACCCGTCAGCTATGGCGAGGGATTCTTTGAGGCGTTGGGCTCAGTCCTCAACCCCTTACAATCCATGGCCACGATGACCGCCTACATTGCTCAGGTGAGTTTGGGGGACTCCCCCTTCGGCAGTATCGAGTACAAGACCCTGTTTGCGGTGGGTGTGGTGTTGTTCTCCATCACCCTGTCCTTGAATATCATTAGCCGGGCGATCTCCAAGCGCATCCGCATCGCCTACGAGTAGTCTGAGCAGAGGAGAGAGACATGACCAGTTTCAGTCCCCAGATCGGTTCCAGCGAGGTTGATGCCCTGTTTCGACCTAATCTGGAGCGGCGCAACTCCATCGGTAAGGTGTTTGAGATCTTGTGTCTGTTGGGCACCCTATTTGGGTTGGTGCTACTGACTATGTTGATGATCCGGGTGTTTGTGGAGGGATTGCCCCGCCTGGATTGGAACGCCATTACCAACTACCCTTCACAGCTGAATCCAGAGACTGCTGGGTTTCGCTCCTCATTGCTGGGCACCTTGTGGATCCTGGTGCTGACCATCTTGATCGCACTGCCTCTGGGGACAGGAGCTGCGATCTACCTGGAGGAGTATGCGGAGAAGAATCAGCTTAACAATGCCCTTGAGTTGAACATCGCCAATCTGGCGGGAGTTCCCTCCGTCCTCTACGGGGTTTTGGGTCTGGGGTTATTTGTGCGGCTCTTGGGTCTAGGACCTGTGGTGTTGGCGGGAGCCTTAACCATGTCCGTGGTGATCTTACCGGTGATCATTGTCTCGGCTCGGGAGGCGATTCGAGCGGTACCTCGTTCCTTGCGGGAGGCCTCCTATGGGGTGGGGGCCACCAAGTGGCAGACGATTAGCAATCATGTGCTGCCCTATGCCGTGCCAGGGATCTTAACAGGGATGATCATCGCGGTGTCTCGGGCGATTGGGGACTCTGCCTCGCTGCTGGTGGTGGGGGGACTGGTGTTCATCACTCGGGATCCCAATATCTTCAGTACCTTCACGGTCTTGCCGTTGCAGATCTATTTCTCCATTTCTCAGCCTCAAGAGGAGTTTAAGCAGCTGGCGGCAGCCGGGATCATCATTCTGTTGGCGGCCTTGATCCTGCTCAACAGTTTGGCGATCTACGTGCGGAGCTCCTTCGAGCAACGCTACTAAGGTTCGCCTCCGTTTCCCATGGGTCAAGATCTCTCAGGATAGGATAGAGGTTCATTATGCAATCGGTTGCCAGAGGCCAAAACAAAGAGATTGGGGTGCTCGCGGCTCGCGATGTGGATGTGTTCTATGGCAGCTTTCATGCAGTCCGGAAGGTATCCATCGATGTTCCTAAGCAAAAGGTGACGGCTTTCATCGGTCCCTCGGGGTGTGGCAAGAGCACGATCCTACGCTGCTTCAACCGCATGAACGACTTCATCTCCGGGGCACGGGTGGCTGGACAGGTGCTCTACCACAGTCACAACATCTACAACGAAACGGTCGATCCGGTGGAGCTGCGGCGGCGCATCGGCATCGTGTTTCAGAAGCCCAATCCCTTCCCCAAAACCATCTTTGAGAACATTGCCTATGGACCTCGGATCGCAGGGTTTAGGGACAACATGGATGAGCTGGTGGAAAAGACGCTGCGGCAAGCGGCCCTCTGGGATGAGGTGAAGGACAAGCTCTATGAGAAGGGCACCTCCCTCTCCGGGGGACAGCAGCAACGGTTGTGTATCGCCCGTACTCTGGCGGTGGAGCCGGAGGTGATTCTAATGGATGAGCCCTGTTCGGCTCTGGATCCCATCTCCACCCTGCGGATTGAGGAGCTATTGAAGGAGTTGAAGAACCGTTACACGATCATCATCGTCACCCATAATATGCAACAGGCGGCGCGGGTGTCCGATCTGACAGCATTCTACAATGCCCAGCTGGATGATCAGGGGGAGCGCTACGGTCGGCTGGTGGAGTTCAACCGCACTGAGGTGATCTTTAATAGCCCCAAGCAACGGGAGACGGAGGAGTACGTCTCAGGCCGCTTCGGCTAGTCAACCCATCACACAGGTCAGAGCAATTTTACCGATCCACTGAAGCTGGTCCTCGGGCTACTTGACGGGCAGGGTCCCCAAGAGAGATGGCAACTGACGGAGCTCATCGGCGAAGACCTCCTCAAGGAAGCCCTGCAGGTGGGCCGGGAGCCTGTGGGACTGATAGGTTGGGTCTGTTCGATTGATTACTTGCCTCGCTTGGGGGCCGATATACTTCGCTTGGCTAGGTATTCCCAGGAACTGGAACACGCGAGTTAGCAATCCCTCCGGATCTTCGCTGATGTCGTCGAAAGAGAGCAAGAGTAGATGTCCTGACTTAAGGTACTGAGACCAGTTCTCGATCATCTGGCTGTAACGGCCACAGTGTAGCTGATAGTCAGAGACGAAGAAGTCTTTAAAGGTGCTGTCGTCGATCTCTGATACATCTCGCCCCTTACCTCTAAACAGTTTCTTCTTCGCATGGGCCCAGGCTCGGGTGACCGGGTTGCGAATAATCAAGATCGCCTTGAGATCCGGGTTGAGGAAGCTGATATCTGAGATGATTTCAGGTGGGATCACAGCGTTAGAGGCTGTTGCCTCCCCACGGATACGGGGCCAGTACAGTTCCTTGTGGACCCTGAGATGAAACCAGGTCTTTCGCCAGCGTTCACTCCAGGGCTCCTGGAAGTGCTGCAAGTACTCCCTCAGATCCCGAGTCTTATGCTTGGGATGTTGTGGATCAAGACGATTCAGAAAAAAGATCTCTTTGACGGTGGGCATCAAGATATGAGGATGAAAGGTAAGGTTGGTATGGAGCCATGTGGTACCGGTTCGTTGTGGACCTAGGAGGAGGAAGTCAGGAAACAGTTGACAATTAAGGCCAGGAGAAACATCGATATAGCGCAGTTTCTGCCGAACATCAGCTTCAGTGCTCTGCATCGTTTCACCTCGAGGGATTCATCAGAGGATATCATAAGTACGGGGAGGGCAGTAAAGTCAAATTTGGATCAGGGAGGGTTAGAGGATCTACGATAGCGCTAGGATGCAGGCATGACCGGTAAGGGAGAGGTTACTCAGTATGGCTAAGCGGCGCCAACAGGATCTCAGACGTCCTCCGAAGGGTTTTGGCAGGAAAAATCCCACTTCAGAGCTGCGTCAAGCGGACTCCCTGATCCAGCAGCAGGCGTGGCAAGAGGCACAAGAGTTCTTGACCGATCTGCTCCAGGATTACCCTAACCATGTTGAGATCCTAAAGCGATTAATGCGGGTGAGCTACAAGCTCAGGGACTTCCCCCGCTCTATCGACATCGGCGAGCGGCTCTTGGAGTTAGACCCCCATGACGTTGATGTGGCCTATGATCTCGCGATCGCTTACACCCATGCAGGCATGGTAGTGACCGCACAGCGGGCCTTTCAACAGCTCGTTGAGCGATGGCCCAACTCCAATCAAGCCATGAGAGTCAAACCCAAGCTCCATGAGTTAGAACCCATTCGGGATGAATCCGTAGCCAACCTGGGTGTCTCGGGGGAGGAGGGCATCGAGTTGGCCCGTTTGCATGAGCGGGGCACGTTGTATGTTGATCAGCAAAAATATCAACAGGCCCAAGAGATTCACGAGGAGTTGCTACGGAGGAAACCAGACTTTGTTGCGGCTCGTAACAACCTGAGTTTGATCCACTTCTCCCAAGATCAGACGACGTCAGCCATCCAAGTCGCTGAGCAGGCTCTCACCCAGGATCCTGAGAATCTCCACGCTCTCTCTAACCTGGTGCGGTTTTGCTTTATCTCAGGACAGATCGAATCGGCTCAGGGGTACGCCCAGCGACTGAAGACAACCCAGGTTTCAGCTCCAGATCAGTGGTTAAAGCAGGCAGCAGCCCTCAGTTGTTTGGGAGAGGATCAAGGGGTCGTGGAGCTGTGGGAGGCTGCTAAAGCTGCTAATGCTCTCAAGGACCTGCCAGGTTTTTTCTACCATCTTGTGGCTGTAGCCCTGGCTCGGCTAGGTCGAGAGCAATTAGCCCGTAAACAATGGGACAGAGCTTTAGAACGACAACCCAACTTCTCCTTGGTCGAGGAAAATCTAAAGGATCTAAATGCACCTCCAGGCAACCGGCTGGGGGCTTGGCCCTATGGTCTCAGCTTTTGGTTGACTCCCTCCCTCCAACAACGTCTGATCTCCCTTGTTGATCAGGATGATGAGGAGATGACTGCGACCTTCCAACAGATCCAGTCCGAATATCCTTATATTCTCCACCTGTTCAGGGTGTTATTGGAGCGAGGGGATCAGGTCGCCCGCTATCTGTTGGTGTATCTGGCTCGCCGGATCGCGTCCCCTGAGTTGTTGGAGATCCTCAGGGATTTCGCCTTCAGTCCATGGGGACCAGATGAGTTGCGATATAAAGCAGCCACCTGTGTCTATCGCCATGGTTTGATCGACTCCGATCGAGTTAGTTTCTGGTTTGAGGGCAAGGAGCAGGAGATCATTCTTCTGCCCTACGAGTTTACCGATCAACCCGTGACCCGCCACTCCCGTCAGGTGGAAGCCTGGCAAAACCGGGCCATACAGCTATTGAGTCAAGGTGACGCTCAAGCCGCAGAGCAGCTGCTCCTCAAGGCAGATCAGGCAGATCCTCAGTCTCCCGATATTCAGAATAATCTAGCGATGAGCTATCGACTGCAAGGACGTTCTGAGGAAGCGAATCAGATCACCCAACGATTGGTGGAGGAATTTCCTGACTATCTTTACCCTCGTTTGGATCTGGCGAACCAGTATGTTCACCATAGAGAACTGGAGAAAGCTGAGGAGTTGTTGGACCCGATCTTAAAACGTCAGCAGTTTCACTTCAATGAATTCGCCAACCTGAGCCAATCATACCTCGTGTTGTGTGCTGCGAGGAATGATCAGGCAACCTCTATGGCTTGGTTGAGAGCATGGCAATTGATCGATCCAGAGGGCATGAAGAGCATGACGGAGCGGATGAGGAACTATGCCTATCGAGAGAAACCCAGATCTCTCATTGATGATCTCTGATCTCTAGTTATCGTCCTCCTCATAAACCCGACCTTCACCCACCACGATCAGATCGATCTGTTGCCGGTAGTAATCTACGTTTTTGATCTGCACCTCCACTCGATCGCCAAGCCGGAATTGTTTGCGGCTCTTGCGGCCCACTAACGCTTGCTGACGACTCCGGTACTCATACCAATCGTTTTTCAGGGAGCTGACATGCACTAATCCTTCCGCCAAGATTGGATCGATCTGGACGAAGAACCCATAGTTCTGGACCCCGATCACCAGTCCTGAGAAGGTCTCCCCTAGATGCTTCTGCATATATTCAGCCTTCTTGAGGCCAGACAGCTCCTGTTCCGCCCGGCGCACGATCTGTTCCCGTTGATTGAGGGGATCCACCGATTCCGCCACCGTCTGTTGCCACTCACCGTGAACTTTGGGGGGCAACACCTTCCAGTTGATCTGGCCATGGGAGGTGCTACTGTGCAGATCAACCCCTTTCTTAACTTTAGTAGAGCGCCGATCCCGTCCTTTATCAAACAGGAAATGCAGTGCCCGTTGATTCACCAGATCGGCGTAACGATGTAGGGGGGCGGTGACGGTGAAATAGGGGGAGCTGAGACCGAGGCCGAAGTGACCTGTGGGGATCGGGGGTGTGGGCTGAGGATCATCCGTCTCCTCTGCCGGTGGGGTGAGCTCAGGGGTCTCCTCCAAACTCCCAGCTTGATGATAGGGAGTCGGCAGGGTGGAGATCAATTGCTCGATCAAGGCAGGAGTGGCCCCCAGCTGCACCATATCCGTGCTCTGGATCCGTTGACAGAATTGTTGAAAGTCGGAGAGTTGGACCTGTTCCGGATCCTCTAAGCTCAGATCGAGAGACATGTTACCGGCCAGCCGTAGAAAACTCTGGATCTGGTCGGTGGAGGGCTGGGGTTGGACGCGGTAGAGACCAGGGATGCCCAGTTGGCTGAGATGCTCACCGATGGCTCGGTTGGCGGCGATCACGAACTCCGACATCATGCTATGGGCAGTAAGGGTGGGGCTGATCCGTAATACACCACTGCGATCCTCGTCGGCAGTGAGGGGAGGGTTCAGATCGGACATCTGTAACTCGAAACCATGTTCCCGGTGGCGCTGTTGCCGCAGTAGCTGACTGACTGTATGGAGGTTCTTCAACAGAGACATGAGCTCTGGCATCTCCCCTTCTGCGGAGTTCTCCGCTGCACTCACCAACAGGGCCTGTACATAGCCGTAGGTGAGGTTGGCACGGGGCTTGATCAGGCTGGGGTAGACTTCAACAAACTGCAGCTCCCCTACATGGCTGAGATAGAGCAACACCGACAGGGTAAGCCGATCTTGAGAGGCTCCCAAGGCCACCTGGGATTGCACTTGAGGGGGGAGCAAGGGCAGAACCGTAGTGTCCAGGAAGACCGCCGTACCCCGGGCTCTGGCCTCTCGATCCATGGGGGTGCCGGGCTCAACCCAATGAGCAGCATCCGTGATATGGATCCCCAGCTGCCAGCCATCATCGGTGATCGCCAGGGAGACCGCCAGGTTGGGCTCTAGGCCATGGGGGTGTTGTAGATCGAGGGGCTCGATGGTGACGGTGAGCCAGTCCCGGTAGTCCTGACGCTTACGCAGCTCTGTTTTACTGATCCTTTGGGAGAGCGAATTGGCGGCCTCCATCACCACGGAGGAGAAGGATTGAGGCAGATCATACTTACAACACACCAGATCCACATCCATGGAGGACTCGGGACTGCTACCTAAGATCTTACGGATCCGGCCTTTGGGCAACTGATCCGCCAGAGGATAGCTCTTCACCTCGATGTAAGCGAATTGGCCCTCCTCCAAGGGGGGGGTGCCCTGCTCCGGGGCGGGAGTCTCCAACTCGATTTCAAACAATAATCGATCGTCCAAGGGCGCGGCCCGAAACTGGGATTCAACCTGCTTTAACTTGCCGACAAGGGTGGGGTTGGTGCGTTCGATCACCGCTGCCACCTCGCCCTCGGGACTTTTCTGGGGCTTGCGACGATAGCCATCCTTAGTGATCCGAGCCAAGACTTGATCGCCGTTCCAGGCTCCGTTCAGGTTGGTGCCATGGATATAGATGTCATCCACCCCTGGCTCATCCCGAATGGCAAAACAGAAGCCCCGGTTGTTGCAGCGCAGTCGGCCCACCACCAACGAATCATCCTGACGGCGGGCATATTCGGGGGAGTTCCCATGGGCCACGGTCTCGATCAAGCCAGCTGTCTGTAAGGCGTCCAGGGCGATGGTGAGCTCGGCCTCCTGATCAGGATCAGCCACCTGTAGGGACTGTTTCAGATCTTCAAGGGTGATCGGGTGTTGGGTAGAGCTGCTGAGAAGGTGCTCGAACAGGCGGGGAACGGAAAACAGCATGGATGAATGAGACACTCGGCGACTCCAATCCTCATAGCTTACCCCGGAAGGGTCGTCCCTGGGAGTTGAAGGTGGGGAACTGGGATCTGGGAAGGAGTAGGATCTAGTGCCGTTTGCCGGTGACGATGAAGGCTACCCGTTGACCGATATTGGTGGTATGGTCCGCCAAACGCTCCAGGGATCGAATCATCAGGACCATGAGCAGGATCGGTTCCACTGGGCCTTTGAGATCGGACTGTTTGGCCATAGCAGCATAGAGGGTGCTGTAATCCTCATCCACCTCATCATCCTCTCGCTTGATCCGCAGACCCAGATCCGCATCCAGATCTGTCAAGGCCGCCAGACTATGGCTCAACATCACCTGACAGCGTTGCATCATCACCCGGATCTGCTTGAGCTCAGGACGCGGAGGATACATCACCAACCGCACGGCGATCTCCGAGAGATCCTGGGCATAATCCCCGATCCGTTCCAGATCTCGGATCAGCTGCATCAGGGTACTGATCAACCGCAGATCACGGGCCACTGGGGAGCGCAGGGCGATCACACTGATACAATCCTGCTCGATCTGTCGATAGAACTGGTCGATCTGTTTATCCTGCAGGGCGATCCGATCCACCACCGCCAGATTGCCCTCGAACAGAGCTTGATAGGCCATCACCACCGATGACTCTGTCAGCGCTCCCATGCGCAATACATCTTGCTGTAATCGTCTGATCTGCAGTTGCAGCTCGGCTTGCCTCATGGTGTTCGGCCTGCCTCGGAGTGAAACGGATCCCAACACTGAAATGACACCCTCAGTGCAGGGCTCATTACCAGTATCCCTGTGTGCTCAGGATGACGAAAACCTTGAGGAGGTTAAGAATCAGGATCGATTCCTTAATGTCCTAAGCGGGCTCGGTGGATGGTGTGGCCTCATTGTAGGTCAGGGAGTCAGTATTACAAAGATCTACGGGGGCTCTGGATTACTCCCAGGCTTGAATCTGCCCCATCAGGGAGATCCACAGATCTTTCAGCTTCGTTCGATAGGACTCAAAGGTGGCGGCTCCGATGATTAACCCTAAGCCCAGGGCCAAGAGGCTGATCCAACGGGAGAAGGAGTTGGCGATCACCAGAGCCCCGGTGTGTTGCAGGGTGCTAAGCAGAAAGAGGCTGGTGCCCAACAGCAGATAAGCGCGGATCTTCAAGGCCAGTCCTAGCATTACGCTGATCAGGCTCAAGAGGATGGTTAGGCCCCAGGCTTGGGTCAGCCAGCAGGGTAATAGGATCAGACCCAGACCGATCAGTCGTAATCCATGGCGCAGGGAGCGATGGGAGGAGCCTTGCCAAGCCGGTTCCGTATGACTAATCCATAGGATCAGGAGGCCCACGGGAGAGAGGTAGGCGAAGCCGGAGGTGATCTCCAGTGAGAACCCGATCCGCCACAGGGCACCGGTGATCAACACCCCACTTAAATCCGTCCATCGCCAGTTGCGATCCCAGACCGCCAGCAGAGCATAGAATCCGGCTGCCAATAGGACGCTGGGCAAGCTGATCCTGTTGATCGTGATCGCGGTGAGTCCCAAAGGTAGCATCCAGGCCAGGGTACGCCAGGGTCGAAGGGGCCAACCCCAGGAGGACCAGGGGGAGCGATAGGCGATGGCTGCGGGAAACACGGAGAACCCAGCCACCCAGGGCACCAGGATCTCTTGCCCCAGAGCCGGCAGGAGCGTGACTTGGACCCCGAGCCAGATCAAGCCAAAGATCAAGCCTATACTGGTCCAGATCTCCTGTGTTCGTAAGACCTCTGATCCGCGCCGACCTTGGAACAGAGCATAGCCTGCCAGTAATGATCCACTGCCCAAGCCGATGGAATAGGAGGTGATGCCACCGCTGATCCCCAACAACCACAGGCCCGTGGCCAGGATCCAGTAACCTTGGATGTAGATCCGTAGGATCGGGTCAGGCAGTTGCAGATAGCGACCCAAAGGACCGGTCAGGGCCTGAGTGCCATAAACCCAGAGGGTACCCAGAGAGGACAACAGTAAAAGACGTTCCGTCACGGGGAGCTGGATCGTCTGAGCCCAGAGAAACTCGCCAGTTGCCAGACCCGCCCCGATCCAACCGAGATGGACGAATCCACGGGTTTGCTCCGATCCCCGACCTATCTCCAGCAGCAGGATCGCCACCCCCAGGGTCGTGATCCCCGTCCAGGGCTCCCAGATCCCCACCCGTAACAGAAGGGCCAAGATCCCGAAGCTAAGGGAGATCATGGCACCCTGCCAACGAGCTGAGGCGAGGGGAACCCGCTGGATCCACCACCCTTTGCTGATCTGAGCCAATAACCCTAACCCGATCGTCACCCCAGATAGGACCCCTGGTTCCGGAGCAAACAGCGCCACCCCCTGGGCCGTGATCAACTCAATGCCCCAGATCCAGCCCCACAGACCCCAGAGATCGATCCCTCGCCAACTCCGGATCCCCAAAGCGATCAAGGTGATGCCGGTGGCCCCAGCCAGGGTCAAGTTGGGAGACAAGGTGTGGGTGTACAAGAGCGCAGTCTGCAGGGTGATCATGATCCCAGTCAGGACGAGGAGAGGGGATCCCCAAAGCTGCAACGCTCTGCCATAGACAGAAGCCACCGATCCGGTACGCCCCCGCAGGAACTCTCTCACCATCCAGAGGATCATAGCGATGCTTCCCAAGCTGAGACTCCATCCCCAATGATCCGGCTGCACCCCATCCCACAGGCTGAGGCCGATCCACGCCAAACTCACCCCGATCTGTCCTAGAGCCAGTTCCACAGTGGGGGACAGAAAGACCCCGATCCCCAGCAGGAGAGCCGTTGCTCCTACTCCCCACTCCCGCACCCCCACAAAGGGCAGCCAGAGGAGTTGTCCCGCTGCCAACGTGATCCCGCCCAGTTGTGCCCACCTAGCCCGCTGATCCCTCGGGTGTCCCCAGGTCAGGGCCAACAAAGTCACGGGTGTGAGCAACCAGATCAAGCTCCAGGCAGCTGAGCTCAAGATCAAGGTCTCGGATTGGATCTGGATCTGATAGCTATGCAGGTTCAAGAACATCAACAGACCGGTCAAGATCACAATGGCCCAGGTGTAACAAGCCTTGCGGTATGCCAAGATCAGACTCGAAGCGGTGGCGGCAGGAGAGCGACGGTGCCAACGATCCCAATATCCCCCCGCCAAGATCAAACCATTGCCCACCAAAGCGGTCCCCCCGACCCAGGCTCCTGGCGGCAAGACGAGGAACTGCCAGATCCCACTGCTGAGGGCGGCTAAGGTAAACCCGATCTGGCAGCAAGCGGGTAGAAAAGCAGGATAGATCCAGCTAGTCCCGAGCGATAAACCGGCACTGATCCCAAAGGCGAACGGCCACAGCTGAGGTTGTAGGATCCAAAGCAGTTGAGCCAGCCCGATCGTGATCAGGATCGGTGTTGAGGAGTTCGGCGGTGAGGTAAATCGGCCTCTCCAGATCAACAAAGCCGGTGTGATCAACCCCAGCAACACCCAAGCGGAGCGATCCGGCGTGATCCCATGGATCAATAACAAGCTGCCACTGAGGAATGCCAAGCCCCAACCCAGGATCCAGGCACTGCCTCCCCAAGCCTCACCTCTCCCTCGCCAACCCTTCCAACCCCATTCCACCACCAACCCGAACAACAACAACAGGCCCCAGATCTGAGGGCGGGTTCTCAACTCCGGCCAGATCCCATCGATCCAGATCATTGCGGACAAGACCCCAGCCCCATGGGTGAGATAGATCAGATCCCGACGCCCAGGGTGCAGCCGCTGCCAACTCCCCCAAGTCAAGGTCAACAGAGCAACAGCCGCCAGCCGCAATCCAGGGTTAAAGCTACAGACACTGAAGATCACCCCCCCCAGTCCACCACTCAGCCGCTCCCCCCAGATCCCCAGATTCGGTTTCCCTTGCCGTTCCAGCCACCGAGCCAAGCTCAAGATCCCCCAGGTGTAAGGAAAGCCCAACAGAGCCACAGCTCCCCAGGGTGGGATCCCCACAGCAACCGAGAGATCCGCCACCCCCGAGAGAACGAACTCCGGCAGCAATCGCCCCACCAAGCTCAAGCTCTCTGCACCGATCACCACCAACAGCACCAGATCCCAGGGCTGCCAGTAGCGGGTTAGTCGAAACCAAACCACCCCTAACCCAATGCCACTGATCACCAGAGCCTGAGCCGGTTGAGATCCAATGGTGATCACCCAGGCCAAACCCAGCGCGATCAAAGGAGCCCGCCAACGCCACACCCCCGGCAGACCACGACTCAACAACAAGCCCCAGATCAGCACCGCCAACCCCAAGGGCTGAAATCCATAAAGGATCCCGCTACGCACCAACAACAGCCCCGATCCAAACAGGATCAGGCCCCAGCCCCACCAGCCTCCGACCCGCTGTAGATCCTCGGCATTGGCCCGTCGCCCCAAAGGTCCCCGCAGCAGACCCCAGCCTCCCACCAAGACACCGCCATAGGGAGCCAGCCAACTGATCCCCGGTAGGATCCAGCCCAGATGCAAGAGGCTCAACAGACCGTAGAGCAGAGATCCAAATGGGGTCAGACCTTGTAGACGTAGGACGGATCTACCCATCACCCCCAACGTGGCAACCGCGATGCCGATCACGATCCAACCGAAACCAGATCGCCACAGCTGTAAGCCCTCGATCGCCCATAGATTCAGGGGCAACAAGAACAGAGCCGTAGCCCGTAAACCTTGGCTAGTGAGGGCCAATCGTTCCTTACCTTGAGTCCAGAGACTGGCCCCAGCAAAGCCCAGGGTATAGATCCACAACATCCCGTACTGGAGCGAGGGGGAAAAGGTCTGCCACTGGGTCAAGGCCAACGCCGCCGAGGAGAGCACCACTAGAAACACTCCCAAGGCCAATAACCAGATCACACTGATCTCAGCCACCAGAGCTTGTACCATCTGCCGGATCTTGTCGACGCCGGGGGGCAGCTGCGGGGGAGGAGCAGCAGTGACTCCGGGTGGGTCTGCAGGAGCAGTGGATCTGACGGGGGTCGCTACGGGTGAGACTGCAGGAGCCGTGGATCTGACGGGGGTCACTGCAGGGGCCGGGGCCGATGGGCTGACGACCTGAGGGACTGGTGATGGTTGTAAGGGTAATTGACAGATTAATTGTGTCCGACAGACCTGACGGAGCTCTGCTTCAGATAAAAGACCCAGATCAACTAGGGATTCTAATCCCCGCAGGAAGGCTTGTTCTCTGCCCCGGATCTGATTCAGATTGAACTCAAGGTTAAGACGTCTGCGGGTGGGGTTTGCATACAGGGTGACGATCCGATTCAGCTGACTTTGTTCCAGAGAGATGATCAGACGATCGGGGCTCTGACGAGGCGGGCTGTTCATGATCGGAGCTGAGGTAGGTTGATCAAACCTTAAAAAAGATCCGAGACAATAACACCACCTTATGTGCCACTCCCTCAGCTGGATCAGGAGCACAGGCAAAGAACAAGCTAGGATCTGCCCATGCCAGTCTCAGGAGAAAGCCTCCGATGTCACCGATCACCTTAGGGATTGATCTGGGTACCTCAGGCATGCGGATCGTTGCCCTAGATGCCGTGGGAGAGTTGCAGGTAGAGGTCAGTCATCGCTGGCCCCAACCGGAGGCCGATCCCGAGCACTGGATCCAGGTGATGGGTCATCTGTTGCAAAAGCTGAAGCTGGGGTTAGATCCCGAGCAACTCCCGATCGCCATCAGCGCCTGTGGGACCTCTGGAACCGTGTTGCCTGTGGATGGGCAGGGCCAACCCCTCGATCAAGCCTGGCTCTATGACGATCCACGGGGGCGGGAACAGGCTCAACGATTGGGGATCTCCAGTAGCTGGGGACTCTGTCGTTGGCTATGGTGGGCGGAGACTGAGCCGGATCGCTATCAGTACAGCTTTCTGGCCCATCCCACTGATCTATTACTGACGGCCCTCGGGGCTGAGGCTCGGGTTACGGATCATACCTGTGCTCTGAAGAGTGGTTTCGATCTACAGACCTATCAATGGCCACAGCGCTGGCAGGAGGCGGGTCTGGATCTGGAGCGATTTCCTCAGGTGGTGGCACCAGGGACGGTGATCGGGTCGGTTAAACCAGAGTGGGAACTGGGATCTGAGGTCCAGATCGTGGCGGGCTGTACCGATGGCTGCGCGGGTCAGTTGGCGGCAGGGGCTGTGGCACCGGGTCAGATCTCCACTTCATTGGGCACCACCTTGATCTTTAAAGGTACCAGTCAGCAGCGGATCCAGACGTCGGACGGTAGCGTCTACTCCCATCTGCATCCCGATCGCAACACTTGGTTGCCGGGGGCGGCCTCCTCCTGTGGTGGTGGGGTACTGCAACATTACTTTGCTGGAGCAGATCTGGCGAAGTTGGATCAGCAAGCGCAAGCCTTTCTCCCCACAGGTGAGATCTGCTATCCATTGGTACGACCGGGAGAGCGGTTTCCGATTCAGGATCCTAGTTTTGCAGGGATCTGGCCGGATCTGGATCGCCGTAGCCCCCAGTTTTATGGAACTCTGTTGGAGGGGGTTGCCTATGTGGAACGCCTGGGCTTGGAGCGGTTGCAGGATCTGGGTTTGAACCAGCAGGGGCCACTGTTCACCACTGGAGGAGGGAACCACAGTCAACTCTGGTTACAGATCCGGGCCAGCGTCTTGAACCGAGATCTCGTCTCAGCTCGTTATCCGCAGCCTGCCGTGGGGATGGCCATGGTGGCGGCAGCAGGAGCCCAGGGTCGATCGGTACAGGAGACGATCCAGGCGTTGGTGCAGGAGGAACGTCGGATCTCACCAGTTCCGGCATGGGTGGATCGGTATCAAGAGAGTTTCGATCGCTTTCGTCAATATTGCAGTCGCCACTCCGATTGAGATGCCCAGATCAGGCATAGCCTCAGGTCAAACGATCGTCATGTCCTAGAGAATGGGGCGACTGCAATAAGTAGATCAGCAAAAACGTTTATACAGGCTATATAGTGCATGTCAAAGC
>CAYSEO010000073.1:0-15651 GCA_964429885.1 uncultured bacterium
CCCTGCAGTACCTAATTTGCACTCCGCTCAGAGTTCTCCCACTGCCCCAGTAGCCCCCGCCTCCGTTGCCCCGACTCCCGCTGCTACAGGATGTCCGCCTCAAAACACACAATCCGATGGCCCTCCAGTGGGCTCTGATGCCTCCACCTCTGGATACACCCCTGGCGAGGATCTGCGAGAACTGATCACCCTATTGATCAACGAGTCCCTGGATGGGGGCGACCAGGTGACAGCAGATACCTATAATGAGCTCTACACTCGGCTGTTGGCCAATAGCTATAGCAACCCCACCCCGATCCAGGAGCTGGAGTATCAGTTGTTGGACCAAGTGGTGGATCAGTTCGGCGGACCTGCGGATCAGTTTCTGCGGCCCGAGGCCTTCGATCAGTTGCTGAATCAATCTCGTCCTCCCCTGCAGGCTGAGGTGGTGGCCCCTCGAACGGTGTATCTAGCAGTGCCAGAGCTGACTCCCTCCACAGCGACGGAGATCCGACAGACCTTATTCACGGAGGACTACACCCGAGGATTGATCCTGGATCTGC
Source organism: uncultured bacterium (assembly GCA_964429885.1). Classification (GTDB taxonomy): domain Bacteria; phylum Cyanobacteriota; class Cyanobacteriia; order Thermostichales; family Thermostichaceae; genus CAYSEO01. Next base: position 543 of record CAYSEO010000073.1, read on the forward strand.
GGGGGTCGGTGGGGTATGACCCACAGGTGATCGCGGATGTGGCCCGTTTGTTTCTACCGCGCGCCATCTCGCCCCTGGTGATCACCGAGGATCGATTTGGTCAGTTGACCGCCTGGGATAGTGCCAATCTGCCGATCGCTACTGGGTTTCCGTTGACGGTGCTGGTGGATAGCAACACCCGCCAAGGAGCCACTTTGTTGGCGGCCCAGCTGGCCTTGAGCGGTGAGGTGACGATCTTAGGCCAACCGACCCAGGGCACGGATCGACAGACCCGTTTCTTCATCCTGCCCTCAGGCGCGGCGGTGGAGCTGGCGGTAGGGTTCTGGCAGACCGGGGATAACCGCCCCCTCTTGGACGGACTGGATCCGATGCATCCGGTGGCGGGTCAGAACGAGGTTTGGTTGAATGCCGGGATCTCGGCCCTCAGTACCTCCCCCCGTCAACCGCAGGTGCCCCAACGGCCTTCTGTGTTTGCTCAAGAGGGACGAGTCGGTCGCTTCCTGTTGGGCATGGATACCCGTAATGTGGATACCCATCTGCTGGGCAACGTAGATCTGATCTCGGCGGAGTCGGGTCGCAATGTATTTCAGCCCAATAGCGATCTGAAGATCTTCTACTTAGAGGATTATGTCCTGTTCACCTATCGTCATCCTGGCGTGTTGGATAGTTTCTTCGCCGATCGGATCTACACCACCGATCCCACCGCCATGACCGCCGAGGGATTGGGGATCGGGGCCAGCTACGCGGATGTGATCCAGGTCTATGGTCAACCGGGGGAGAATGGCTATAACGAGGTGATGCCGTTTCCCCAAGGCAGCCGCGAGGCGATCCGAGAGGATCGGTATTACGTCAACTATGATGCCCAGGGGATCGGGTTCATCTTTGAGGTAGGTAGCAATCGAGTGGTAGCCATTGGGTTATACAAACCAGGGGCTTAACTTTGTTGCTCCTCACGGCTATCTAAAAAGTCCTTGTACTGCTGGGGTGGGATCGCGCCTCGATAGGCTCCACAGTAGTACAGGGTCAACACAGCCTCATAGGCCCAGTCCGTGGGTTGGACATCAGGGAAAGGATTGGGCAAGGTGGCGGCTCGATCCTCTGCACAAGCCTCTAGGATCTTCAGCTCCGTTAGATCCGAAGCGGGATCCTGTTCCTGGGATTGATCAGTCTGTGCCCCAGCGGGAGCGATCGTCACTCCCCAAGTCAGTAACGTAGCCATCAGTCCTAGTTTACGCAGTGTTTTGATCCGGATCATGACGTCATCTCCTGAACAGCTCAGGTCCTTGAAGCGTGATCCCAAGCCCAAGTTCCCGATTTCGCTAACCTAACATTCCCCACCAGCAGGTCTGGAAACTGATCCCGGAGTTCTCTCTCAGAGGATGACTCAGGCGGCGTAGAGTGAGAATGTCCTATGATGTCAAGGGTGATCCTTGTCAGATTGAGGGATGAGTCGCGTATCTCCAAGTTCCAGAGAGATCCATAGGGTCAAGGCTGTCGTTTATATGTCGCGGATGTCAAGCTCCGCTTCGATCCCGATCTGAGTCGATCCGGATGTGATGTTGGCTGACCGTGATCGTTCAGTTGACTGGAGCTCTGTTGAAGATAGGCCTTGATCCGGTTCGGAGGAACTAGATTCGCGTTTCTTCTTCAGATCCCCGATCGGAGGGAGGATTGCTCTCGCCATCGTCCGGTTCGGATGGGGGGACAGCCTTGGGTAAAACGAGCCTGTCCTACATAAACCCAGGCAGACTCCCCACTCAGCAACTGTAGCCACTGCCGTTGATAAACCTCGGGATGCTCCTCCAGATCATCGATGGCGGGCAGTAAGTTCAAAGGAATATAGTACCGCTCTCCGTAAACGCAGCCTGATTCCAACAAGATCATGGGATAGGGACCTAGATCGTAGAGGCAGGCCCCCTGTAACGCATCCTCTGCGATCAGCTTGGCCGTCCTCAGCAAACCATGGTTAGGTTCCCCTTGCATCAGGGTGCCGTAGACGAATAGCGGGGTGTATTCCATCGTTGTTCCGTGCTCACCGAATCCCAGCGGGTCCTGTTTGGATCATCACCGGATCCGGGATTCAGATCAACTCCTGCTGATCGACTGAGCCGGGTTAGGGCTGCTAGGCCGTGGCATAGATGGGGGCGGTGGGATCGACAGGGCCTTGGACTGGCTTGAGCAGTGGGGTGAGGATGGGAGATTCTGGGGCGGTGGTCAAGGTCCGGACATAGTAGTGAACCTTAGCCCCTGTACCGAAGTCGATCACATCCCCATCCTTAAGACGGTGACAGAAGATCAGACGGTTGTTGACATGGGTGCCGTTGCGGCTACGTTCCCCTCGTTGGTTACCGTCGAACAGTTGATAGAGATGGGTGCGACTGATCTCATCGAAGACCCGGATCAACATGCCATGCTGACGGGAGACCATCGGATGGTTCAATCGAATGCTGCAGCTGGGGTCGCGGCCTATGGAGTAGGCAGGGCTATCCAGAGTGATCGCTCGCCGTCCAGAGGGCTCATCGATCATTAAAATATGTTTCTGGGCCGAGGTCTGGGGTTGGGGTTGGGAGACAGGATTAGAGCGCGTCATGGTGACGAAACCTATGAGTGGAGCCTGTGAATGGAGCTTGTGAACCCATAGGGTCATTATGTGGGATCCACAGAGAGCTGACTGTGATCTGGATCATCCCGATCTGAATCGAAGGCTTCCAGGCTCCCCAGGGTACTGATGATCCCCCCATGACGTCGATGTCATAGCCGTTGACCCAGATCGGTCTGGACAACTGGGGGGAAAGGGATCTGGGGACATGACTCGGTTGAGGGGTAGGATCGACTCCCTGAGATCTATTGACCTGGGTCGAATAGATCCCGTTTAGAGGCCTTGAGAGCTCTCCAAAGATTTTTGATCTGGCGATAGGCTTCCTCAGACCGGAGTTGACCGTTGGTCTCCAAGGAGCAGATCAAGCCCACCCGTTGGCTGAACTCCTGCAGGCTGACATTGAGCACCGGATGGGCAGCGGTGAACTCACCATAGTAGGTTGTTTTGGAGCGATCATCAGCGGAGTTGGGCATCGTCATGGTAGGTTCACTTCCTTGCCAGCTCATATCCTCAGGCCAGCAGCCCCATGGGGCTCACCGAGCTGGTAACTGATGGTAACCTCGATCTCTGTTTTGGATCCCCCTAGGGATAGCTGTTTCTGACGTGAGAGAGGGCAGTGGCGAGCGCGATTTTCCGCAAGTACAGATCAGGAGAGTGGAACTCTAGCCGTGTTCTGACTCACTTTTGAGAGAACCAGCAGATCTAGCTCTGGAGCTGGCGCAGTCGCTGGAGGAGACGATCCATTTCCTGGGGTAAAGGGGCTGTGCAGTGGATCACCTCGCCGGTTCTGGGGTGGGTGAAGCTGAGCTGCCAGGCGTGGAGGGCTTGTCCGCTGAGCTTGATGGGGGTCTTGCGGCTGCTGGTGTAGAGGGGATCTCCCAGGATGGGATGGTGGATATGGGCGCTATGGACCCGGATCTGATGGGTGCGTCCAGTCTCCAGCTCGTACTGCAACAGGCTGTAGTTGCCCAAGGTCTCCAGGAGCTGCCAATGGGTTACGGCGCGGCGGCCTTGCTCGGGGGGTACCACGGCCATCCGTTGTCGATCGACGGGATGTCTGCCAATGTAGGTCTCGATCTGGCCCTGGGCTGTCTGAGGGCGACCATAGACGACCCCAAGATAGATCCGCTTTGCTGTCTTGGCCTGGATCTGAGCCTGCAGATGGTGATGGGCCTGATCGGTTTTGGCCACCACCAGGGCGCCTGTGGTATCTTTATCCAGCCGATGCACGATCCCCGGTCGGTGCTCGCCGTTGATCCCAGAGAGATCCTGACAGTGGGCCAATAGGGCATTGACCAGGGTGCCGGAGCCATGGCCGGCGGAGGGATGAACCACCCTATCTTTGGGTTTATTGATCACCAATAGATCCCCATCTTCGTACAGGATCTCCAGAGGGATTGGCTCCGGCCTGATCTCCACGGGTTGTGTGGGAGGGATCTCTACCTGGACGCGTTGGCCTACCTGCAGCGGGAATCGCTTTTCCCTACAGACCTGATCGTCGATCTGAACATGTCCCGCCTCGATCAGCTTCTGCAATCGTCCCCGCGAGAGATCTGGAAACTGAGCCGTCAGCCATCGATCGAGTCGGACTCGGGTGCTCTGCTCTAGGTCACTGACGCTGAAGTGATATCGATCCATCCTCTATCCTCGACTGGATCTATCGGATCCATAGATCCTCTAGTCGCTACTCCCCCCCTACAGGCATAATAATCAAAATCAACGCAAGGCTGAGGATCAGGATGGGACGAGCCAAGAAAGTCGTGTTGGCCTACTCCGGCGGGGTGGATACTACGGTTTGCATTCCCTATTTGATGAACGAGTGGGGAGTGGAGTCTGTGGTGACCCTGGCAGCGGATCTGGGGCAGGGGGCTGAGCTGGATGAGGTGCAGGCGAAGGCACTCAAGGCGGGGGCTGAGCAATCTCTGGTACAAGATGCTGTGGATGAGCTGCTGACCGGCTATGCGTTTCCCTCGATCCAGGCCAATGCGCTCTACGAAAATCGCTACCCTCTCTCGACAGCGCTGGCTCGTCCTCTGATCGCTAAGCTGCTGGTGGAGGTGGCGGAGTCTGTGGGGGCGGATGCGGTGGCCCATGGTTGTACGGGCAAGGGCAATGATCAGGTGCGGTTTGATCTGGCGATCGCGGCTTTGAACCCGGATCTGAAGGTATTGGCTCCGGCGCGGGAGTGGGGCATGAGTCGAGAGGAGGCGATCTCCTATGGGGAGCGATTTGGTCTGTCGTTTCCGGTCAAGAAATCCAGTCCCTACAGCATCGATCTGAACATTTTGGGTCGCAGTGCTGAGGCCGGGATCTTGGAGGATCCCAATGCTGAACCCCCAGAGGATGTTTATGCTCTAACCCGCTCTGTACGGCAGACTCCCGATGAGCCCACCTATGTCGCCATCGACTTTGAGCAAGGGATCCCAGTAGGTTTAGACGGAGAGAAACTGGATCCCCGTCCCCTTTTGGCGCAGTTGAACAAGCTGGCTGGGGAGAATGGTGTCGGACGTTTGGACATGGTGGAGAACCGTTTGGTGGGGATCAAATCCCGTGAGATCTATGAGTGTCCAGCTCTATTGGTATTGATCCAAGCTCACCGTGAATTGGAGAGTTTAACGCTGACCAAGGATGTGATCCATTATAAATTTGGGATCGAGACATCCTACAGCCAACTGGTGTACAACGGTCTCTGGTTCTCTCCCTTACGGAATGCGTTGGATGGGTTTGTGCAAGCGACTCAGAAGACAGTGACCGGATCGGTACGGATGCGATTGCACAAGGGACAGGCGGTTTGCGTGGGGCGGCAATCTCAGGACTCTCTCTATGATGAGGCCATGTCCACCTACAGTGAGGATGATCGGTTTGATCATCGGGCAGCTGAGGGCTTTATCTATGTGTGGGGCTTACCCACTCGGATCTGGTCTCAGAAACAGCGATCCATGGAGTGAGCGGACTGAGATCTGCCTCGGTTAGCTGGGGTGATCTCGATGATGAGGAGATCTGAACCTTGCCGGAGTTATCGTTGCCGATCTAGATCGAAAGTTCACGATCAGAGGAGATAGCCATGGACTGGTGGGAACGGATGCGGCAGGATCAGATCCTCAAAAATTCCCTTAAGCTCTCAGCTGAGGTGTTAGATCTCCTGGCCGAGGATGTGGAGCGATATCACCAAGCAGGAGCGGATCTGCCTGAGCAGTTAATGCGCTATGTCGTGGATGGTGAAGAGGAGCAGGTTTTAGGGAAACTAAGTAATGGCCAACCTTTAGATTATCGATTCACCAAAGATCACTCCAAGTTCATCCTAGAGCAGCAGGTCTATAGTCCACAGATCTATCATCGATTGATCCTGGTCTATGCAGCAGAGCCCGTCCCCTATCAGTTAAGTTTCACCGAGGAGATAGATCTTCTGGAGAAACTATCTCAGTTTCTTTTCCTGTTTGTCCGGATTGGAAAAGGTACCACGGGTAGGTTCCAAGCCAGGTTGTTTGAGGAAATCCTCAGGGGAGCGGGATATCCACCAGGATCCCTTGTACAGCTGATCCTCAAGTTGGATCCGCAAAATTGGCATACAAAGGGATTGATCAGACAGGGCACTAACCTAGTAGGGTTCGATGAGCTATGCTTGGAGTCCCCTGAAGTAATCATCGATAGTCTACGCTCTGGATCCGCAGTTCAGAAGGTCATAACACTGGAGGTGATCGATAAGTTGGAACTGTCCCTCGATCCGTTTATCGACACTGTGATCCCGATGATCGGGGTATCGGCTAAGTCTGTTCGCGAAGCTGCGATGAAGATCATCAAACGGGATCCAGAGTTATCTATCCCCAGGCTGAAACAGCTAGCTCAGTCTGGTAAGACAGAGGAGAGGTACCGTTCGATCCAGACCTTGTGGGATCTAGAGAGGGATAAAGTCAGAGGGTTTTTAGAGGAACACCAACAGAAAGAGAAGTCTGAGAAGATCCAGGTCCTGATCAACCATTTATTAACAACTCAAACCGATCATCACCAACAGAAGGATCTGCTATCTCTGCCACCCCTGCAACCTGTTGAGCTTGATGCTCCCTTGACGCTCAGTCTACAGGAGACACTGAGAAACTTTGTAGATCAGTGCAATCTAGTTATTGACAAGAAAAGAGAAGAACTGATCCATAAATTGATCGAGAGAAGGCATCAATTGTCAACCTTCACCCACACACAACTCAACTGGTTGTCCATTTTTCCTGATGGCGCGCAACTGATCGATTTTGTATCAGCACCCCTGCAATACTCTGACGAGGAGATGAGACAGGAACTCAGGAATAGGATGCAGAAGCAACTTGTTTATGATGTTATTGCCAGGCAGATGGAAAACGGCTCTAAGAAAGAGTGTGATGAGGACGCCCACTGGACATCATTTATCCGAACCAACGAGCTATATCAGCAACTCTTCCCGATCTTGAAGCATCCTGATCTGCAACTGATTCAGATGATTAGGTTTGTCAGAATGTTTCATGAATACCTCAGCCATGATCTCACGGAAAGCTTTGAGGTTTTGTATTATCTGCAGCAACATCATCCGATAGGGTTGAGAGAACTAGCCGAGGCATCAAAAGCATTTGGGATTCGTAGTAACGAGTTAGCTTCTTCTCTGATGAACTGGAATAGTTTTGCAAAAAGTAATCTATACAGAACGCTGAGCAAAGACCAGATCTGGCCCTACTTCGCTGAGAATATTCACAGGATCGAAGAGCAGCTCGACACAGATAATCGACTGTATGCTCTCGAACTTTTAACTTGTTTTCCCTCTCCCCCATCCTCACTAGTTGCTAGATTGTGGGATAGTGCATTGGGATCAGCCAAGCGAGAACGTTCCCTAGCACAAACCTGCTTAGATCCGCTCGTCGACACAGAAGGTCGCTTGATCATGACCCTCCAGGACAACCGGGGAGAGATCAGAGGAATCGCAGCTGAATGGTTAGCTAATCGAGGAAGTCCGAGAGCTGTAGAACCGATCCGAGCAGCCCTAAAGAAGGAGAAGAGTGAGGTAGCGAAAGATAGTATGCTTCGCTCACTAGAACGCTTAGGAGCTTCAGTAGAGGAGTTTCTGGATCGATCAGTCCTACTCAAAGAGGCGCAGCAAGGGCTAAAGAAAGGGATTTCCACACCTCTGAGAGACTGGTTTCCCTTCTCGACAATACCAACTGTTCACTGGGTAGACACAAAGGAGATCGTAGATCCGGAGATCCTCACCTGGTTTATTCTACAGGGCTACAAACGGAAGGTGATCGAGCCGGGTCCGATCTTAAGGCGATATGTCTCACAGTTTGATCCTGAAGAGCGGCAAGCACTGGGTCAGTTCATCTTGGATAGTTGGATCACTCAAGATACTCTACCGGTGAAAACACCTGAGGAAGCGGAGGAACTCGCGAAGCGAGAAGCTGATCGAGAGCAACGCTCAGTTCAGAAAGAAACCAACGATCTCCAGAAAATGATCGCTCAATATCAAGCGAATCCCAAGGATCCATCAGCTAACCTTGGTATGGAATTCTGTCAAGAGAGGCTCCAGCAACTACAGAAATTCTCCTGGGATAAGTCTTTCAGAAGCAAGCTAGAGCAGTACATGAGTGAATGTAAACAGAGTGCAACGAAGGAAAAAGGGATCTTGTCTGTAGCTGCCGCCTGTTGTGGATCTGAAGCTGTCTTTGTGATCGACAGATACATCAAAAAATGGTATGGCATGCGAGCAGCTCAATGTAAGGCTCTGTTACAGGTATTGGCCTGGATCGATGACAACAACGCGATCCAACTCCTCCTCTCTATCGCCAACCGATTCCGGACTAAGTCGATCCAAAAAGAGGCGGAAGCACAGGTTGATCAATTAGCCAAGCGCCAGAGCTGGACCCGTGAAGAATTAGCAGATCGGACCATTCCCACAGCCGGATTTGATCAAAATGGGGTGATGATCTTGGATTATGGAGAGAGACAATTTCAGGCAACTCTGGATCCTAAGTTTAATGTTATTCTCACTGACACCAAAGGAAAACAGATCAAGTCACTTCCTGAAGCGAGAAAGGATGAAGATGCGGATCATGTTAAGACTCTAAAGAAACAACTCTCGAATGCAAAGAAACAGATCAAGCAAACTCTCAAACAACAGACTGAGCGCTTCTATGAGGCTATGTGTACCCAAAGGTGTTGGATCTTTGAGGATTGGCAACAGATTCTTTACAACCACCCAATCGTAGGACAACTCAGCCAGCGTTTGATCTGGGCTGTGGTTCAAGAGGATCGAGTGATTCAGACCTTTCGTCCCCTGGAGGATGGGACCTTAACAGATACTGAGGATGATCAAGTTAGTGTGGATCCCAAAGCCATCATTCAACTTGCCCATGCTTGTATTCTCTCCCCAGATCAGATCCAGTCCTGGCGAGAACATCTATCTGATTATGAGATCGAGCCTGTATTCGAGCAGTTCCTTACTGAGATCTATCTCCATCAAGGGAATGCAACAGAGACGGAGATCAGAACCTATGAAGGATATTTACTGGAAGCCTTCCAGTTACGGGGTGTGTTGACCAAGCGAGGTTATAACAGGGAAACAACGGAGGATGGAGGCTGGTTTTATGGCTATCGCAAAACATTCTCCGGCTTGGACTTAGCCGCGATCATCGAGTTTAGCGGTAACTACCTGCCTGAGGATAACAACATGGTGGCTCTCATCAAACTAGAATTTCAAAGATCAAGAGTCGGAGAGGATATCTATAACTTCGGCTTTGAATCTCAAATGCCTTTGGATCAGATCCCAAAGATCTTGCTTAGTGAAGCCTGGAATGATATGCGGATCGCTGCCTCCCAAGGGACAGGATATGATCCCGACTGGGAGCTAAAAGTCTAGTAAGGAGGAGGATCATGGATAATCCACAGATTCAATATGAGTGCCCAGTAAAAGAGGATCTCAGAGAGGAGCTGACAAGCTTCTGGCAAGCTTACACGGAGGAGTTTGAACATCAAGTCAATAGGCTATGCACGAGGATACGGGATTGGCACAAACAACTTGCCAATCGATCTATAGAAAAACAGGGCTCAACCACTTTTCACCAATATATCGGCCCAGATCTCCCTTACCAGCTGTTAATGGATCTGCTTCCTTTCCGAGATCCTAATGCTGTTTCCTCAGACAAAGGGTTCCGAGATCAAATTGTGGAAACAATCTATGGATCATTAGGAAATCCTACTATTGAGGAGTTGCTCTCGCTTTTGGAAACAGGATCGATAGATCAGTGCATTCAATTCAGGAGAAAGATTTCGCTTGTGCCAACAGATCAGATACAGCATCACGTTACCACAGTCCTAGAAGATCCCGATCTCCAACCCATTCAGATGATCCGTTTCCTCTATTGCGTAAAACAGATGTCTACTTGTGATCTCTGGATTTGGGATACTGATATACAGAACTACTATTGGATTCGTCCGGACCAAGGAGGACTGCACAATCTTAGCCAGATCGCCTCCATACTAAGAGCAGAGTCCCATTTTGAAAAAGACAAGACCTGTGATTACAAACGATCGATCTTCATTCGATATTACAGTCTGGAAGATCTACGATGGAAAGATAAGGATATATTGGATTATATTTCTGAAAGTGATCTATCAGACCGATTAAATGAGATCGACCATCGAGAGCGAGCACTGTGGATCATTCAGAAGTATTCAGGGGTTCCCGAGTCTCTAGTTCCCAAACTCTGGGCAATTGCATTGGGAGGGAATAAGACCGGAAGGAAAGCGGCTCAGGATTGTTTAGATCAGCTTCCCAACATTAGCCAGGAATTGATCAGGGGGTTAAAGAGTAGATCCTCAGATGAGCAGATCCAAGCAGCTGAGTGGTTAGCAAGACGACAGGAATCTGCAGCGATCGGACCCTTAAGAGAGGTGGTCTCAAAGACGAAAAAGGTATCTGTTCGAGAGTCAATGATCCAAGCCCTAGAGAACCTTGGTGTAAATATTGATGAGTATTACAAACCAGAGATCCTGTTGGCGGAAGCTCAGCAGGAGTTAAAGAAGGGGATTCCAGATCAACTCAGTTGGTTTCCCTTCACGGCTCTACCCGTGGTTCATTGGCAGAAAACCCAAGAGATCGTCAACTCTGAGATCCTTACCTGGCTTGTGATCATGACCTTCCGTCAAAAGACGATTGAGCCAAGCTCGACCTTGAGACGTTACGTTAATCAATTTAACCCACGGGAACGAGAGAACCTGGGCCAGTTTGTCCTGAACAGCTGGATCGAGGATACACCTACTAAATGTAAGGGAATTCTAGCGATCTGTTCTGCCTGTTGTGGATCTGCTGCTGTGCCTGTGATTCAGACTTATCTCAAGACCTGGTATGGCAAGCGGGCCTCACAATGCAAATATTTACTAGAGATCCTAGCTTGGATGGAGGATCCTTTAGGGATCCAACTCTTGCTCTCCATAGCGAATCGATTCCGAACCCAAAGTATTCAGAAGAAGGCTGGGATGTTGGTGGATCAGTTAGCCCAACGCAAGGGTTGGACTCAGGAGGAGCTGGCGGATCGCACCGTTCCCACAGCAGGATTTAACGAACATGGGATCTTGATCCTGAGTTATGGAGAACGACAATTTCAGGCAACTTTAGATGATCAGATGAATCTCAAGCTGATTAATGATCAGGGTAAGCTGATCAAGTCACTCCCTAGTCCTCGCAAGGATGAGGATCCAGAGCAAGTCAAAGCTGCCAAGCAACAACTGAGTGAAGCAAGAAAATCACTCAAGCAGGGGTTACAACTGCAGAGAGAGCGCCTTTACGAGGCTATGTGTACTCAGAGAACCTGGATATTCCAGGACTGGGATCAGCTTCTTTATCGTCATCCCTTAATGGGTCGCTATTGCCAACGACTGATCTGGTCAGTGATCCGTGATAATCAGATCATCCAAACCTTTCGACCCTTGGAGGATGGTTCCCTTTCCGACTATGGAGATGAAGAGGTGAGCATGGATCCGCAGGTCTCTATCCAGATCTCCCATGGTTGTCTCCTTCCAACTGAAATCACACAGGCTTGGCGTCAGCACCTAGTGGATTATGAGATCGAGCCGTTGTTCGATCAGTTTCCCCAGGAGATCTTTCAGGTACCTAAGGATTCCTCTAAGCAGAGTATCGATGCATTTATGGGGTACTTGGTTGAAAGCTTCGCATTGCGGAATACTTTAACCAAGCGCGGATATACTCGTGGTCCCGTGCTAGATGCAGGGATATTCTATTCCTATGATAAGCTTTTCAGGAGCTTGAATCTCACTGCTACTCTTGAGTTTACAGGCAGCTATCTTCCTGAGGAGAGCCATACGGTTGCCATTGAAAAGATCACTTTCCACAAACTAAGTTCCTATACCTACGGGATCCCTGGTAAGTCCCTGATGCTATCTCAGGTTCCAGCGGTCCTACTCCATGAGATCTGGAACGATACCCGGATCGCAGCGGCTCAGGGAACAGGATATGATCCGGAATGGAAGAGTAAGATAGAATTCTAAGCCCCACCAATCATGGCCAAGTCTGAGACCCAAGGCGCTGTCCGTCCCCCTGCTGAGATCCTCTATGCCAATGAGCTAGAGGCATTAGCCGCTAATGATCCCCATCTGAAACCTACAGGATGGCGACTGTCTCCTAAGGCGATCCGCTCCTTTATCTTGGGAACTGATCAACCTTTAGTTTACAAACAGGGGCGTAAGAAAGCTGAGATCATGATCAAACAGAAATATTTTGGTGATGATGCCCTGATCGATCGCTGTGTGGTGACTCTAGCAGGGAATCGGGGTTTATTGCTGGTGGGTGAGCCTGGAACAGCCAAATCAATGTTGTCTGAACTGTTCACGGCAGCGATCTCAGGGGACTCAACTAACACGATTCAAGGCACAGCTGGCACAACGGAAGATCAGATCAAATACTCCTGGAACTATGCTTTGTTGATCGCAGAAGGTCCTAGCCCCAAAGCTCTGGTGCCCTCGCCTTTATATAAAGGAATGAAAGAAGGAAAGCTAGTTCGGTTTGAGGAGATCACTCGCTGCCCCCCTGAGATCCAAGATAGTTTAGTGAGCGTTCTCTCGGATAAAGTCATGTCCATTCCTGAGCTGTCTGGATCTGAGGAGGCGACATTGTTGGCCAGTAAAGGGTTCAATGTGATCGCGACTGCCAATATTCGAGATCGCGGGGTCAATGAGATGTCCAGTGCTCTTAAGCGGAGGTTCAATTTTGAGACCGTGGCTCCGATCACGGATCGAAAACTGGAGCAGAAATTGGTGATGAGTCAGACGGAATCCCTGCTAGCCGATGCTGGGGTTACTGTAGAGTTTTCCCCTGATGTGATCGACTTATTGGTGACCACCTTTCATGATCTGCGGGCTGGACGCACTGAGGAGGGAACCGTGATCGAAAGACCTTCCACAGTCATGTCCACTGCAGAGGCAGTTGCTGTCGGATTTTCCGCTGGGCTGGATGCTTGTTATCTTGGGGATGGCATTGTAGATTGCGATCATATTGTCCGGAATCTGGTGGGATCTGTGCTCAAAGATAACCCTGACGACGAGAAGAAGCTGAAGCATTACTTTAATGTTGTGATCAAGGGTAGGGCACAGAAATATCCCAACTGGGAGAGGTATTACAAAGCCCGTAGGTGGTTGAGATGATGGCCAGTCGGACTCAAGATCAGGAGCTACCTTCCCTTGAGGATCTATTGGATTCTTTGATCCAAGATCGGATCTGTTTCTTTCCTGTTCGACACCATAGTCCTGCCTGCGCTTGGCATATTCAGCAGTGGATCCGAGCTGAGCAACCGGAGATGATTCTGATCGAAGGACCTGAGGATGCCACGGGATTGATCCCGATGATCCTACATGAGCGGACGCGGGCTCCCTTTGCGATCTATACGACATTTATCGATCAGGATAATCAACTTGGATTAGATCGAAATACTCAGGATCCAACCCCAGCTCGTTTCGCCGGATACTATCCCTTCTGTGATTACTCTCCAGAATTGGTTGCCCTGCGTGTGGGTGCAGAGGTGGGATCAACCCTCAGGTTCATCGATCTATCCTATCCTCAACAAGTGATCGGGAGTCGGACTGATTCTGAACTGATCCCAAGACTCAAGGCTCTACAGGAAGAACATCATCTTAAGCGGAGCGATCACCTCAAGGCTCTAGGGAAGAAAACAGGTTGCCGAGATCAAGACGATCTTTGGGATCATCTCTTTGAGGTCTCAGCTCAGCAGATCTCAACTCAATCCTTGATTCACAATGTAGCAACCTACTGCTATTTTGCTCGGATTGACGCTTCACCAGAGACATTACGGGCGGACGGTACAGTGTCCAGAGAACAGATGATGGCTGCCCAGATCCGAGTGGCATTATCCGAGATCCCAGGGAAGATATTGGTGATCACAGGTGGATTTCATACGGTTGTACTTCCACAAATGATCCAAAGCTCGGAGGCCCCGAAGCTAGATCTTAAGTTGCCGCCGGAATCCAATCAGACAGTACTGATGCGTTATACCTTTGAGCAATTAGATGCCCTCAATGGGTATGGGGCTGGGATGCCTTCACCGGAGTATTACCATCGAGTTTGGCACCAGATCCAGAGCATGGATCCGACTCCAACGTATCAAACCGCTTGTGATCTGATCATTGAGGTGGGTCGTTTGACTCGTCAGAAGGGAAATCGCTTAGCCCAATTATCCATTGCTGATGAGATCGCAGCTTTGGATCAAGCCTGTCGGTTAGCCCAGTTTCGGGGTCATGGGGGTCCTTCCCGAGAGGATCTGTTGGACGGGGTGAGGAGCTGCTTTGTCAAGGGACCTATGGATGGTGAGGGGGCTTTGTTGATCACGGTTGTACAGCAGGTTTTGCGTGGCGATCGGATCGGGGATCTACCTCCTGGTGTGGGTATACCCCCCTTAGTGGAGGACTTTCGACGACAGGCACGATCGCTCAAGCTGAAGATCGAGACCTCTTTACCTCAGTCGATCACCTTAGAGATCTATCGCAAGCGTCAACATCGCCAGATCAGTCGATTTCTGCATCAGTTGAGATTTCTCCAGGTTCCCTACGGTGTGCTGAGCTCAGGTCCTGACTTTGTGCAGGGCATTGGTCTAGATCGGATTCGGGAACAATGGCAAACCCAGTGGCGACCCCAAACGGAAAGTACCCTGATCGAACGCTCGATCTATGGCACCAATTTAGCTGAGGCAGTTCTCAATCAGATGCGGCAACGGATCCGAGAACTGGAGGAGAATGGAGAAGGAAGATCTGCGATCGAGAGCGTCAAATTACTGATCAATGCTTGCCGCATGGGGTTACAAGATCAAACCGATGCCATCCTGGAGGTGATCAACGATCAGGTCGCTGCAGATCCTTCATTTAACTCCTTGGTCAACGCGATCGGTCAACTCACATTACTCTGGCAGTCTAGAGAACCTTTGGAAGCCCATGGTTTGGATCAGCTACCAGATCTAGCGGCGATCGCAT
>CAYSEO010000074.1:0-15628 GCA_964429885.1 uncultured bacterium
GACAGTCCTTGGTGGAATCGTAGGTGACTCTTTGTCTGTAGCCGCTTTGCGAGATGGAGCACTCCATTCGGCGACGGTTTTGAGTTGTTGGTTGAGGTAAAGTTCGCGGCAAGTCCGGCGTTGAACCTTACCACTTGATGTCTTGGGTAGAGTGGCCGTTCTCAGCAGGCTGATCCCATAGATCTCAAGGTTATGTTCTTGGAAGACTGCTCCCCTCATGGCAGCGATGACTTCCTCGGTTGCCAATCGGCGCATTGCCTGACGCTCCACCTCTTGAGCGATCATTAGCCGAGCCTCACCCTCCACTTCTATCGTGAATGCAGCTCCTCCATAGGCCCGCAAGGCGGGATGACTGTTTTCCACAGTGGACTCGATATCTTGAGGGTAATGATTTCGCCCCCGAATGATGATGACATCCTTGAGCCGCCCCGTGATATACAGCTCACCCTCAGCATCCAAGAAACCAAGATCACCCGTTCTCAGGTAAGGTCCTCGACTACCATCAGCTATCCAGGCTTGAAAGGTCTCCTGAGTGGTCTGCTCACGCCCCCAATACCCCCGAGCCACATGGGATCCGGAAACCCAAACCTCCCCGATTTGTCCCATGGAGCAGGGATCACAAGTGTTCGGATCGACGATCAAGATCTCCTGATCTAGGATGGTGTGCCCACACCCCACGAGGGCTCGGTAGTCCTGATCAGTGGGAGCAGCAGATAGGACTTGATTCTGCTCCAGAGCCGTAGCTTGCACATGCTTCAGGAGGGGAGGATGGTGTGGGGAGCCGCCGGAGATCAACAAGGTTGCCTCAGCCATGCCATAACAGGGATAGAGTGCCTCTCCTCGAAATCTGCAGTCGGCAAAGGCTGCTGAGAAACGCTGCAGGGTCACAGCCCGGATCGGTTCTGCCCCATTAAAGGCAACGCTCCAACAGCTTAGATCCAAATCAGCTTTCTGCTCATCCGTGATCTGGCTTGCACAAAGATCATAGGCGAAGTTCGGTCCCCCACTGGTGGTGCCTCGATAGCGAGAGATGGCTTGTAACCAGCGGGCCGGTTTTTGCAGAAATGCAGTGGGCGGCATCAACGTGCAGGCCAGGCCCAGGAACAAAGGTTGTAAAACATTACCGATCAATCCCATGTCGTGAAACAGAGGCAGCCAGCCGACGATCACCGTTGACTCATCATGCTGAAAAGCCTGCTTGATCATGAGCTGGTTAAACAGGATATTCTCATGGCTGACCATCACTCCTTTTGGATCCCCGGTTGACCCGGATGTGTATTGGAGAAACGCCAAGGTCTCAGGACGGATCTCAGGGGGGATCCACTCAGAAGCCAGAGCATGGATCTGAGCAGGGTCGAGATGATCTGTCGGTAAACAGGTTAGTTGAGTAAGACTCGCAGCCTGATCAAAGTGCTGTTGGACACCCTCGATCAACGTCTGCTGCGTCAAAGCAACCTGGGCTTGGGCGTCTACCACAATTGAGCTTAGCCGCTTGACATTTTGATTTCTTCTCGGGGGATAGGCTGGGACGGCAATGACTCCGGCGTATAGACATCCAAAGTAGGCTGCGATGAACTCCAGGCTAGAGGGATAGAGAAGCAGAACTCTTTCCCCAGAGGGGATACCCTGCTCTCGAAGGTAAGTTGCCAGACCTCGGGCGATCTGATCCAATTGAGAATAGGTATAGCTCCCTGTCTCCTCCTCCCCTTCCGCCAGAAATCGGTAGGCTAGCCGATCGGGCTGGTGGGTTGACCTGTAGGCTAACAGCTCGACGAGGGTGGAGAAAGTTAGATCGGCCTGGATCATCACAGGGGGCGGAGCCGCGCTCCAGCTTGGTCTTGGAACATACTACAGCATCGCCAAGCTAGACCGAGAGACAAGGAGATCCGATCTGATTCGATCCTGAGGCCTCCCTCCTGAGAATGTATTAACATAACGTAAGAGTTCTGATCCGGAATCCTCTGCGGATCTCTTCCCAAGCCATACATACCTATGCACAAATTTTCCCAGGAGCTGCAGCGTTTAATGCAGAGAGAGGGGCAGAGCACACCCTTGACTCTATCCAGTCTGCTTGAGATCAGCCAGGAGCGGATGTTTGGGGTGCTGCTGGTGATCCTGTCCCTGCCGATGGCGATCCCCATGCCCCACTTTGGTCTAGCGTTGCCTGTGGCAGTGCTCTTAGTGCTGTTGGCGGCACAGATGTTGTTAGGTCACCGCCTCCCCTGGCTGCCCCAACGGTTTCTGGACTATGACATGGGCCAGGGGTGGATCCAGAAGCTGCTCCGTTTGGGCCTACCCTGGCTACAACGGGTGGAACGGATCGCTCAACCTCGCTTTGAGATCGTGTGCACCAGTCTGCCTGGCAAGGTCCTGCTGGCCAGTGGCGTGATCCTGGCCACCCTGCTGATGGCGTTGCCGTTACCCGCCACCAATGCGCCCCCAGCCCTGGGGATCCTCTTGGTGGGTGTGGGTCTCTTGGAGGAGGATGGGCTGTTGAGTTTAGTAGGAGCCGGGATCTGTTTTGGCACCGTGGCCCTGGCGACCGTGATCGTCATGGTCCTGGTCACCCATGGTGTCGATCTCTCCACCGTGATGGCCTTTTTCTCCGGCTTCTCTAAGGGACAGACGGAGTAGGATTAGATCCATCCTTTGACCTCGGCCTCAGTTAGGGTTTTCTCCAGCTTGAGATACTCACTGCGGGCGGCGGCGAGTAGATGGCGCATCTGGACCGGCTCCCCGTCATCTGCAGCTAGGAAGGCAGCGTTCAGGGCAATGTTTCGGATATTGCCCCCTGATACATTGAGGCGAGCCAGTTTCTCGGGGACCAAGCCCTGAGTCGGAGTCTGAGGCGGAAACACCCGTCGCCAGATCTCCGTCCGTTGCGTTTGATCCGGAAACGGAAAGCGGACACTAAATCGGATCCGTCTGAGAAAAGCCGTATCGATGGAGTCCTTGAGGTTGGTGGTGAGAACCGCCAGACCCCGATAGGCTTCCATCCGTTGTAGTAGATAGCCCACCTCGATGTTGGCGTACCGATCTTGGGCGTCCTTGACATCGCTGCGCTTGCCAAACAGGGCATCCGCCTCATCGAACAGCAGCACCACTCCGCCCATCTCCGCTGCATCAAACACCCGACCCAGGTTCTTCTCCGTCTCCCCCACGTATTTACTGATCACCGTGCTCAGGTCAATGCGATAGAGATCCAACCCCAGCTCCTGAGCAATCACCTCCGCCGCCAGGGTCTTACCCGTACCACTGCCCCCCGCAAACAGAGCACTGATCCCCAGGCCTCGGGAGCTGCGCTGGGCAAAACCCCACTGCTCATAAACCTTGGCTCGCTGGCGCACATGGGCGGTGATCTCATGTAACACCTGCATCTCCGCCTGGGGCAACACCAGATCCGACCAGGTGGAGCGGGACTGGATCCGTTGGGCCAGATCCTCCAAGCGAGGGCGGGCCTGGGAGCGGCAGGCTTGCCAGAGGGAGATCTTGAGAGTGTCCCCTTGCCAGGATCGAGAGCCATTGGGGTGCTCTAAGATCTGATCCGATTGCCCCAGCACTCGGGTGGAGGTGGCCCGGATCATGGGGGCGTTGAGGTTGAACTGGCTGACCAGGACATCGATGTGATCCTCCAGAACCGGCAGGACAGGGCTCAGAGCCGACTGCCAGAGAAGGCGTTGTTCCTGGGAGGTGGGATAGCCGACTTCGAAAGTGATCAGGGGACGTTGCCGACCCACCCGCCGATGCCGACTGATCAGGATCAGGGGAGTTCTCAGATACTCCGTGAGGTGCAATAGCGCGCCCTCCTTGGAGTACTCTCCTGCACCCACCGCGTCACAGTCCAATAACAGAGCACTCTGGCTCAAGATCGCCTCCCGTTGCCAGAGCTGCATCAGCCGTTGTAGATCCTCCGGTTGAGTGGGTAGCATCCCAGCGAACAGGGCATGAAGCTTTAGTCCTAGGCGCTGACAGACAGTGGCCGCGATCGTCTCTTTAGCAGCGGCATCCTCTCCACACAGCTGGATCAGGGGCCAGGGCTGTTGCGGGTCGTGATGCTCCCATAGGGCCCCGATCTGATCGACTTACTCCAGATGGGATCCCACCAATTCACTGTCCCCTGGCACCGGCTCAATGATCCCCTTGAGGCCAGGATCCAGATAGGGAGTGCCCAGTAGGTAATGGAGGATCCGCTCATCGATCCGCAGCCGATCCAGGAGAAAGGCACCCCCTGTATTCTCGATGTGGATCAGCCGCCACCGCCGTAGGGGGGCCTCAGGAGTCAGACACTGCCAGTCCCCACCAGCAAACAAGCCCAGAGCCAATCCAAAGCTAGGATAGGGACGGTGCGGATCCCCCTGAGCTGCAGCACAAAGAGGAGCCCAGGTGGACTCCAGCTCAAATCCTGCACACAGCAGTAGGATGGCGCACTCAAAGACGCTGAGACCGAAAACCGCGCTGAGCCGACCCAGGGGATGACGATCTCCCAATTGAGCCAACATCTCGATCACCTCCAGATCCAGGGCGACCCGCAACCAGATCAGGGGAGCTGGGGCATCAGTCTCGTCGGTATCTAGGGAAAGGAGATCGGGATGCAGTCGGGCCCGATCCTCCAGCAGCTTCTCGATCTGACGAAAGTGGTTGATCAGGATCTGACGGTTTAGGTCAGCATCTACCTGATCGGGGTCAGGCCAATGGATATGGGCAGGATCGGCGGTGAGGCGAGCTGAACTCATAGGGTGGGAGCAGGGAAACGAAGAGGACCCAATCCCTACTCTAAAGAACCCATGCCGTGGATCCAATCAAGAGAGCGTTAAGATCGCTACCTTCTGGTGTCTAAGGGAGCCCAACAGCGATGGGAAGCGCCGATCCTCCCAGGAGCTTGACTCTCCCCATACCCAGATCCTAAGGAGGCCCAGGCCCAGATCTGAGGAGCAAGTCTAAGGATCAGGTGTCAGCTGGTACAAACTTAAGGGCAGCGGAGTTGATGCAGTACCGTAGTCCGGTGGGCTCGGGGCCATCCTTGAACACATGTCCTTGGTGGCCGCCGCAGTTGGCACAGTGAACCTCCGTCCGAGGAAACAGCAGTTTAAAGTCGGTCTTGGTGCCGATGACATCCTCAGAGATCGGCTCCCAGAAGCTGGGCCAGCCGGTGCCGCTGTCGAACTTGGTCGCAGAGGAGAATAACGGGGTACCGCAGCCTGCACAGTGGTAGGTCCCCTCGGTCTTGAGATCGTGGTACTCATTCTGGAAGGGGGGCTCGGTGGCCTCGCGGCGCAGCACCTGATATTGCATGGGGGTAAGGATCGCCTTCCACTCCTCATCAGTCTTGGTGACGGGGAAGGATCCTGAGGCCGCCTCGGCGCTATCGGAGGATCCAAACATATTGGCTAGGAAGCTCGATCCCATAATGACTCCTGCTTTGATCAGTACTGTGCGTCTATCCATCTCAAACTCCTTACCTAGGTCTTGTCGTGCTCTTGATCCTGATCTAACCAAGCCCAGCTCAGAGAATAGAGGATTTCTGGGCAGAGGGGGGTTAGTTTGCGCTGAGAAGGTTCTCAGTCAGTAGATTGATCCTGAGACTCTATTATGACAAACCGTAAAGTTTCTGGAAGGATCTACGATTCACAAGTTAACACAAGGAGTTCTGTAGATCAGATGGCCTGACCCTTGTCACTCTGGGTCTGGGGAGCTAAGATGAGAAAGTTGCACAGACAACAGAACGACGCGGGGTAGAGCAGTCTGGTAGCTCGTCGGGCTCATAACCCGAAGGTCCATGGTTCAAATCCATGCCCCGCAATCCCAAATCAACTGGATAAGCAGCTGGTCTAGCTCTGGAACTGTAGATGACGCAGGTGAAATTCGGCATAGCGGCCCCCCTGCTTCAATAACGTATGATGATCCCCAGTCTCAACGATCTCTCCCTGCTCCAGCACCAAGATCCGATGAGCATCTCGAACGGTGGAGAGACGATGGGCGATCACAAACACCGTGCATTGCCTCATGATCCGTTGTAGAGCTTCCTGCACCAGAGCTTCTGATTCGTTATCCAAAGCCGAGGTCGCCTCATCCAGGATCAAGATCTGGGGTTGAAGCAAAACAGCCCGAGCGATGGCCAGCCGTTGCCGTTGCCCTCCCGAGAGATTCACCCCCCGTTCCCCCACCAGGGTGGCGTACCCATCCGGCAGTTGTTGGATAAATTCATCAGCATTCGCGATCTGGGCAGCCCGTTGCACCGAGTCCAGATCGAACATCTCCTGACCATAGGCGATATTGCTGGCGATGGTGCCGGAGAACAAGATGATCTCCTGAGGGACAATGCCGATCTGGCGGCGCAAACTTTTCAGAGTGAGGGAACGCAGATCAAACCCATCGATCAATACCTTTCCCTGCTGTGGATCGTAGAATCTGGGGATCAAGCTGACCAAGGTAGACTTGCCTGCCCCTGAGGATCCCACTAGGGCGACGATCTCTCCAGGCTGCACGGTAAAGCTGAGTTGTCTGAGCACCGGCTGATCGGGACGATAGCGAAAGCTGACCTGATGGAACTCCACCCGACCCTGGATGGGCGGTAGATCGATCGCCCCCGGCAGATCCAAGATCCGAGGTTGAACAGCCAGGAGCTCGAAGACCCGATCCACAGAGGCCTGGCCCGATTTAAGCTCGCTGTAGTTGCTGGTGATCAACACGATGGGGTCGATCAACAGGGCGATGGCAGCCACAAACCCGAGGAACTGAGGGCCAGTGAGTTGCTCCTGACTGATCTGCCACCCTCCCATCAGAAAGACGAACAACACGCTGGTGGCATAGAGGAACCCCACCACAGGATTTTGAATGGCTCGCACATGTTCCGTCTGAAACCGAGCCGCCCGATTCCGCTCAGCGATGGATCCGAACCGTCTCACCTCATAGTCCTCAGCCGCAAAGGCCCGCGTCAGACTGATGCCACTGAACACCTCCGTCAGTAACGAGGCCAGATCCGCCACCTGTTCCTGGGAGGCCCGCGCTTGATCCAACAGCTTCTCCCCAAACCAGGTCACCAAGATCCCCATCAACGGCGCCACCGTCAGGGTTACCAGCGTCAGCACCCCATTCACAAACACCATATAGATCAGCACCGACAGGATGGTCAGGACACTGGGGATGAACTGATGGAAGAACTTATGTACCACCTCCCCAATCCGATCCAGATCCTCCGTTAGTCGGTAGCAGAGATCCCCAGTCCGGGTGACGGAGAAGTAATCCAGATCCAGGGTCTGGAGATGACCATAGACGCGATAGCGCAGATCCAGCACCACCTGTAGAGAGGCTTGGGCCATCAGGGCATCCTGACCGTATTGGAAGCATCCCCGCACGATAAAGATCGCCATGCCGATCAAGGCCCATTGCAGCAGGCGGGGCAGATCCCCCTCTCCGACGGACTGGGCCAGGTGTTCCACCAGAAAGGCCAGCAGGGGCATGGTCAACACAAACCCCAGAGTGCAGCCGAGACCGATCAGGAGCATCCACAGGTGGGGCTGGACATGGGGGACCAGACGGGTGTAGGCGCGACCTAGGCTCACAATCTCAGAGATCTCGATCTGGGCTATGGGGCAAGATCGGACAGGACTACCCCCATAGGCCGTGACGCCAACTGATCATACACAATCTTTTTGACCGAACCCTGGGTTCCCTCAAGATCGCGTCAAAACCACTTTCCCGATCGCCGATCCGGATTCCAGACGGGCATGAGCCGCCGCCGCCTCAGCAAAGGAAAAGGTCTGATCATCCAACAGAGGCCGCACCTGATTCTGATCCACCAGATCCGCCAACTGGGTCAAGATCTGGCGCGATCCGGTCTGATCGAACGTCAAGTCTATGCCACCGTTCCTCCTCGGGTTGATTACTCTCTCACCCCCTTGGGAGGATCCCTAGCGGAACCCCTAGCGGTGTTAGGGGAATGGGCTTATCGACATATTGATGATGTCAACCGCGCCATCGAAGCATACGATCAGAAACCTCATACGGAGGAGTTCTGGCAACCCAAATAGATCTGAGATCCTACCGATAGCTCATCGAGATCTGAGTCTGACCGCTCATCCCCATCAATCGGCCATTCTCAATCGTACAGATCGGCTCAAACAGAGTTCTGCCCAACACCTGACCTTGTTGCCGCACCTGAGCTACCCGATCGGAGTTCTGAGCATAAACCTCACCCTTGAGATCCACCCTCGGTCAATAAGGTCTGACTGCCGCCCGCTGAGTCTCGTATCGGAGCAGTTGCTCATCTGCGGTGATCGCAGCCCAGGTCGCGAACCCCCCGATCGCTCCCTATCCGATCTTTTCCGCTGCCTGAAGGGCTGCAAAGACTGCAGCTCCTGCGTGAGGGCCGTAAGCGCCGATCCCGATGGTCATCTAAGTAGATCAGCAAAAACGTTTACACAGGCTATAGAGTGCATGTCAAAGCAATTTTGGCGATCTACTTATTTCCTGATGAGGTGACCTGTCTTGGTGCTCCATCGAGTTTGCCATGAGAGCTAACCTGTCGAGCGAACCTTAGTGGTCACCTCTAAGAGCTGATTTCTTAAGCAAATCTTAAATCGCTCAAGTCCCGACACAGCAGGCCTCCTGGCAGATCAGCCCCAAAGTAGTCATGATCGCCGAGAGCCTTACACCACAATGACTTTACATTTGTTCGCAAATTAGCTCTAACGTTACAACTCACCGGTCGCGAGATTCTGCTCAAAGACAAGCGTAGCAGGTTAACCACGCAGTCCGGTGCAGTGCTAGGTTAGACCTCATATAATAAGATTTGTCAGCATATCAAACTCCCCAACCGGGATTGGGGCACAAAACACTATCAGCAGAGATTTCCTCAAATCTACCTGTTTCTGTATTTGCTTTCCACGCGTACTCTATTTTCTCCTGCAGCTCAAGATTCTCTTCATAAACTGCGACCGCAATGATCTCAGGTGTTACTTCATAGTTTTGACTGCACGCAAACTGATTGAGACCACCCATCAGAGTATAGTAGGAAGAATCTAGCTTCTGAGAGACCTCTGGGGAAAAGAGTAAAACATCTGAGACTCTCCAAATGGGTTTACCCTGAGTATCACGACCGACTTGTCTCTTGAACCAGAGCATACGCTGTTCTCTCTCCTGCATTTCGCTGATAGCAAAATTGGAAGATACTAAATGTCCCCCAAAGGTTGTTATTCCATTTGGTAAGTCATCACCACTGTATTGTATGTTGACATAGGTATCTGCAGGGCCATCGATGGTCCAACTTGAAGAGCTAGGATCCATCTCTATGAGATCTTCCTCAATGCTTTTGATGTTTGTAATAAAGAGAAATCTACATGACACTCCAGTAGCAAAGTACGAAATGCTAACCGATTTTCCACTAGTTAGAAAACTGCTGATCTCACGGCTGTTTCTAATCCCTGGGCTGATATTATAGTACCCAGATCTATGTCCAGGATCATAACTCCTGAAGTGAATGCCAGAAATCACCGAACTACCATGCTCGTCTGTAGAGACATCTATATCAGAAATTACACCATCAATATTCGCTTGAGGAATGCATCCAGAATCATTCCCCGGAGTACTGATGTTACCTAAACGAACTACTCTCCCCTGAGAGTTAGTTTCTATTACAAGCTCTTGTCCTGGAGCGCTCAAAGCAGCACGACTCAGCAGGAAAACAGAAGGTACGAGGTATAGCGCACACAAAACCAAAAATAATGAGCTTTTCATTTTTCTCCGAGGTTCCTATGTATACTAACTTCATAGTCGAGGGAGCTCACCGGTCTGCAAGGAATCCCAAAACGAAGCCAGGAAGATTAAATCTGCAGCTTCGGGTGCAGTGAATACTAGACGGGACTCATGCAGGCCCAACCTTCTTAATGTTTACTCGAATTTTGGGGTGATCGTCAACCCTGCTGAGCAAAGTGACCTATAACTGCCGACAGCTCCTGGGTGTTTGATCCCATCTTTGTGTATCGGCTGGTGGAAAACTGCTCAATTCACAGGGAGTCTAACGGTCGGCAAGAGTGCTTTCGGAATAAGGATAGCGTGTTGGCCTGCCGATCCGGTACAGTGACGTGTTAGACACAGTGGAAGAACTGCACTTCCTTTCCGCACTCAGGTTTTCAATCTAGATCGGCTCTATGACTGGGTTTGACCTCATTTCTTCCTGTTAGTCTTATCATGGGAAGGGAGTAAGCCTTGGTTAAGATTCTACTACCGCACCAACATCAAAAATATCCTGCACAGGTTTATCTAGGGCTAACTTTGAGGCAGCAGCCACATGATTCGGAACATGGACTAGAAAGCCAACAAGGATCCTTCTAACTTCTTCATCACTCAATGCTGATGGGCTTTGGCAGAACTTAACCCACTCTTTGAGGTTCTCAGTCCAGTCTGTCATATGAAAGGCAATAGCTCTTAGATTCTCGTCAGAACCATAATCATACTCACTTGTGCTCAGGGCATCAATTATGCGTTGACGAATAACTGATGTATTGCACTCCATCATTTTAACGCCCCACTGCTAAGCAGACTGGAAAATCGCAAAAACCTTAGTGGTCTAACATGTATTTTACTGCATCCTACCCAAACTGCCAAGGCCGCATAATCCCGACTTAATGGAGTTATACGGCCTACGGCATAATACATTACCCCTTGCTCTGCAGCCTGTGATCCGGTTATAGAGATATACTCTACCTGAAGCTGCTTCATAATTTATTTATACGGCGGCTGTTCTAACGCGTTATCTATTGGCCGCATAACACCCTCTCATGATCAGGTGAACCTAGCGGTTTCTGCTGAGAGTCACCGATCTCGCAAGTGAACCATACACAGAGCCTCAGGTCACGGATTGATCAAGCCCTAGGCATTTAAGGTTTACTTAACAATTTAGCTCTAAGGCCGTAGATCGGGACGTAATATGATGATGAACTTGGTAAAAGAACTTTGCAGATTCTGCAGCCCATCAAGAGATCGGCAAAATTGATTTGAGAGTCATCAGATATCGAGCGAGGTCCAGATCTATCCCACTGTTCCTCCCCGATGTAGTGGATCACTCCTCCCGTTCCCACTCCGGCAGTCCTCCTAGCCAATAGCCCACACATCCCTGCAGCCACCCCTCGATCCCCGCTGCTAGATCCTGATCGGAGCACTCTAGGATCTCCGCCTCCTCAGGCAAACCCGCTGTTACCTCCAACACAGCCAAGCCTAAGATCAACACATGTAACACCGCTGCCGCCTGGGCCAGCTGTTGCCGATCCCCATGGGGACCTAAGATCTCCAGTAGATAATCCGCTAACTGGTGCTGGGCCTGGAGAAACCCCCGTTGCAAAGCTCCCCGGTGTTCCTCTGAGTACAGTCCCGCCTCCCCAACCACGGATCGCACCAGCTCCGGGTTATCAGCCAAGGCCCGAAAGCACCGTTGCACATAGGACACCAGTTCCCCCTGCTGATCCTGATCCTGAGCTCGGCGGATCTGTAGCTCTCCTACCCCTTCGAACACTCCCAGATCGGCAAACACCGCTAATAATAGGCCTTGTTTAGTCCCGAAGTGGCGAAACACCGTCACCTCATTCACCCCCGCCGCCTCCGCGATCTGACGGGTGGTGGTCTGGGTAATCCCCTGACGCACAAACAGTTCCTTGGCGCTATTGATGATGCGTTGGCGGGTGGATGACCCAGGTCGAGGCATGGAGATCCTAGGGGGCAAGTGATACTTGCATTTACCGTGGAAGATCGTTAGGCTGGGTGTCAAGTAAGCAAGTCTTCTCATTGTCGCTGGGTGTGGGCTATCTGACTAGCACCGTGTCTCAGCTTGTTTTGCTGTTTTCATCTCAGAGGTCTCATTCATTCATGCAAGTTTCCTGTCCTCCTACGAATGCCCCGGAGCAACCGCAGGTGCCGCCCACCAAGTTTGACTGGATCAGCACGATCTTTTTCGCTGCCGTGCATGTCTTGGCCTTGGTGGGAGCGATCCGATTCTTCTCCTGGCCAGCCTTAGGCGTCCTGGTGGTGATGCATTGGCTGACGGGCAGCATTGGCATCTGCCTGGGGTATCATCGGCTGCTAAGTCACCGCAGTTTTCAGGTACCCCAGTGGTTAGAGTACGTGTTCGCTACCGTCGGTGCTCTGGCCATCGAGGGGGGGCCGATCTTCTGGGTGAGCTCCCACCGGCAACATCATGCCTTTACTGAGCATGAGCACAAGGATCCTTACTCAGCCCGACGGGGCTTTTGGTGGAGCCATATGCTGTGGCTGGTCTTTCAGCAGGAGCCGTTCTTCCAGAAAAAGATCTATCAGCCTATGGCTCCAGATATCACTCGGCATTCCTACTATCGCTTCCTAGATACCTACTTCCTGTTGCTCCAGATCCCCTTGGCTCTCGTCCTCTATCTGCTGGGGGGCTGGTCCTTCGTGATCTATGGGGTGCTGGTGAGAGCGGTACTGGTGTGGCACACCACCTGGTTGATCAATTCCGCTAGCCATATTTGGGGCTATCGCCGGTTTGAGTGCAATGACAATGCCCGTAATCTCTGGTGGACTGGCCTGCTGGCCTATGGTGAGGGCTGGCACAACAATCACCATTCGGATCCGAAGTGCGCCAAAGCAGGGCTGACCTGGTGGGAGATCGATATGACCTACTGGGCCATCTGGATCATGGCGAAGCTAGGATTGGCCACGAAAGTACGGACGGCTCACTCCCCTGCGGGTCAGTAATCGTCTCCAAATCCTGCCATGGATAGGTGAGAGACAGATCGGATGAAAAACTAGAACTGGATCATTGACCTGCGAGCTGCGGTCCATGATCCAGTTTTCGATTTACAGCGGTGTCTAAGGTGGTGGGCAGATCAGGATCAGTGGGCGGAGCCATTGCCGTGATACTTATCGGTGTCGTAGAAGCCGTTGCGTGTGCCGAAGTAGAGGGCGGTCACTGAGAACAGGATCGTGATGGTCAATAGGACGATCTTGAATTCCATGGGTGTTTCTTCCTATGGCGGTGGGTTAGGTCCATTATGACAAGGCCGTTATGGTCTTGGTCAACACGAAGGTGGAGTTGACGGGATGATCTGCTTGCGGAGATGGGGGTGGATCTTGGCGGTAATTGAGATCCAGTCTTGGCCATCTGCATCCTCTAGCTGAGCTGTTTGAGGATCTGCAGGTGACTTGAGGGATCCCAATGGATCTCTCGAATGATGTGATTGTCCTAGGTGAAACTGTTGGAGTATGATCGTCGATGTGAGCTCAGGGCATAACCATGGTCAGTACTGCCGCACCGCAACACGTGTCAGGATTTCGGGAGAGGATCCGGGGCCTTCAGCGGGTGATCCCCGGTCAACGGGCCATGGATGGCGCTGGGGTGACTCTGATACGACTGCTGGGCACTCCAGCTCTGCCACTGGTGGATCCGTTTCTGATGTTGGATCACTTTCATTCTGAGGATCCCCAGGACTATATCGCGGGGTTTCCCGATCATCCCCATCGAGGCTTTGAGACCGTCACCTATGTGTTGGCGGGCCAGGTGCGCCATGCGGATAACCAGGGTCATGCCGGGGTGATCGGGCCGGGGGGGGTGCAGTGGATGACCGCAGGGCGGGGGATCGTCCATTCCGAGATGCCGGAGCAGGAGGATGGCCTGTTGTTGGGGTTTCAGCTGTGGGTGAATCTGCCCGCCTCCGACAAGATGATAAGTAGATCGGCAAAATTGCTTTGACACGCACTATATAGACTGTATAAACGTTTTTGCTGATCTACTTACCACCTCGCTATCAGGAATTCTCTGCCGATCAGATCCCGGTGGAACACCGATCTCCTAACTGTCAGGTCAAGGTGATCGCCGGTCAAACCCGCCTGGGTCAAGGGGGGCCAGTCCAGGGGATCGCCACAAGTCCGCTCTATCTGGATGTCTCGCTTGGGGCTGGGGAGATCTTCTCTGAGCCCGTGTCCAGCTCCTTGAATGGATTCCTGGCTGTTTACGAGGGACAGATCTCGATTGGGAATACCTTAGTGAGCGCGCCAGCGATCGGGGTTCTCGATCCAGGGGATCAGGTGCAGGTGGAGGCGGGCTCCGCTGGGGGCAAGTTCCTGGTGATCGCAGGTCGGCCTATCGGGGAGCCGATCGCTCGCTATGGTCCGTTTGTCATGAATACCGAGGCGGAGCTGATCCAAGCGTTCCGGGATTATGAGGCGGGGCGACTGTAATGGATCCCGCATAGATCCTGCCCTCTCCCTCCCTGCTAACCCGAGTGGGATCTTCTAGAATCAATCCTGATCAGCCCGGAGGAGCCGAAATGGATGTGGTAGTTAGCCTATTGGCCCTGATCGCGGGTCTCGGGGGAGGGGCCGGTTATTGGGTGGATCGCACCGCCCAGCAGTTGTTGTTGGATCAGCTGGATCAGGCGGAAGTTTTGGAGGTCAGAGTCGAGAGCACTCCCAATTATCGGTTGATCCAAGGAGAGGCGGATCGGATCCTGGTGGCGGGCCGAGGGTTACATCTGGATCCCTATCCTCGAGTAGAGGTGTTGGAGCTAGAGACCGACCCGATCTCGATCCCTCACTCTCATTTTCAAGGGGGCTCGCTACAGCTAGAGCAACCCATTCAGGCCGCAGTTCGGGTGGTGATCACGGAATCAGATCTGAATGCAGCCCTGCAGGCCCCTGAGATCCTGAGTCAGTTTCAGGATATTCAGGCGGATCTGCCCTTTGCCTCCCCCCAGAGTGCCGGCGCGGTGGTGGATCTGCGGGATCCTGCCGTCGAGTTTGTGGGGGATAACCGGATCCAGCTTTCGGCCCTATTGGTGGAGCGGACACCAGATGGGCAGGAGGACACGGGGGATGGGGGGTTCAGTGAAGAGCTAGCGGTGGAGAATAGCCAACGGTTGCGGCTGGTGGCACCGGAGTTCATTGTGGATTCGGTGCGGGTGCCGGATGAGATCTCGGGGGCTTTTCTGGGGGGCTTGAATGAGGTGCTGGATCTGAAGGACCTGGATGAGCAGGGGATCGTGGTGCGGGTGCTGCAGTTGGCGGTGACGCCGGAGACCTTGGAGGTAGTGGGGTTCGTGCGGGTGGAGTCCTTAGGATCTGAGTCCTCGCCGGAGGAGGAGTTAGGTCCTGTCGGGCTGGCCCCTGGGCTACTCTAGAGAGTGTGTGTTGAGGGTAGAGAGATGATCTACGACGATCCGGGGTCTAGGCCCCAACCGAGGCGACGCCCTCGTCAACGATCGGGCCATTCCCTACAGTTGGGGATGATCGGGTTTTTGGCTGGGGTGACGGTGATGGGGGGCCTGTGGTGGGTGAATACGGGACCCCGTCAGGTGCTTTCGGTCTACTGGCTCACTAGCCCGGATAACAATGTCTACTACGTGGAGCAGGAGCGATCCTTTCGAGCCCCCAGCCTCCAACAGGGGTTGACCCAGGCATTGCAGAGTCTGATCAAGGGATCCTCAGATCCACGACTGATCTCGACGGTGCCCCCGGAGACGGAGTTGTTGGGGGTCAAGGTGGAGGGGGATGATGTGTTCCTCAATTTCTCCCAGGCCTTTACCCAAGGGGGTGGCTCCTCAGCGATCCTAGGTCGGATCACCCAGGTGTTCTACACAGCTACCAGTCATAACGATCAGGCGCG
>CAYSEO010000075.1:0-15563 GCA_964429885.1 uncultured bacterium
TTGCTTTGACACGCACTATATAGACTGTATAAATGTTTTTGCTGATCTACTTATGACGAGTTGGGGGCAGGGCGATCCTATGAGCAGGCGTTTCGGTTTGGTCACAATGGGATCCAGTTAAAAGGGATCCCTCAGGATCAGAGGCCGGTGTTTCTCGAGGGGCGTCCCCGTCAGATCCAGGTGTTCATGAGTTATCGAGAGCAGGATCCGGATCGGGCACTAGCGTTGGAATTTAGCCGGATCTTGCGGGATCGGGGGCATCAGCCGTTTTTGGCGGAGGAGGATATCCGCTTGGGTCAGGATTGGCCGGAACGGATCGATCGAGCGTCATCAGAGGCGGATTATTTTCTGGGCACCTCGAATAATTGTCTGATTCTCAATAAGCATCTGCTAGCCATCCCTTATGTAAGTAGATCGGCAAAATTGCTTTGACATGCACTATATGGCCTGTATAAACGTTTTTGCTGATCTACTTATTGGTTGATTGAGATCATCATCTGTAATGGACTCTCGATCTAGATCTAGATCTGACCATTGTTGCTGATCCTTGCTTTATCCATCATTCCTGGCTCTCTCCCCCAGAAAGTATCGTGTCATACAGCAAAGTCATACTTGCCAGATCCAAGGCCTGATCGGTTGCGTCATGGGGGGGGATTGAGTAAAGTCATGGAGTTTAACTGGCCGTTGGTATCCACTTGGATCTGATCATGCTGAGAAATCCACGTAGCCCGCTCTCAACTCCTCTACGACGGGTCCGCCTGAGAACCCTGTTGGTGATCCCCTTTGTGATCCAGACCATCGCAGCGGTGGGATTGGTGGCTTGGCTCTCCTTGCGGGCTGGTCAACAGGCGGTGGAGAAGGTGGCTCGACAACTGACTAGTGAGACTGCCCAACGGATCGAGGAACGCCTCAGTCTCTACATCGATCTGCCCCATCTGCTAAATCAGTTTAATGTCAACGCCATCACCGCCGCTCTGGTTGATCTGGAGGACGTGGACTCCCTACAACCCTTTCTCTGGCGCCAGATCCAAGCCTATCCCGGCATCAATAACACCTATCTGGGCACGCCCTCGGGGGAGTTCATCGGCATGGAGCAGGGGTTGGATGATCGATTGATCCGCCTGCAGCGGGCCGGTACGAGCACCGATGGAGATATGTGGATCTTTGAGACCGAGGATCGAGGAGAGAGCGGCGAGCGTGTGGAGATCCTGCCAGATTACGATCCCCGACAGCGGCCCTGGTATACCCGTGCAGAACTGGTGGAGCGACCCGTCTGGAGTGAGGTCTACGCTGACTTCGATACTGGTGCCCTCACCATCACAGCAGCCTATCCCCTCTACGACGAGGCCGGAGATCTGTTGGGGGTCCTGGGCAGTGACTTTATCTTCTCCTTTGAATTCAATGACTTCCTGAGCAACATTCCCATCGGTCGCTCCGGTGAGGCGATCATCCTGGAGCGTACAGGGGAGATCATCGCCACCTCTCAACCCATGCAGCCCGGCGATCCCGACACGGCAGCCCAACGGCAGTTAGCTCAGGAAAGCTCTGATCCGCTCATTCAAGCCATCGGTCAATATCTGGATCAGATCTCATTGCAGGGTCTGCATCAACTCTCTCGACAAGAGCATGAGATCGAGATCAACGGTTCCCGCCACTTTCTGCGGATCGTACCTCTGCAAGATGATCGTGGTATCGATTGGTTGATCGTCGTCGCCATCCCGGCCTCTGATTTCCTAGGGGAGTTCCAGGTCAACAATCGTCGGACTCTGCTGTTGTCCTTAGCGACTCTAGGCATCGCCATCGAGCTCGTGATCATCACCACTCGCCTGATCACTCGTCCTCTCCTGCAAGTGACCCAGGCTTCAGAGCGGATCGCTCGGGGAGATCTGAACCAGACAGTGCGGGTGGGAGGGATCGTGGAGCTGAAACGGTTGGGGGATTCTTTCACCCTGATGGCTCAACAGTTACAACAAGCCTTTCAGGATCTGAGAAACAGTGAGGCCACCAATCGAGCTATTGTGGAGGCGATTCCAGATCTCTTGCTCCGGGTTAATCGGGAGGGGATCTATTTGGATATCAAAGGAGAGGAGCGGTTTTTCCTCTATCAACCTGAGGCTTTCCGTCAGGGGAGTTCTGTCAACGATTCCTTACCCCCAGAACTGGCAGAGCAGCGGTTATCCTCACTACAAACGGCCCTTGAGACCGGAGAGATCCAGCAATATGAGCAACATCTGATCATCGATGGGGAAACTCGGCAGGAGGAGGTGCGGGTGATTCGGATCCGAGCAGAAGAGGCGTTGATCATTGTGCGAGATATCACGGAGCGCAAGCGAGCGGAGGAGGCGTTACGGATCGCGGAGGAGACCTACCACAGTATTTTTGAGAATGCCCTGGAGGGGATCTTTCAGTCGAACACGGCAGGCCGCTTCACTCGGGTCAATCCAGCGATGGCTCAGATCTTCGGCTATGACTCCCCTCAGGAGATGGTAGAACAGGTAACTGAGATCCGGACTCAGTTGTATGTGGATCCGGAGCAGCGGGATCAGTGTGTGGAGCGATTGGAGGGGCAGGGGGCGGTCAGTGAGTTTGAGTTCCGGGCCTATCGTCAGGATGGCGAGATCATCTGGGTGCAGCAGAGTACCCGTGTGGTGCGCAACGATCGGGGTGAGGTGCTTTATGACGAGGGGATCGTCGTTGATATTACTGATCAGAAACGGCGGGAAGCGGATCTGAAGCGGCAGCTGGAGGAGCTCCAGATCGAGATCGATCAAAATAAGCGGCAACGGGACTTCGCCCGCATCACCCAGGATCGCTACTTCCAGCAGATCCAGGCGGAGGTAGAGGAGATCAATCTAGATGAGTTCTGGACCTAGAGAGGATCTTAGAGGATGGTGCCACCTTAACCCCGCCTTTCGGATATGGACCCAGGTAACGTACTAGCTATCATTACTATTTCACCAGGAGAATATGACCCATTCACACTGTCGATCTCCCTGAATACTATCTATCTTTGGTTTCGAAAAATACACAGGTTTCTGCCTTCACAGGAGGCAAGTATGTTGAGGCCTGAATTTCCAAGTCATCGGTACGCAGATCATAGATGTCCTACCAAATCTACCCGACGCGGTGCAGATTGATCCATCTCCCCGTATCCTAGAGGACAAGCGTTCACCTGGAGGGAAGCATCCATATGCCCAAGGTGGTCTCGATCCATTCCTATCGGGGGGGCACCGGCAAGTCCAACTTCACCGCCAATCTATCTGCCACAGTGGCCCAACAGGGACCTCGGGTGGGAGTGGTGGATATGGACATCCAATCCCCAGGGATCCATAACCTGTTCGGCTTAGAGCCCGAGCAGACCCGTAAGACCCTGAATGATTACCTCTGGGGGGAAGCCCCGATCGAGGATGCGGCCCACGATGTCAGTGCCAACCTAGGTCTGAGCCAGGGTCAGCTGTTGTTTGTGCCCTCCAGTGTCCAGGCCGATGACATCTCTCGGATCCTGAGTGAGGGCTATGATGTGCGGTTGCTCAATGATGGTTTCCGCAAGCTGGTCAAGAGCCTGGAGCTGGATTATCTGTTCATCGACACTCATCCTGGCCTCTCCAAGGAGACCTTTCTCACCATCGCCATCTCCCATGTGTTGCTGCTGATCCTGCGGCCTGATAAACAAGACTACCAGGGCACCGCCGTCACCATCGATGTGGCCCGAGCCTTGAAAGTGCGTCGCATGATGCTGGTGGTCAACAAAACCCTAGCCAGTATGGATCCGGAGGCCCTACGCCAGAAGGTGAAGCAGACCTATGATGTCCCTGTCGCTGGGATGTTTCCCCTAAGTGAGGAGATCGTGCGGTTGGCCAGTGAAGGGGTTTTCTGTCTCGCCCATCCCGAACATGCCATCACTCAGGAATTTCAAACCGTGGCCCAAGCGATCATGGCTTAATCATCTATCTTTCTACGCGAGGAATCACCATGTCAGGTCCCCATGATCTCAAAACCTTAGCCAACTCGATCTCGGCAGTCGCCTCCCCCTTTCGCAACTACCTCAACGATCTCTACGAAGCCCATCTGCCTAATCAAGATGGTCAGATCGCAGACTATATCCCGGAGCTTACGGAGGCCCGACCGGATTGGTTCGGGATCTGTGTGGCCACGACGGGGGGACAGATCTTTGAGGTAGGAAACTGTCAGCAAACCTTTACGATCCAATCGATTTCCAAAGCATTTGTCTACGGCTTGGCTTTGGAGGATCATGGGCGTGAGTATGTCAATTGTAAGGTAAGTGTGGAGCCCACAGGAGAAGCCTTTAACTCGATCGTTCTGGATGAGCAGACCAATCGACCTTACAATCCTATGGTCAATGCTGGGGCGATCGCGGTGACAGATCTGATCAAGGGCAATGGCAGTACGGAGCGCTTGAAACGGATCCTGCATATGTTTCGTTGCTACACTGGGCGGGAACTGGATATCAATGTGCCTGTCTTTTTATCTGAACGCGCCACGGGTAATCGCAATCGGGCCATTGCCTATTTGATGCTCAACTTTGGCATGATCGCTGATCGGATCGAGGAGACTCTGGATCTCTACTTTCAGCAATGCTCGATCTTAGTTCATGCTTCAGATCTAGCCATGATGGCGGCGACCTTGGCCAACGGTGGAGTCAACCCGGTTACTCAGGAGCGGGCTTTAGATGAGCAATATGTCCAGGATGTGTTGAGCGTGATGTTGACCTGTGGCATGTATGATTACTCAGGGGAATGGGCCTATCAGGTAGGAATGCCAGCCAAAAGTGGAGTAGGGGGTGGGATCACCGCTGTTGTGCCCAGTAAGTTAGGGATCGGTACGTTCTCTCCTCCCTTGGATGCCAAGGGTAATAGTGTGCGCGGGATCCTGGCTTGTCAGGCGCTCGCTAGAGATTTTGGACTCCACCTGTTCAACGCAGCTCCACCCAAATACGATCTGCAGCAATGGATCGAAGGGGAAACGGATCTGGAGTGGTAATCATTAATAGGAGGTAGAAGATCCTCACTCTCCCATGGGTCTATTCCCAATGGATGCTTGATCTATTCATTGTTGGATCTGACGAGCTTGAGCACTTAACCTAACGATCCTATTCGAGTCTTGACACAAATCTTCCCAGAGTGACATGGGTGTCGATGGGTTTTGAGAGACCGCAGATCTCTCGACCCAATGTTCTGACCTGGAGCCTTTCTCTAAGATGGATTGTGGAACCGTAGGATGCATCAGCACTCTGGTCCCCGTCAATTCCACTCAGGGATCCTGCCTGTACTAGACCGTAACCGGTGATTCCACATAGATCGTGGGATCCTGTACTTTGAAGCGGATCCCATAGGTAGCCAGTTGCTTGGATACTTTCTCGTTGGCCAATTCCAGTAACCGTTTCCGGAGCTGGATCGAGTTCTCCCCAGATCCCAGAATGAAGAACGTCACCCGCGCCCGCGCCGCCTCCCCTTGCTGATTCCGAATCAGGGAGATATTAGTGCTACCCGGATCGATGCCGAATAGGGTATCCGTGCCTTCTTTGATCACCTGTTGGACCAGAGCACAATCTTGATCCTGCAGTGGTTCCTCAAAGTCCAGATACAGCAACACCATCACCTTCTTCGCCAAGGTCAAGTTCTCGATCTCGGTATTGATCAGATTAGAGTTAGGTACCACCAATAGGGTGCTCTTAGCAGCGGTCCGGATCTTTGTGGAACGGAGACCAATGGATTCGATCCGACCCAATTCCCCATCCGATAGCTTGATGTAATCCCCCGGAACGAAGGGCCGATCTAAATAGATCACAATGGTGGAGAGAAGCTGCTCTAGGATCTTCTGAGCCGCCAAACTGATGGCCACACCCCCGATCCCCAAACTGGCCAACAGTCCCACTAGATTAAACTGCTGACTCTGGGCAAAGGCCAGGATAGCGATGAACCCGATCAAGACATTGGCCAGGGTCTCGAATACCAATAACAGATCATCCACCTCCCGCCCCAGCTTGCGCAACATTTCGATGCCATAGACCCGAACAAACTGACGAAAGAAGCGAGACGCCAACCAAGCTAAACTGATGATCACCCCCAGATCCATAAATGGCCGGATGAAGGAATAGAGGGCATCGTAGCGCTGGATCCAGATCAGGGAGAGGGAGATTAAGATCAGAGTTCCCGTGATGCGAAATAATCGATCCAGGGGTTGCACCAGATTGCTGTAGATGCTGACAACAGATCCTGGAAAGAAACGAGCGATGATCAGGTTGACCAACCGGGGAGTGTAGGCTCCCGCCAGGAACGAAAAGATGACGAAGAACACAAACCCGCCGATCCGTTGCACAGGATCGATCTGGAGGACTTCTAAAACAGACTCAAAGAAAGCATCTAGATCTAGGGACATAGCAACGCTCAAGTCACATCTACAGGAACAATCAAAGTCTGGATCAGCGGTTGGGTGACCTATTTCGACTAGATGGTGATCGGCGAGTCCACATAGATGGTGGGATCCTCAATCTCAAAGGCAATGCCATAGTCCTTGAGGGTGCGGCTGATCTTTTGGCTGGCGATATCCAACAACTGCCGGCGCAGACCCATGGTTACCTCACCGGATCCCAGAATAAAGAAGGTACATTGGGCCTGGGTCCGTTTGTCTCCCTGTCCGGGTAGACCTGGGATCTCCTGAAAAGCCACATTGGTGCTGCGGGGATCAATACCAAAGATATCCTTGGTGCTATCGAGGATCACCTGCCGGATCAGGGCCTGTTCCTCACCCGTCACCTGACGGTAGAACCGCAGATAGACAATGGACATTACCTTCTTGGCCCCGGTGAAGTTTTCAATATTAACCTGAGTCAGGGAACTGTTGGGCACCACCATCAAGGTTCCCTTGCCTGAGGTCCGGATCTTGGTGGATCTCAAACCAATGGACTCCACCCGTCCAAAGGTACCATCCGGTAAGCCGATGTAATCATCCACCGTAAACGGGCGATCCACATAGATCACGATCCCGCCGAGGAGCTGCTCCAGGACCTTCTGAGCCGAGAAGGCCACTGCCAATCCCCCGATCCCTAAGCTGGCGAACACCCCAAAGATATTCAGGTGATGGGTCTCTGCAAACAAAATGGTGCCGATCAAAACGATGATCACATTGCCGAGAAACTTACCCACCACCAGCAATTCGCTATTGACCTTACGACCACTGCGAAAGGCCACATCCAACAGATACCGATCGAAGAATTGCCGTAATAGTCGGGAGCCTAACCAGGCCGCCGCCAAGGTCAACGTCAGGCTCAACACCCATTCCGTTCCGCTCAACCACTTCCCCTTTGGCACCAAGAGCAGTGTGATCTCCGCCAGGCTCAGGCCCGTGACGAACGCCATCAGGGTTTTATAGGGTTCAAACAGCTTGCGTAGATCCTGGGCTGTCTGTCGATTGGTGAAGCCCCTACTGATCAACTCCACTAGGGCTGGGATCGTACGACCGATCCCGAAGGCTAAGACACCAGCTCCCACGATCGCCCCGATCCAGAGGCTGCGATTCAGATATAGAGTTGAGAAGGGGATTGCATCTGCCATGATCAGCACCTCAAGAACAGTACCCACTCCAGAGAGCGCTCTGCAGGGCAAGAGATGGGCCTCCAGAGGGTTTGGGCCTACGGGATCCCAAGACCAATGTCTCAAAGTTAACCGATAGTGGCAGGGATGGCCAGTTAAGGCTTCATCAACAGATCATGAAGCGGAATGAGACTCAGCAGCACCTGATGACACCCAGCTGGCGATCCTCCCCAGATAGCCTGTCATCTGTGTTAAGTGGATCAGCGAAAACGTTTAGATAGGCTATAAAGTGCATGTCAAAGCCATTTTGCCGATCTACTCATGGCCTTATCCCATCCCACCGATCTCTACCAATGTCTGGCCTGTGGCCATGAGGGCTTAGCTGAGGCTTGGGATCGACTCTACTGCCCCAGATGTGGTCAGCTCTACCCTCTCCTCTCCTCCCAAGCCGTGGATTTTCTGAACAGCACTGCCCGCTCTCTAACCCTCTCCCCGGCCCAATCCATGGCCCATCTGCCAGGGTTTGCCTGGGGCTACGATCACCTCTGGCGACCTTGGGCCTTATCTCTACTGACAGGAGAACCTTTTGATGCCGGTCGGGAGGCTCGATTACTGCAAGATCTCTTGGGGGAAGCAACCCCGGTTCTCGATTTAGGTATTGCAGGTGGCTACTGGAGCCGCTTGTTACTGAGCGCCGATCCCGAACGTCAGATCTTAGGAATGGATCTGTCTGCTGGGGTTCTGGAGGAGGCCGCCCGTCACTCTGATCCAGCCTGGACAGGCCATCGCCTATTGCGAGCGACTGCGGAAAGTTTGCCCCTGATCTCAGGGTCCCTGGGGGCTGTGATCTCAGGCGCTGCTTTGAACGAGCTCCCCCTGGAACCCGCCCTGCACGAGATCGCCCGTGTCCTCAGGCCAGGAGGGATCTTCGTCACTCTGCACGGTCAACAGGATCCGGGTTGGGGTGCGGGGATCCAACAGATCTTGAGGCTGGCGGGGCTGCAGTTTCCCCATCGGATGCAGTTGCGGACAGCTTTCACCTCTGCAGGACTGACTGTCGATCGCTATCTCAGCTTTGGTCCCCTGGCCTGGGTCCGAGCGATCCGGGCCTAGAGATTGACCCAGACCTGGGAGTCAATTCCGCCGGATCACGGGTGCGGGGTGACCCCTAGGCAGTATAGTGTTGTCGGAAACGAGCTTCATATCCTGCTGCTATCCACATAGGGGGATCCTTTGCACGAGATTTCCATTACCTGGGCAGAGTACCACCGCAAGATCGAGGAGTTGGCCGTCAAGGTTTACCGCAGCGGCTGGGAGTTCAACCAGATCCTCTGTGTGGCGAAGGGGGGTCTAAGGATTGGTGATACCCTGGCTCGCATCTACGATCTGCCCTTGGCCATCCTGTCCGCCTCCTCCTATTCCGGCTCTGGGAATCGACAGCGGGGTCGGTTGCTCTTCTCTCGGGATCTGACCATGACCACCCTCAACCTGGAGAGCCATCTCCTGCTGGTGGATGATCTGGCGGACTCAGGGGTCACCTTGAAGCGAACGGTGGAGTGGGTCAAATATCACTATGGGTTCTATGTGGAGGAGATCCGCACCGCCGTGTTGTGGTACAAAGCCTCCTCCCAATTTCAACCCGACTACTATGTCGATTATCTGCCGGATAACCCCTGGATCCACCAGCCCTTTGAGCCCTACGAGAAGATCACCCCCGAGCAACTCAGTCACAGCCAATCCGCTCAGAGCACCCCTTAAGGAGATCGCCAAAAACATCTAGACAGACTATGAATGCGTGTCAAAGCAATTTTGACGATCCACCTAGTCCTCGTCGATCTCCATCTCCAAGAGATGGGCGTAGGGGGCCACTAGGTTAGGGAAGTAAAAGGCTGCGGCCTTCAAGCGATGCCAATCCTCCAGACAGC
The DNA here is from genome assembly GCA_964429885.1 of uncultured bacterium. GTDB lineage: Bacteria > Cyanobacteriota > Cyanobacteriia > Thermostichales > Thermostichaceae > CAYSEO01. The sequence continues at coordinate 9,479 of CAYSEO010000075.1, forward strand.
CAAACACCGTGGGGTAAGCATTTTGTTCCAGCCGATCGGCAATGGCTGCGATCTCCGCCTCCGTGATTTGAGTGGGATCCTGAGAGAGATCGGATGGGTAGGAGGAGCGGTTGGACATGCCACACCCTAGAATGCGCCACCTGTTATTCTATCCTGACCTGCCCAGGACCTAGGGGAGCCCAGGCCCTAAGGTACTCGATCCATCCTGGATCCTTAAGGGAGATCGAAGACAGGGACCTAGTTCAGATCCGGCTGAGTCAGGGTCACCCGATAGAACCCAGGCAGATTCCGGATCGAGGTGTTGTAAGGGGTTGGCAGATCCGGATTGATGATCGGAGGCTCTGAGGCAAAGCGATCCTCCAGGAAATTCAGGTAGAGCTCCTCTGCTTCCAGGTATTGCTCACCCACCACAGTCTCTGGGAAGGAGATGAAATCCCCTGTGATTACATCGCCGGTGTAGATGGCTTCCGTCTGCCCCCCGAGGTCGAAGCCGATCTGAGGGGTCTGGGCCTGGGCTGGGGCTGAGACGCTCACGAGAAGCATAGCCGTCATCGCCGCTGTTGTTGTCCAACGCATTCCTATCTCTGTCCTCACGATCTACAGTTAGTCATTCATCCACTGGTAAGATAGGACATTGCCTAGCCAAGGCGGCTCACTCTCGACCTCAAAGGCCAGAGCAGCGAAACACCAGCGACCTAGGTTCCCATCTCCACACACCACGTTGAGTCCCTTAGGCCTGAGCCTGATGGTGATTCTACTCGACATATGGCGGTTTGCAACCTTCCCCCAGGAGTGGATCCGGGCCATGCATCCAGATCCCGACTCCCCGATCACGCGATCCGATCACGCGATTGGCAAAAGGGTTCGGCACAGGTGTATTGACCGGTCCTTCCACCTCACCTGACAAATCGGGCCGCCCAGCCTAGGATCATAGGACTGAGGGCATGGGCCCCAGCTTTACTGCGCTGAAAGGATCTAACGCTGTGGCTGTTCGCGTTCGTCTGGCTCCCAGTCCCACGGGGAATCTGCATATTGGGACCGCTCGCACGGCGGTGTTCAACTGGCTCTACGCCCAAAGGTGGGGGGGCCAATTCATCCTGCGGATCGAGGACACGGATCAGGAACGCTCGCAACCCCGCTACACCCGCAACATCCTGTCGGGCTTGTCCTGGTTAGGGCTGGACTGGCAGGAGGGTCCGGTCTATCAATCCAATCGTAGGGATCGCTATCGGCAGATCGTGCAACAGCTGTTGGATCAGGGTTGGGCATACCGCTGCTATGTCTCTGAGGCGGAGCTGGAGGAGATGCGAGCGGCCCAACGGCAGGCGGGCCAGGCACCTCGGTATGACAATCGCCATCGCCATCTGACGGAGGAGCAACGACAGGCCTTTGAGGCGGAGGGGCGCCGGTTCGTGATCCGGTTCAAGATCGAGGAGCCCCTGGAGATCTCCTGGACCGATCTGATCCGAGGGGAGATCACCTGGAATACTCAGGATCTGGGGGGGGATATGGTGATCGCGCGGGCCGATGGTCAGCCCCTCTATAACCTGGCGGTGGTGATCGATGACATGGATATGGGCATCAGCCATGTGCTGCGAGGGGAGGATCATATCGGCAATACTCCCAAGCAGATCCTGTTGTACCGGGCCTTAGGGAAAGAGCCCCCGGCCTTCGCTCACTCGCCGTTGATCTTGAATCCTCAAGGGAAGAAGCTCTCGAAGCGGGATGGGGCCACCTCCGTGTACGAATTTCAACAGATGGGCTATCTACCGGAGGCTCTGAAGAACTATCTGGCTCTGCTCAGTTGGTCTCCCCCCGATGGTGAGGAGCTGTTCACCTTGGAGAAGGCGGCGGCCCATTTTGATTTTCAACGGGTGACCCACTCGGCGGCTCGGTTTGACTGGGATAAGTTGAACTGGATCAATTCCCAATACATCAAGCAGCTCTCCCCAGCGCAACGGGTGGAACAGCTACAGCCTTTCTGGATGTCGGCGGGGTTGGAGACCCAAGAGATCGCTCGCCAGGATCCGGAGTGGCTACAACAGCTGGCTCAGTTGATCACAGAAGGGATCGATCGGTTGACGGAGGCCCCCAAGATGAGCCGATTCCTATTGGAGCAGAAGCTATGCTACACGATCCCTGCCCTGAACCATTTGTCCCAACCTGAAGTCGCCCCTGTGCTGGCCAAGGTGGCAGAGGTTTTACAGACGGTGGATCGTCAGGGGGTGACGATCGAGATCCTCAAGCCCTGGGTGGATCAGGTTGCCAAGGATCTGGGGGTCAAGAAGGGATTGGTGATGAAGAGCCTGCGGGCCGGTTTAACCGGAGATCTACAGGGGCCAGATCTGATGGAGTCCTTTGTGTTGTTGCATCGTCGGGGCTGGGCTCTGGAGAGATTACAACAGGGAGCTCAGATCTGCTCTCGGGAGACCTCGGGTTGATCCCATGGGTGAGAGTGAGCCCCTGCAGATCCTGGAGCTTCCTCCGGATCATCTCTGACAAAACTCCCCCGAGATCCAGCATTCCCCCGACCCTGACAGGGCATGATAGGGATGGAGAAACCGGATGATCGGTCATGAGTGATCCCAATCTCGAGCGGTGTTACCGAGCCCTAAAGCTGGACCCTGGAGCTACGGCGGAAGAGGTGGAAACCGCCTATCGCAAGTTGCTCTATCAACACACCCGTAGTGGGGGCTCTAAGGAGAAACTGCAACAGATCAAAACGGCTTATCAACAGATCAAGGCTCATCAGGAGCAAGCCCCCGAGCCCACCCCAGCACCTCAGCCTACTCCGGCACCCGCTACTACCCATACCTCTGGATCTGTAGCAGCGACTCCCTCGGTCAACTCTCAGATGTTACGGCAGATCAAGTTAGGCAACACTCAACCCTTAGAAACCTTGATCCACGAGCGGATCCGAGCCCGAGGTTGGCGAGCCCAAGTGAGCATGGCCGGGGATCGCGTCCAGATCCGGTTGCTGGCCGCCTCTCCCCCCAAGCCCATGGCCGCCACAGCCGTGATCTATACCCTGCTCAAGCAGCTGCAGATCCCAGGTTTGCATGAGGTGGATCTGTCTGCTATGCAGGGATCGAAAACACTCTGGACCCGCCCGATCCGGCTGACTCAGAAACAGGAAGCATTTAATCGATTCTCGTTTGAGGATCCACGGGTGAATGCTTTGGCTTACCCGGTGGCTTTAATATTGGCGGTGTTGATCAATGCCAGTCCATTACTGGTGATCTTCTTCCCACTCCAGATCTGGATCCATGAGTTCGGTCATGCCACGGTGGCCTGGCTCTGTGGTCGTCGTGCCCTACCCTTGCCCTTTGGCTGGACTAACGTGATCCCTGATCGCACCTGGTGGGTCTATGTGGGGATCTTATTTCTATTGGGGGTTTTGGTCTGGCATAGTTGGCGGGAGCGACTCCGGTGGCCGATCTTTCTAGCTGGGGCGATCGCGGTGGTGCAGTTTTATATGACCTGGATCATGAGCGATTGGCAGTATGAGATGTGGCTTTCCTTTGGGGGGATCGGTGGCGAGTTTTATCTCAGCACCCTGTTGATGGTCTGTTTCTATTTCAAGTTTCCTGATCAGTGGCGCTGGGACTTTTGGCGATTTGTCTTTCTGATCATTGCAGCGGCCACCTTCTTCGATAGCTTTTGGCTCTGGCATCATATCGATCGGGGGTTAGCGGATGTGCCTTGGGGCTCGATCTTCGGGGGTGCAGGAGACTCCAATGGGGATATGAATCGCCTCAATGGCCAGTTCGGTTGGAGTGTGGCTCAGATCGTGGATACCTACACGGGCTTAGGGAACCTGTGTCTGATTATCCTCCTGGGGGCCTACCTGGTGTTTCTGGTCAAGCTCAACCCCCAGATCTGGTATGGGATTCGGCAGAAAGGGATCGCTTGGTTATCGGGAAAATCCTGATCCTCAGAGATCCCTCAGTTCTACTACAGCTCCCGCCCCAGTTTGTCCTTCAGCCGACCCTGCATGTCCTCCAAGATCTGCTTCTTGCGATCCGGTAAGGTTCGTTCCCAACGATTCAGGCTACGGTTCAGGTGTTCCCGAACACTCTGCTTCTTACGATCCATCTGTGTTGCTCCGGGGTTGCGATGTGGAATTGATAGAGAACAGTCTAACCCATCTCAACCAGTGGGAATAGACGTCCCTCTGCCACGGCCTTTCAATTGTGATTGATCCTCTGTGATCATCGAATAGCAGATCTTTGCCTCCTGCGATAGCGAAACCGATCATCCTGAGTCAAACGAGCATAAGAGCCAAACATTTGATCCGGATCACTCACTTGATCTAAGGGATCCATAGGATCTTGATTGGGATCTACAGAGAAGACCTGTAAGAGATCGTAGGTGGTGTTGCGTTGGACTGGGATCCGGCCTGCATCTCGTATGGCGTGACGTAATACCGAGGGTTGCATCAGTTGACCATGGCTAGCCCCGGCACTGGTGGAGATACTTTCATTGATCAAGGTCCCGCCTAGATCATTAACCCCACAGGAGAGCAACCACTGCGCCTGTCGGAGTCCTTCCTTGACCCAGGAGGCTTGGATATTCTTAATGGTGGATCCCAACATCAACCGACTAATGGCATAGAGCCGGATCACCTCATTACCTGTCGGTCCTGGACGCAGATCTGAGGTTAAGGATCTGAGAAATAAGGGAGCTTCCTGATGAACAAACGAGAGTGGCACGAACTCCGTAAACCCTCCTGTCTCCATCTGGATCGATCGCAATAGATCCAAATGACGCATCTGATCCGCCACCGTTTCCACATGGCCAAACATCAGGGTTGAGGTGGTTGGGATCCCTAAGCGGTGAGCTGTTTGAATGACCTCGATCCACTCTGCTGTTGAGATCCGACCTGGACTGATCCGATCCCTGATGCGATCATCCAAGATCTCCGCTGAGGTGCCCGGTAATGATCCTAATCCTGCTGCCTTGAGCTCCTCTAAAAAGGTTTGGATCGACATGCCCGCTTGTGTTGATCCATATTTGATCTCCTCAGGAGAGAAGGCATGGATATGGAGTTCTGGTAAAGCCTCATGGATGCTATGACACAGATCAATATATAGCCGTCCATCAATGTCGGGAGCCAATCCGGCTTGTAAACAGACCTCTGTTGCCCCCAGATCTTGGGCTTCCTGACAACGACGGAGGATCTCTTCCTGGGGGAGAAAATAGCCCTCTCCAGAGGTTAAGGTTCGAGAGAAAGCACAGAAGCGACAGGAGCGGATACAGACATTAGTGAAGTTGATATTGCGATTGATCACATAGGTGACCTGGTCCCCCACCTGTTGGTGTCGCAAGTGATCCGCCACCAGACATAAGGCTTGGAGATCGATCCCCTGAGCCTGACTCAGCTGCACTCCCCCCTGCCAACTCAAGGGTTGACCTTCAAGACATCCTTCCAGTAATGCCCTGATCTCGGTACTGACAGCGGTTAAACAAGCTTCAATCGTGGGGATAGTCATTGAATCGCTCTGCAAGCTAGATGATTGGCTCGGGATGGAGAGGCCAGCTCCTCCCAACGGCTGAGTCGATCCTGCCATAGCCTGACCGGATCCCGCAGATCCTTGTGCAGGAAATCATCCCGTTCCCAGTAACGCTCATAGATCGGGAGACGTGGCCGTAACTCAAACCCCAGTCCCTGACAGATCTGAGCCAGCTGATCCAGATGAGGCCAGGGGTGATCCGGGTTGATATAGTCAGGGGTCATGGGCGAGATCCCCCCCCAGTCGTTGATCCCTGCCTGGACCAGTTCCGGAAGGATATCAGCATTGAGATTCGGAGGTGTCTGCACGCTGATCTCAGCAGGCAAGATCAGCCGCGCCAAGGCCAAGGTTCGGGTTAGATCCACCCAGGTAGGCTCGGGACCTGCCGTCTCCGGGGTCATGGCTCCCACCCGTAATGGCTGCACGATCACCTCTTGAATATGATCTGAGGTTGCATGGAGTTGCCGGATCGCCAGCAGGGCCTCCACCCGCTCCTGAGGCGTCTCCCCGATCCCCACCAGGATCCCAGAGGTAAAGGCGATCTGCAGTGAACCGGCCTCCTGAGACATGCG
>CAYSEO010000076.1:0-15183 GCA_964429885.1 uncultured bacterium
TCGACAGTGAGCAGTGAGGGTTTGGCCATGGAAGTCAGAGGAGTACCCGTATCACCCCTAGGATAGTCCCTCGGGATCCCTTCGGCTCGTTTGAGCAAATCATGGGCTTGAGGGTTTTGCAGATGTGCTCCACCGGCAGATGTGATATCTACCATTGAATGATCTTGTTCTTGACCGCCGTCATGCACATGGCTACCCGAGCGTTGATCTCGTCCTCTCCCTCATAGATATCCAGCTTCTCCTTCAACCGTTGAATACAATTCTGTACCGTCTTTTTACTGGTATGGATCTTCTCGGCGATGGCCTGATCGGTGAGGGCCTCCTTACACAACAAGGTCAACACCTCCGTCTCTCGCTCCGTCAACTTGGTCAAGCCCCGTAGCTCCCGAGGCATACGTAGCTCACCATTCAAGGCGCTCTTGGCCCCATCCAGAAACACCGTCCGCCGCTCCATCTTGTTCACCGCCGCGAATCCCCCCTGATGCTTGCTGATCAGGCCCACCAACGGAGTCAACAACAGGGGCTCACTGGAGTAGGCCATCACATTTAAGGTGGGATAGGTCTCAAAGATATGCTTCAGCAGCTCCAGTCCTGGCTCCCCAGACTGCTCACCACTGGTCTGTCCATAGAGGATGTCCGTCACCACCAGATCAGGCAGTTCTCGCTGCAGACGGGCCTTGGCCTCGCTGGGATTGGTGACCGTGACACAGTTGGCGTTGGCGTCTAGCCGTTGGAGCCACTCACAGTTGTTTTGGGCCACCTCCGGATGATCCTCGACGATCAGAAACTTGGGGGCGGTGATCGGCTGTTCTGTCTCGGCCATGGTGTTCCTCTGCATCACGGGTGATACTGGATCAGTTTAGCCTTGATTGACATTTACGAAGACCTAGGCCACGCGTGAGATCAGCTGCATCTGACCGTAGATTGACTAGAGAACTACCACAGCTGGTGTTGTCCCATATCAGGGTTGAGGCTCTCCTCCCAGATCTCGCGATTCCGCGCTGATCCAGCTGTGCTGGTGGCTATCATCGTGATGAGTTTTATCTACTGCAGGAACAGAGTCAGCCAGCTCACCTGTAAACGGGTCGAATCGATCTCAAAATCAATAGCATCGAGGGCTTCGGCGATCAGCTGAGACAACTCCGGATCCCTTTCGGTTCTTAAGGCAGTCAAGGTTTCAAATCGCTCCGATCGCAATTGCGTCAGATCTGAGTTGAGGTGAAACAATAGCAAGAGGATAATCTCCCGCAGATCGTAGGAGAAGAAAGAGAGATAGCTGGGTAGAGTCAGTGAGTAAGTCATGGGAAGTGAGGAGTGATCGATAGCATCATTCAGGTTTCAGATCTCAGTGTCCTCAAAGGAGCATCAACAGGGCTCACCCGATCGGGTGATCTGGTGGGATGAAACCCTTATGGAGCTTAGATCAGCGAGGTGTGACAGTACTCTCAACTTAGCCATGCGGCAAGGGCAAAGATCACAGGAGCCAGAAACAAAGCGGGTAGAAAGGAGGCCACCCGCATCTGACCGATACCCAAGAGATTGATCCCCAAACCCAAGATCATCAGCCCCCCTACTCCCGTGATCAACAGGACCCGTGGATCGGTGGCGGGATCGGGGAGAGATTGGGCCAGGGATCCTGCTGCCAGAGAGACGCCTCCTTGATAGATGGCGATCACCAGGATCGAGAATCCTACTCCGATCCCCAGACTGCTGGTGAGGGCCGTGGCGGCGATCCCGTCCATCACCGACTTGAGCACCAGCAACCGATTGTCCCCCAGCAGGCCATTGTTGAGGCTACCGATCAGGGTAAGGGGACCGATGCAGAATAAGAGACTGGCGGTGACAAAGCCCTCAGTGAATCGACCGCTGCCCTGCAACCGATCCTTAAGCCATTGACCGATCCCCTGCAGCCGCTCCTCGATCTGAGCCCACTCTCCTAGCGCCCCTCCTAGGGTCAAAGCCAGTAACCCCAGGATGATGCCATCCACTTGGCCTGCCTTGGCCTCCGCTAAACTAGCCCCCAGTTGGGTCCCGATCAATAGCGTGATCAGTCCCACTCCCTGGGTTAAGATCCGCTGGATCCGTTCCGGTAGACGCCCTTGTAGGAGTAATCCCAGGCTGGTGCCGATAGCCACGGTGATCATGTTAATGAGGGTGCCACTCAAGCGCAGCCAAAGATCGGAGACCATATCAAGGACGGGAGATCTGAGCCTTCCCACAATACTGTAGATTCATGCAGGGTTGATCGGGGATGGTGGACCCGACTTTGAGTAGATCGCAAAGTTGCTTTGACATGCACTATGTAGTCTGTATCAAGGTTTTTGCTGATCTCCTTAACGGCTGAGTTGGCGAGCTCAGCAAGATTCTGATCACTAAATCCCCGCTTATGATCTCAACATGGAAGCATCGAGCTTGGACATCACAGACTCACCAGCTTGAACAGGTTGATATTGAGGAGGATGCTCGGGATCTTGACAGGTGGGCAAACACTCGATCAGAGCATTGTCATCAGGACCCTCGTTTCTCCTGCCTATACGGAGGGTTCGCGATCGGTGTACCTGAGCAGACCGAAAATGCTCTCACCCCAGCTCTGGGCCTGTGAGATAAGCTGCAGAAGGAGTTTTCCGCCGAGACCATGCCCCTTACCCTGACCCTCACTGCTCCCCTCATCAATACCCTCGATCTCAGCCCTGGTCATGAGCTGGTCAAAACCTGTCTCCAGGATCCGAAGACGGCAGCTCAACAGGTGCAGTGTCACATCGACTTCCCTCGGGCAGTGGATGATCCCCGTGAGCTATCCGAGATCCCAGAGGTGCGGCTGTGGTTTATCCGTTTCGATGCCACCTATCCCTGGATGCCCTACTTTCTCAACTGGCGATCGGGGGAATTAGCCCGCTATGCCGCTATGTTGGTCCCCCATCGGTTTATGCCTCAAGAAGGGATCCAATTTAACTCAGAAGCTTTAGAGATCTTTCTCTACTCCAAGGTGTTTGTCCTCCTGCGCTGGATGAAAGAACAGGAATTGGGCAGTGTGTCTGATCTGAAGAACATGACCCTGGTGTTTGGTTTTGAGATCAATGATGAGTTTCTGCAACTCTGGGATCGAGAAGACTGGCGAGCTCTAGCCTAAGATCCCCTCATTTCATTTCCTCAGGGATCCTCTCATTCCCCTCCTGGGAGGGGTTAGGGGTGGGTTCATCTCAAGGACTCAACCCAGATCCCCTCCATAGGTTAAGCTGCAGAATAGTACCGATCTTTGCAGGAGGTCACAGGGTTGGGAGGTTGTTTGATCACCGGGACACAGGAGCTGGATACCGAGGGCTCCCCCACTGCTGATCTGTTGGCTCGCTGTCTCATGGCCTATCAGCAGAACTCAGGATTGATGCCGGTGAACGGTCCCGTGATGGATCTGGATTGGGGTGAGCTCTGGGCCCATTACCGTCAACTGCTGCAACACCATAGCTCCGTGATCCTCCTCTATCCTGGAAGTCTAGGAGATCAGATCAGTGATCATTTGACGGTGGCGGATTGGGCCAGGGATTGGCGGCTCCCCCTGATCTTGACCTTACCTGTGGGGCCGCAGACGATCTCCCAGGCAGCAGCCTACCAAGCTCTCGCGGCTCAGGCCCAAGCCAAACTTTTAGGGTGGGTGTTCTTTCATCTGCAAGCCCAACCGGAACCTGATCCTGCCACGCTCCAGAGTCAGATCCAGACATTGACCCATACCCCGATCCTGGGGGGATTATCAAAATCGGCTTTGGAGAGTGCCTCGGAACACCAGTTAGCTCAGTGGGGCGCCACATTGGATTGGGAACGGATGAGGTGGTGATGTCGCAGCGCAATTCTGAAACCCCATTTCTGCAACGATTACCGATCATCGTCGGTGTTGTAGGAGGGGGATTGTTAGTGATCAATCGGATCCTGTTTACCCCGGAGTTACTCACCAGCCAATCACGGGCGGACGTGTTGGGATTGTTATTGAGTGCCCTCTTGATCCTGACTGGATTGTTATGGCAGCAGGTGCAACCACGAGATCCAGAAGCTGTGGAATTAGAGGGGAAATCCGTTTTTGATCTAAACTCCGATCTCTCAGAACCACAGCAGATCGAGCTGGGCTGGGCCTCTCGATCGATCCTTACCTTAACGGCAGCCCGTAGTTTGGTGATCTGGTGGCAGGATCAGGTGCTCTTGAGACGGGGGATCTTCGCCAATGCAGAGGCTGGATCAACCCTTCAACCTGGAGCGATCTTGAAACGGGTGCGGCAGTCGGGTCGATCGGTCTATTTGGTAGATCTGAAACTCTTTCCGGCCAAAGCGGAGTTCACCGCCTTCCTACCGGCCAATACCCAAGGGGTCCTCTGCCAACCTATTGGAGATCAAGGAGTGTTGATCCTAGGGACGGATACCCCACGCAGCTTGACGAAACGGGATCAGGCTTGGATCGAGGCGATCGCCCAGAAGTTGGATCATCATTTGGATCAGAGCGGGTCGGCTGGATCGATTAAAGTAACACAATGAATGAAGCCATCGTTGCACCAGACTATGACCGCTTTCCCCCCCGACTTCTCAGGCACCTGGCAACTGGATCTGAAAGCCTCCGGCCTGCCGGAACTGTTACTTGATATGCAGGGCATCGGCTGGATCGAGCGTAGAGCAGGTCGCATGATGCCGGTGACTCAAATCATCCTGCAAAGCCCCGACAGCCTCGACATCACCAACTCCACCCCCATCGCCACCCGTCAAGAACAGATCCTGCTCAATGGTGAGCCTCAAACCAAGGTCACCAAACGGATCGGCGAGGTGGTGATCTGCAGCTACTGGGAGGGAACGATCCAGATCACCCGCTCCGAGATGAACACCCCCAAAGGTGCGGTCACTGTGATCGGACGTCGCCGCCTAGAGTTAGATCAACAGACCATGGTGATCGAGTTGGAGGTAACCACCGAGGATGGCCGACAGCAGATCAGTGAGCGAGTGTTCCGGCGAGTTGTAGAAAAGACGTAAGTGGTCGCTGCCAGAGCCATCCCAGACTGATCATGACTTTAGTCACAGCAGCTTCGTGACACCCCTCAGACGCAAATCCCTCGGCGCTCTCGTAGGATGATGGAGTAGAGTCATGGACTGAATCCCATCGTTCTGATCTGTTCTATACCCTCCCCAAGATGACTGCACCGACGAGCGACTGGACCCGATCTCGATCACTACGCTGGCTAACGGCCCTGGTGACTCTAACTCTGATCGGAGGCAGCAGCTGGGGGATCTATCGCTACTGGCAAAACGCCTCCACCTCAGCTACCCAGCAAACCGAATCCGAGACCGTGCCCGTTCAGATCGAAGATCTCATCCTACAGGTCTCCGCCAGTGGCAGCGTCCAGCCGGAGCGTGTGGTCAACGTCAGCCCTAAGCAACCCGGTGTGGTGGAGCAGATCCTGGTGGAGGAAGGGGAGCGAGTGGAACCGGATCAGCCCGTCGCCCTCATGGACGATTCCGATCTGCAGGGGCGGTTGTTGCAGGCTCAGGGGGAGTTAACTGCTGCCCAAGCCAATCTGCAACGCCTACAAGCGGGCAGTCGGCCCCAGGAGATCACCCAAGCTCAGGCCCGTTTAGACAATGCCCAGGCAGCCCTGAGACAAGCCGAGGATCAGCTGACCCGCACCCGCGAGCTCTGGAAGGAAGGGGGGATCTCAGAACAACAGTTGACTCTGGTGGAGGCGGATCGGGATCAAGCTCTGGCCTCGGTACTGGAGGCGGAACAGGCTGTGGCCCTGGTTCGGGAAGGCCCACGGGTGGAGGAGATCGCTCAAGCTCAGGCTCAGGTACAGGCGGCCCAGGGAGCGGTACAGACCATCCAAACCGCCCTATCCGATACCCAGATCCTGGCCCCGTTTGCAGGGATCGTCGTCCAACGGTTTGCGGAGAGCGGCTCCTTTGTCACCCCCAGTTCCGTACAGGTGGGATCGGGGGATACCCCTCGGGTGAGCTCAGCGCTGGTCTCCATTGCCGGACCCAATCAGGTGGAGGTGAACGTGGCCGAAAGCGATATTCGTCGGTTGCAGCCTGGCCAGAGTGCCGAGATCCAGGTGGATGCCTATCCCGATCGCACCTTTACGGGGCAGGTGAAGCGGATCTCGCCTCAGGCGGTGATCCAACAGAACGTGATCAGTTTTAAAGTGATCCTCTCCGCTGCCGATCCAGAACAGTTACTCCGTCCTGGGATGAGTGTGGATGTGGATTTCGTGGTGGCTGAGCTACAACAGGCGGTGACGGTGCCCACAGTATCGATCCTCAGGCAGGAGAATGATATCGGGGTGTTCGTGGTGGGACCAGAGGGGGAACCCCAGTTTGTACCCCTGGAGATCGGGGAGACGGTGGGCCGCAGGACGGAGGTGAAGATGGGTCTAGGGGGGAATGAGCGCGTTTACATCACCTTCCCGGAGGGGGTCCGGGCCAATAGCGATAGCTTGATCTCGCTCTAGGGTTAGGAGGATAGATCCCATGCCGACACCGGGCATCGATGACATTCTGGGCATGTCCGTGGAGAGCCTACGGGCCAATAAGCTGAGATCGGCCCTCACCGTGTTGGGGGTGGTGATTGGGATCAGCTCGGTGATCTCCCTCAGTTCCATCGGTCAGGGGGTGCAGAAGGCAACGGAGAGCACCCTACAGTCCCTCGGCACCAATGTCATGTTGGTGTTGGCGGGACCCGCTCGGATCTCGGGGGTGGTGAGCTCGGGGGCGGTTTCGACCCTCACATTGGAGGATGCTAGGGCGGTGGAGGAACAGGCTCCAGCGGTGGCAGGGGTCTCAGCGATCCTCAGGAGTGGAGCCCAGTTGGTGTATGAGGGGGAGAATACCTTCACCACGATCAGGGGCACGGCGGCGGACTATCCCGAGGTGCGGGATTGGCTGGTGATGGTGGGGGAGTTCTTCTCGGAGCGGGATGCGGCGCGGGGGGCTCGGGTGGCGGTGTTGGGCTCCAAGACCTGGGCACGCTTCCTCGATCAGGATCCGGATGTGATCGGCAAACAGATCCGCATCCAGGGGGAACGCTACACGGTGGTGGGGGTGATGACCCCCAAGGGCGGTCTGGGCAATGCGGATCCGGATGAGCAGGTCTATCTGCCCGTGACCACGATGGCCAGCCGGATCGTGGGCAATAATGCGGTGTCGGGTTTGGCTCTGACTGGCTTCTTCGTCAGGGTCAGGGATGAGAATTTAGCAGATGCGGCTCAGTTTCAGGTGTCTAATCTCCTGCGGTTGCGCCATGACATTCAGCCGGGGGAGGAGGATGATTTCACCATTACCAGTCAGGTGGATCTGCTGGCAGCTCTGGAGTTGGTGGTGGATCTGTTCACGGTGATGATCGTGGCCATTGGGGCGATCTCGTTGGTGGTGGGGGGGATCGGCATCGCCAATATCATGTTGGTGTCGGTGGTGGAGCGGACCCGTGAGATCGGGATTCGTAAGGCATTGGGAGCGACGGAGCTGGCCATCCTACTGCAGTTTCTCACCGAGGCGGTGGTGGTGTCCCTGAGTGGGGGTATGGTGGGGATCGTGCTGGGGGTAGGGATCGCAGGCTCTGCCTCTCTGGTGTTGGGCATCCCGTTTGTGATCTCAGTGACCTATGTGGGGGTGAGTTTCACCGTCTCTATCCTGATTGGGCTCTTGGCGGGGGTGATCCCGGCCCGAAATGCCTCTAAATTGGATCCGATCGCTGCACTCCGGACAGACTAATCGATATGACTGATCCGCTTAACCCCACTGCCATGATCCAACTCCAGGGGATCGGCAAGACCTATCGCCTAGGGGAGGTGGAGGTGAATGCCCTTAAATCCATCGATCTGGCCATCCATGAGGGGGACTATGTGGCGATCATGGGGGCCTCTGGATCGGGGAAGTCCACCTTGATGAATATTCTGGGCTGTCTGGATCGGGCCTCACGGGGACGCTATCTGCTACAGGATCAAGACATCACCACCCTGAAGGATCGGGAGCTCGCCGCCATCCGCAACCAGATGATCGGGTTCGTGTTTCAACAGTTCAATCTCATGCCTCGGCTCACGGCTCTGGAGAATGTGATGGTGCCGATGATCTATGGCAGTGTGCCTCAGGCAGAACGACGGCAACGGGCAGAACGGGCTCTGACTCAGGTAGGGCTGGCGGATCGGATGACCAATAAGCCCAGTCAGCTATCGGGGGGCCAACAACAACGGGTGGCGATCGCGCGGGCACTGGTGAATCAACCCTCCTTGCTGCTGGCGGATGAGCCCACGGGTGCTCTGGATACCCAAACCTCTCAAGAGATCATGGATCTATTGGGGGATCTGAATGCCCATGGGGTGACCACGGTGATCGTGACCCATGAACCCGATGTTGCCCAACAAACTCGCCGGATCATTCGAGTCCAAGATGGAGAGATTGCGGCGGATCATCGTCAGGATCGGCGTTTGGATTCACCTGAGTTACCGAATGGCTCAGGGTCTGGATTCGGATCCGATCCGGTGTCGTTGCCGCCGCACTTGATGCCCCGTTGAGCAAGAGGCCTCCGGGGAAGCGTTCCGATCCACCATATGAGCAAGTGTCCGCCTACATCCCGAAGGAGATCTATCGCCAGGTCAAGATCCTGTCTGACTCGGATCGAGAAATCGCAATGGGTCAGACTCTTCACCCTGACCATTGATCCAATAGGGTCCCAAACTGCTGCTGCAGATGTTGGGGGCGCCAACTTCCCACTGCTTTCCATCGTTGTTTGACACTCAGATGCAGATCTTCAAAGGAGTCGGGTAAGGCTCGGATCGAGGCCCCAGGCACGTGCATGAAGAAGTTCATGATCTTTTGGGGCAGTGTCCACTGATCTTGATCCGGTGCAAAGGAGATCTTGTAATCAGGTTTGATCCCATCCTCAACCATATTAGGATCCAGGGACAGGCCCAACTTTAACTCTTGAATAGAGTCGATCATCCATTGCAGAGCACCGTCCGATAGGCCGCGCTTAGGCTCCTCGCCCCCGCCTATACTCCCATGATCTCCAGGAAACCAAACCTGACGCAGGATCTGATCGGGGACCTGGGGATTCTTCTGCATGAGGGTGGCATCGAAGGTGCTCCGTTGTTCATCGATGGCGACGGCATGGAGGGCACATTTGACTCTCTCCCCTAGATTGGTGTCGTAGAACTGGTACCGTTTGTTGAAGTTTTCATCTAAGCTAATTCCATCGATCACATTCGGTAGTCCCAAGGATCCTACCGTATCCCAACAGGCCAATAGGGTGATGTCGGGCTGATCGATGCTGTACTGCTGACGAAACTCCACAGCCTCAGGTCGCTCGGGACTGGAACCGGAGGTGCGATAGATCTCATAGGCCTGGGGGGTGAGGCGTATAAACTGACGACCGGGAATGCCAAACCAATGGATCAGACCCGCTAGACTGCGAGCAGTGTAGGCGCCGCGACTAAATCCAAATAGATAGATCTCGTCCCCTTTAACATAGTTGAGGCTGAGGAACCGATACCCATCTTGGATATTTTGATCGATCCCCTTACCGAATCCTCCCCCGACATAGCGATCGATCTTGTACTGCCCTGTCCCGATCCCTTCGTCATAAAACACCAGCTGGGGCACCCCATCGTCTCCCATCAGTTTGATAGATTGAGCGATCTTAACGACATTCGTGGGATAGCTACTGGACAGTTTCTGCCAGGTGCCATCGAAACAGAGGACCAGACGCTTCATGTTGCCTTACCTTTGCACCCATTGGGGTTTAATATAGGATGTTGCCAGTATAATATGTCTCTAATTCCAGATCATCTTGGGGGAGATACAGATATGATCCTGGGACTAGCGGTAGGGAAGCCTCGCGGCGATCAGCTGCCAAAAAGAACAGGCTATCGGTTCAGGAGTCGCCAGGGTCGCCATAAATCCCGGAGCGGGGACCCACTGTTGTAAGCCCCAGGCCCCAATCTGATCCGGATCCGTTTGGGATCGGAGTCGCACCAGGTTTACCCCCGTCTCCGTCAAGCTCACCTCGGTGCCCTCTAACCCGATCAATCCCTCCCCTAAGGCCTTGAGACAGGCCTCCTTGGCTGTCCATAACCGAAAAAATGCCTCCAGTCGCTGGGGAGAAGGATGGGCACAGATCAATCCATGTTCCTGAGGGCTGAAGAACCGCTGACTGAGCTGCTCCAGATCCGACATGGGGCGCATGTATTCCAGATCCACCCCCACAGACCGCCCCCAAACGAAGGCCATCAGAGCCAGATCCTGAGAATGGGAGACATTGAAGCCAAGATCGGATGGCTTCCCCTCAGCCTCAAGGGAAGGCTTGCCTCGGGGACCGTAGTCAAATCGAATCGACCGAGGCTCAGCATCCAGATAGCGACCCAACAGAACCCGTAGCTGCCCCCGACTGAGAATGAACCGCCGCCGATCCCGCTGAAAGTGATAACGCTGGGCTCGCTCCTGCTCGTCCGGGGATAGTACCTGGCTCAGCTCCTGGATCTGTCCCTCAGATCCCCTGAGATCCACCCGCCACAGATGGATCGTATCCAGGGGCAACGGCACCGGATCGGGAGGGGAGCACCAGGCAGGGGTGGAGAGAGCCACAGTCAATCACGAACAGTTCTGCTTTGTTCTTGTACCGTTAACTAAGGAAGGAGTGCAAGAATCCCTGGGTTAAGTAATGAATACCCTAGTGCCGACACAGACCCCGATCCAATTTCGTGAGTTTCAGATCCGCCCCTGGCACCCCCAGGATCGAGATGAGATCGTCCGCATCGTCCGCACCGCCATCACTGAATATGGTCTGCCCTGGCAGCCGGAGAGCGTCGATCGGGATGTGATCGAGGTGGAACAGCACTACCACGCTAGGGGAGGAGAGCTATGGGTGATCGAGCATCCAGAGAGGTTGGTGGGCAGTGGCGGCTTCTTTCCCATCGAGCGACATCCAGGGGCGGTGGAGCTGCGCAAGATGTACATTCGACCGGAGATGCGGGGTCGGGGACTGGGGTGCTTTATGTTACAGATGTTGGAGCAGTTGATCGCTGAGCGGGGCTATGAAGCCATCTGGATCGAGACTTCCAGTGTGTTTCAGGCAGCGATCCGACTGTATCAACGCTGCGGCTACCAGCCCCCTGAGAACCCCGCCTGTGAGCTCACCACCCAACGGTGTGATCAGGTCTTCGTCAAACATCTGCGTTGAGTTGTCTACCGTGATCCGCATTACCCTTGACAGAAGTCGAGATCGGGTCCGTAAACTAAGAGGTGTTTTGGCTTTACAAAGGTAAGGGCGATGGCGATCAAACGGAATGCTATGGTGCGAGCGGTGCGCGACAAGCTCCAGAACTCCCTGGAGGCTCAGGCCAACGATCCCATGATCCCGGAGTATGTCTTCACCACCAAAGGTCAGGTGTTGGAGACGACTGATGATCACGCTCTCGTTAAGTTTGTCACCGTCCCTACCCCACCCATCTGGTTTCGTCAGGATCAGTTGGAGGAATACGAGGAGGGTTAGCTGGGATTTCTTGCTGGCGATCGGGGCCTGGCTCCGATATAACCACTAGCACAGAGGATCCGATGCAGGCTGCTGATCCCGCTGTGGTGATCAGGAACCAAGAAGGTGACCATGAACCTGGCTGCTCCCACCCGTGAACAGTTACGGCAGCGACGCAAACAGCTGCAACAGCGCCGTCGCAATCAGGTGCTGCGGGGCCTCTGGCGAGTGGGGGCAGCCTCAACCTTGCTGTTGGGTCTGATCTTGATCGTGCGTCAACCCCACTGGCAACTGCAGTCAGCGGAGCAGATCCGAGTGGAGGGCAATCAGTGGCTCAGGGATGAGGTGATCCGAGAGCAACTGGGTCTCACCTTGCCCACCTACCTATGGCATATCCATCCCCAACAGCTGGAACGACAGCTACTCTACTCCAGTGCCCCGCCCCTCTCCCTCCCCGCCAATGTCTCCCCCGATCAGACCCGTCATAGCCCCCTCAAAGCTGCCTATGTCACCCGTCAGCTCCTACCCCCACAGTTGATTGTCCAGGTGGAGGAACGGCAGCCCATTGCCCGTAGCACCGTAGAGGGTGTCCCCGGACTGGTGGATGAGGAGGGGATCTGGTTGCCCCTGGATCTTTATCCCAATCTGGAGGCGAAAGATCTACCCCTGCAGATCCTGGGTTGGGAGCATCACTCTCCCCAGGACTGGACCGAGTTGTTACAGCACCTGGCCCAGAGCTCCATTCAGATCCAGACTGTGGATTGGCAGTTCGATCAGGGGTTGGCCCTAGAGACAGAGCTGGGGCGGGTCCATCTGGGGCAGCTGTCCAATCAGCTCACCGATCAACTGCAGGCCCTGGATCAGATGCGGGAGCTACGGCGATATAGCAGTGTCTCCCCCCAGGACATCGACTATATCGACCTGAGTAGCCCGAAAGTGCCCACGATCCAGCTCACCCCGGATGCAGTGCAACGCCGTTGGGGAACGGATCTCAAGCAATCTTCTTAGGAAACTCAACCCGAGTTCAGGCCAGCCTCAGACGGCTCCTCTACACTTGAGTCAAGTCAAGGACATCGATCGATCTCAGACCCTGATTGCCAGATCTATCGGTCATTTCATTTGAGCATTGAGTAGACGTTTGTTACAGGAGTAGAGACTATGGCGGTTCCCTACGATGTTGTGGTGATCGGGGCTGGATCGGGAGGTCTGGTGGTGGCCAGTGCTGCGGCTCAGCTCAAGGCGAAGGTGCTGTTGGTGGAGAAGGAGGAACGGATCGGCGGAGATTGTCTCTGGTATGGCTGTGTGCCCAGTAAGTCTCTGATCCATATGGCGGATCAGGTGCATGAGGCCACCCAGGCAGCTCGTCATGGCCTGCTCACCGGCACCGGCATCAATGGCACCGGCCCCAACGTGGATTACCTGAAGGTGTATCACCACATCAAGGGAGCCCAGCAGTTCATCTCCGAGCATGCGGATTCCCCCGAGCGCTTCCGTAACCTGGGGGTGGATCTGGTGTTCGGCAGCGGCAAGTTCCTCGATCCCAAGACCTTTGAGGTGAATGGTAAACAATACCGAGCTAGAGCCTTTGTGATCTCCACTGGGTCTCGAGCTCTGATCCCGGAGGTCAAGGGGTTAGATGAAGTGGGCTTCATTACCAATGAGCAGATCTTCGATCTAACCCGGCGACCGGAATCGGTGGCGGTGATCGGTGGGGGACCGATCGGCTGTGAGCTGGGCCAAGCCCTATCCCGGCTGGGATCGAAGGTGACGATCATTGGGGGCAGTAAACCCCAGATCCTGCCCAAAGAAGATCCTGAAGCGGCTGCCGTCGTGCAGAGACAGTTGGAGTCCGAAGGGATCACGATCATCAATCAGGATCGGGCGGCCCAAGCGGCTCTCCAGGGGGGCAAGAAGCATCTGTTGCTCAAAAGTGGCAAACGGCTGGCGGTGGACGAGATCGTGGTGGCCTCGGGTCGGGTCCCTAATGTGGAGTCCCTCGGTTTAGAAGCCGCTCAGGTGGCCTACGATCGCTCTGGAGTCAAGGTCAACGACAAACTCCAAACCTCCAACCCCCGGATCTTCGGCTGTGGGGATGTGATCGGCGGCTACCAGTTCACCCATGTGGCGGGCTTTGAAGCGGTGACGGTGCTAACCAATGCGGTGCTGATCCCAGGCATCTTGGGTTTCCTGCGCCGACCTGTCAGCTATCGAGTCATCCCCTGGGCCACTTTCACTGATCCGGAGCTCGCGCGGGTGGGTCTGACGGAGGCAGAGGCTCAACAGAAATATGGCAAGGACAACATCCGGGTGCTCAAGCATGAGTATGAGGAGGTGGATCGGGGTCAAGCGGAAGGGGCCACCCAAGGGTTCTGTAAGATCATCACCGACGCGAAGGGCCAGATCCTAGGGGGACATATCGTCGGCAAGTCCGCTGGGGATCTGATCAGTGAGATCGTGTTGGCGATGAACAACAAGTTGTCGGTTAAAACGTTGACCGGGATCCATGTCTATCCCACCCTGTCGGAGGTCACCGCCAAGGCCGCCCTGCAATTCTCCAAACAGTCCTATGCCCAGAACACCCGTCTGCAAGGGATCCTGGCTCGGTACATGAGCCTACAACGATCGATGGCCAAGTGATCCCTGAAGTCCCGGAGGGATGGGAGCCATCAGGCTGAGTGGGGTCACAGGCTCCCACCTCATCGGGGTCTAGGGTGATCTTGCTCCTGGTACTCATGGCGCATCCGATCGGCGATCAGACTGAGCAACTCGGGGAGCGGAGCGGAGTAGATGATCAGTGTCAACAGCTCCTCATCGTGCCCCAGTAGGTCCAACCAATACTCCTGTCGCAGATCGGGCGGGAGCTCTGAGAGAAACACCTCCAGATTATTGGTCTGAATAGGCCTGCCGTTGCGAAAACCACTCAACATCTGCTCAGAGACACGAGAGCCGCTGGCTCGGGCACTGCTCACCAGATCCTTGGCGGTCAGGTAACCTTTATAACGCACCAGAAGCCGATCTAGGGCCTTGCCGAGACTGATTGATGGATCCATAATTCAGCGATGGTCGACCCTTTTATCAATGATCCTCTGAATGGCTGGGAGATTTGGAGCCATGCGTAACATCATACCGCAGTCTTTGTCCCTCTGCTTTCGAGATCGGGCTCGACCAGGTATGATTTGGTACTATAAAGAGTCGATACGGTTTTCACCATCCCGTGCCCCGAGTCTGGTCAAGAGTCGATTATGATCTCGGAGTAAAGAGGAGGGAGGCCGAACGAGCATGATCCCAGATCTGGATCGGTTACAGGACCTGAAACAAAAGCTCTCCCAGGAAAAGGAGCTGGCCACCATCTGGTTGTACTTCATGGATCATTTCGCCGATCACAAAGCGTTCACGGATCTGGGGGATCGGGCCTACCATGCCTTGGTGGAGTCGGTGATCAAGCAGCTCTGTAAGCAACTGTTTGGTAAGCAGGGCAAGATGGGGAACCTGCTCTTGACCCAGATCCCAGAACATCAGTTTCTACATGGTGTGTTTGATGTCCAGGGGCGCATGGGTGGGGTGATCTATTTTGAGGAAACGTTGATGGGCCTCGTGGCCATTACTGGGATCCCGCCTTCAAGTGAGGTGCGATACGCCCGATTTACCGGCCAACAGTTTAAATCCCAGGGGTTTTCTCGTAACTGAGGGGCTTG
>CAYSEO010000077.1:0-15073 GCA_964429885.1 uncultured bacterium
TATAGCCCAGCTGCAGGATCGTAGAGGTTTTTCCTGTCTTACGTAAGCCGAGCAGATGGATCCCCTGGCGTCGGATCAGGTCCTCTTTGAGTCGGTTAAGGATCTGGGTCCGCCCAAAGAACATAAATGAGTCACTGATAGCATTCCTGTCTTCAAAGAAATTAGGGCCAGAGAGATACCGATCGGTGTACTTGGATAGCAGCTTATTACAAGCTAATGGATCCGGCAAGACTTTCTCGATCGCAGCAAACGGGATCGGGGTGATCACACAGTTATCCTTGAGTTGAGCCTCTGCGATCCGAATGCGGGCTAACGAGTCGGGAGGGTCTTTGTAGATCAGGATCCCGAAATGAGATTTCTTACAAGCTCGTTTGTAGAGATCAGAAACATCTTGACCTGTGGTGATATCTGGAGTGATCCGGACGGGGAAAGGCGTGTAAGGCTGGAGTTGGCCTGTGATCTTGTTGACTTGAAATAGATCTGGACTATTGGATAAAGTTTGGGCTTCGGCTTGACGAAAGAATTTTTGACTGATGACGCGCGATCGTTGTGGAGGTTGAAGAGCACGTAGATCATCTCGCAGTCTCCCTAGAAGAACCGCCATCAGAATTCCTAGAAGAAAAGCTAGTAGTTCTCCTATAATGACAGTCATAGTCTACTCCTCAATTCCCGGATCGCCGCACTCGTATTCCGCTCGTAAGCCATCCGCAGACAACGACCGATCACCTCACCCAGATCTACATCTGGAAAATACCAACTCCGAGATCGGACACTATAGCCACCCTCTTGTAACCCATATATCGTTAGCTGCTGATCCCGAAATACCCAGATCTCAGGGATCTGATAGGGTAGATAATCTTGCGCATCCGAATAACTCGTGACATCGATCTCCAACACCAGATCGGGCGGCGGATCTATCGTCCAATCGATCCGGTCCTTACCCGAAACTGCTAACCAGTGATCGATATAAAAACAATAGTCTGGTTCAATCCCTCTTTCCTCAGGGATCTGCATCGTGATGGGAGTGAAGGAATCGTATTCTTGATCGTGATGATCTAACAGAACCTTGATGATATCAGCGATCAAACTAGCATCTCGTCCATGCTGAGGCAGAGGAGACATCAGTAAAACCTCCCCAGATTGAAACTTGAGGCGCGGGATCGACTTCCCCCCTCGGAGTTGACAGAGGATCTGATACTCCTGCCAGGTAGCCGGTAACCGTACCACCGCCCCCGCGGGTAACTGAATGATCTCAGGTGAGACGACAGCATACACCATGGTGTTTCCTAACCCAAAACCGTGATCGCGATGCCTCAGTCTAGCCGATCCCTAACCGGGTCCACTCCCCTCAACCGTCCGGATCCCTTGCTGCAAAGTCATCAAGACTGTAGACATATCCTCTTGCAACACAGCCTCAGTCTGCAGCCATAGCCCTGGAAACACCCTCGATCGAATGATCCCCTCTGGATCAGCCACTAAGGATCGGTACTCCCCACCGTGGAGTTCAAACCAATCGATCTGAAACTCCTCCACTCGCCAGACCAGGTACTCTTGCACCCCATTGCGCCGATACACATTCAGCTTCTGGTTCAGATCGATCGACACGCTACTAGCTGCGATCTCCACCACCAACTCAGGAGCTCCCTCCACATAACCATCCCCGCCGATCCAAGAGGATCCCTCATCAATGGCCCGCAAGATTAGATCTGGCTGAGGCTCATTGTCTAGATCCAAGCGAACAGAAGGCTCGATCAACATCTTTGATCCTCCAGTCATCACCCCATAGGTGCCCAACCAGATGGCCATCATTCCATGAGGTTCAGCGTGATACGCTCCCACGGGGGAAGGCATATACACCACTCCTTCGATCAATTCTGCCTTCTTGAGTTCAGGCGCAGCACTGTAACGCCGCTCAAACTCCACACGGGTCAGATGATCCCCATTTTCCAACCGAGGTAGGGCAACGGATCCGGTCTGCAGTGACATGGTTGATCCTGAGAGATCTGTGGGTAGACCTACCCTAGCTCACTTCCCAACTCCACCCCGAATCTAGAGATCAAGAAGGGACAGCCAGTGCGGTAGGATAAGGGTCAATCGGCTACATGGGCTGATCTTGAGGATTTTGACCCCGCTCGATGGCAGGAGGAGCTTCCGTGACACTAACCGTTCGTGTGATTACCCCCGATCAAACCATTTGGGATGGCCCCAGTGATGAGGTGATCCTGCCCGCTACCTCTGGACAGTTGGGCATCTTGTCCGATCACGCTCCCCTGCTCACGGCTCTGGGCACCGGGGTGATGCGGATCAAGGCGGAGGGCCAGTGGAACGCCATCGCAGTGATGGGTGGCTTCGCCGAGGTTGAGGAAAATGAGGTAACGGTGTTGGTGAATCGAGCCGAACAGGGGCCTGAGATCGACCGGGAGGCTGCCACAGCAGCTCAGGCCGAAGCCGATCGGATCCTCAGCAGCTCCGAGGATAAACAAGCTCGTATGCAAGCCAAGGTGGATCGGCAGCGGGCTGTGGCCATGATCCAGGCAGCAGACGCCAGCAAATCCTAACAGGTGATCATACCTAAGGTATGGCCATCGCCACTCCGGTTGAGACACCCGGATCAGACGTAGCGTAGAGTTTGCTGGGTCTCTGTGGTTGGGGAAGGGCCTGGATCGAGCCTAGATAGCCTTGACGGATCCAAATACCAAACAATAGGATAGAGGGTCTGTCTCATCTCGGGTAACGTTACGATGTCTACTCACCCCAATCGGTTTCTGCAAGGACGTCGGATCGATCCTCAACCGATCACGGCGGGGATCTCCGTCACGGAGCTGATCGATCAGACCTTCTCCTCCTACAACTCGGGCCGGTTACGGGAAGCCTGTCAGCTATTGTCTGAGCGGATGTTGAAACCTGGGGTAACTCTGGGGCTGAGTTTGACGGGAGCATTGACACCAGCAGGTTTGGGGATCTCAGCGGTGATCCCTCTGATCAAGGCAGGATTTGTGGATTGGATCGTCTCTACGGGGGCCAATCTCTATCACGACACTCATTTTGGTATCGGCTTAGCCCTCCATCAGGGACGCCATGACATCAGCGATGTGATCCTGAAAGAGGAAGGGGTGGTCCGGATCTATGACATCTTCTTTGAATATGATGTGTTGCTGTCCACAGATCAATTCTTTCGTCAGATCATGGCTCAACCGGAGTTCAATCGGCGCATGGGCACAGCGGAGTTTCATCATCTCTGTGGTAAATATGTCGCAGCTCGTGAGGAGGCTTTGGGACTCAAAGATAAGTCGCTGTTGGCGGCTGCCTATCGTTATGGCGTGCCGGTTTACACCTCCAGTCCAGGGGATAGCTCCATTGGCATGAATGTAGCGGCCTTGGCTTTACACGATCAGGGACCTATGATCGATGTCTCTCTGGATGTGAACGAGACAGCGGCCATCGTTCTGGAGGCCAAACGCTCTGGGGGAGCCAGTGGGGTTTGGATCTTAGGGGGCGGATCGCCAAAGAATTTTATGTTGCAGACGGAGCCTCAGATCCAGGAGGTGTTGGGGATCGAGGAACGGGGCCATGACTTCTTTTTACAGGTGACGGATGCTAGACCAGATACAGGGGGTCTATCGGGGGCGACACCTTCTGAAGCTGTGTCTTGGGGCAAGGTGGATCCGGATCTGTTGCCGGGGACGATCGTGGTGTATAGTGACTCAACCATTGCCATGCCTCTGTTAACGGCCTACTGTTTGACTAAGGTTGAAACTCGGCCTCTTAAGCGACTGTACGATCGGCGGAGAGAGTTAATCGAGCAGCTCAAGCAAGCTCATCAGGAAGCTCAATCGAAGTCAGATCAGACCGAGGTGGGCGCCTCACGATAGGGGAAGCGTCTTCCCTCCGTCATTCTCTGTTTCACGCTGTTAACTTGGAAGACTACCCTGTCAACAATCTCTGTCCCAACTTGCTGACTCTCAGAGTCAACTTCTTGAAGCAGCGTAGTTTTAGCTCCTACAAGTAACTCATGGATCTGCTCATCTGCCTGTTCCGAGGTGATCCTCATGAGCTGATCAATCTCATCCAAAATGGGGTCGATCATTGTTCCTTTCAACCTGTATTAGCTACTGCTTATTTAGGAGTGCCTGTCCCAGCGTAGCTTGAATGTAAAATTTGCATCCGACTGACCCTGCGAGACGATGATCCCACCATTTGCTTCGATCTGGATCCCAAACGTTACTTCTGCCTCAGTCGCTTTTGTCTGATCCAGTTCCTGTTCGATATATCGGATAATCTCAGTTAGAGATGACAGGGCAGAAGGGGGTAAGGGAACCCCATACCACAACAGATCACCTGCGACAAAGGCCGTTTGATCCTGCAGTAAGACCTGTAGGTTAGATACCAAGCGCACAATCCACTGGTACTGTTCCGTATTATCCGCCATGGGTTGACCATCAGAGTCGGGATAGAGATCGGGGACCACAGATTGCAACATGATCGCTCCTGCTTGAGCCACAGCAAGTAGATCGGCAAAATTGCTTTGACACAGTCTATACAGTCTGTATAAACGTTCTTGCGGATCTACTGACCCTTGATTATAGCGAGATCGATACTAGGGCAATATAGAAAAAGCCCCTCCTGGGAGGGGTTGGGGTGGGTCTGATCCTAAATCAACGACAGAGATCTTCGATCAACTTTCAGATTAATCAGAACAGTTGGCCCAAGACGCTATGACCGGTTGCATACTCGACAGCGATACTGATCACAAAACCGAGCATGGCCAGACGGCCATTCCACTTCTCAGCAAAGTCTGTAAATCCGAATTTTGGCTCATTCCCTGACATCGCGATCCTCCCAAATGGATATCAACACCCCCAATATGGCTGCATTGTTAAGTTTTGTCAAGCATGGCTTCTTCTCTTAGCTACCCCATCCCCCCGCGGGGGATCTCTGAGGTGATGTGCGGTTGACAATGGCCGATCTGGGATGCCGATATCCCCCCCTACTGCATTGCAGATTTTGGGGAGACTCCGATATTATCCTTCTGGCTAAGATCCACTTTTGGCTTCACTCCTATCGCAATTGATCTATCCACTATGGCTATCTACCGCTCCGCACTGACCCTAACCGCTGCCCTCCTGGCCGGATCTCTGTTGTGTCCCCTTGGGACTGGATGGGCTCAGGCGGCAGACTCCAAAGATCAGATCGTTCTGGCTATTCAAGGGGAACCGGATGATGGCTTCGATCCCACCTTGGGGTGGGGGCGCTATGGCTCTCCTCTCTTTCAAAGCACCTTGCTGAAGCGGGATGAGGATCTCAATATCGTCAACGATCTGGCGACAGATTGGCAGGTGAATGAGGCGGGCACCCTCTGGACCGTTCAGATCCGGGAGGATGTCATGTTTACGGATGGGGAACCTCTGACGGCTGAGGATGTAGCCTATACCTTCAATACCGCCGCTGAGCAGGGGGGTGTGGTAGATCTGTCGGGCTTTGAGGAGGCTGTGGCCACGGGTCCCTATGAGGTGGAGTTGCGCCTAGAGGAGCCCCGCAGCACTTTTGTGAATCGATTGATCACCCTGGGGATCGTG
Source organism: uncultured bacterium (assembly GCA_964429885.1). GTDB lineage: Bacteria > Cyanobacteriota > Cyanobacteriia > Thermostichales > Thermostichaceae > CAYSEO01. Next base: position 5,577 of record CAYSEO010000077.1, read on the forward strand.
CCGGAACATGCCCATGGGGCGGAGTATGCGCGTAACCCGGTGGGCTCAGGTCCCTATACCTTTGTGCAGTGGCAGGAGGGCCAGCAGCTGATCGTGGAGGCTAATCCAGACTATTACGAGGGGGAGCCCGCCATCCAACGGTTGGTGTTTTTGTTTGCGGAGGAGGATACCGCCTTTGCTGCCGCTCAAGCGGGACAGGCTCAGGTGGTGAGTGTGCCTCAGGCGTTGGCGATCCAGGAGATCGAGGGCATGACCTTATATGACGTGGAGAGCGTCGATAACCGGGGCATCATGTTTCCTTTTCAAACGGAAGCCGGGGATACTTCCGATCTGGGTCACCCCATTGGCAATGATGTCACTGCTGATCCAGCGCTGCGTCAGGCAATCAATTATGCTCTCGATCGGGAGACTCTGGTGGATGGGGTGCTGGAGGGGTATGGATCCCCAGCCTATGGACCCGTGAGTGGTCTGCCCTGGGAGGAAGCGGAGGCGGATATCAATGATGCGGATCTAGAGCGAGCTGAGCAGATCCTGGCGGATGGAGGCTGGGAAGATCGCGATGGGGACGGGATCCTGGATAAAGGGGATCTGCAGGCGGAGTTCACCCTGGTCTACCCTGCCACCGATAGCACCCGTCAAGCACTGGCCTTGGCGGCGGCGGATATGATCCAACCCCTGGGGATCCGGATGAATGCGGAGGGGCGTAGCTGGGAGGAGATCCGGACCCTGATGCATAGCAACGCGGTCCTGTTCGGTTGGGGGAGCCATGATCCTACGGAGGTCTACAACCTGTATCACAGCTCCATGGCTGGGGTGAGATCCTTCAACGCGGGCTTCTATGAGAATTCGGAGGTGGATGATCTGCTGGATCTGGCTCTGGGTGCTCCCACGGAGGAGGAGGCGATCGTCTACTGGCGGGCGGCTCAATGGAATGGTGAGGAGGGCTTTACCACCAAGGGGGATGCGGCCTGGGCCTGGTTGGTGAATCTCGATCACACCTACTTTGTGGATGATTGTCTGGAGATCGGCGATCCGCAAGTGCAACCCCATGGCCATGGCTGGCCGATCACGGCCAATATCGCCACCTGGACCTGGACCTCTGAGACCGAAGGAGAATAAGGTGCCCCCGATCTGCCGTTCCCTCCTGCGGTTTTTAGCGATCCGATCTGGGAAGCTGGTGCTGCTTCTTCTGGCGGTCTGTCTCTGTACCTTTCTACTGATAAGTCTTTCTCCTATTGATCCTGTGGAAGCCTACATTGGGGCCGACATGATGTTGGTGGGGCCGGAGCAACAAGCCCAGATCGCTGCCCGTTGGGGTTTGGATCAACCTTTGATCCCCCGCTTCTGGCAGTGGTTTACACAACTCTTGCAGGGCAATTTGGGGATCTCGATGGTGTTCAATCAGCCGGTCACCCAAACCATCGCCACCCGCTTTGCTGCCTCCTTCAATCTGTTATTTCTGGCCTGGATCCTCTCGGGGATTTTGGGTTTGGCCTTGGGGATCTGGGCAGGGATGACGGCGGGCTCTTGGCTCGATCAGGGGATCCGCCTCTATGCCTATACCCTTTCCTCCAGCCCTACCTTCTGGGTGGGATTGTTGTTGTTGATCCTGTTCTCCGTCTCTTTGGGATGGACACCGATCTGTTGTGCCAGTCCACCGGGGGTTTTGCCTGAGGAGGTGACGATCGGGCAACGGATCCATCACCTCCTCCTGCCAGCTCTCACCCTCAGTGTGATCGGCATTGCCAATATCGCCCTGCATACTCGCCAGAAATTGATCGAGATCTTGAATAGTGATTTCGCGCTGTTCGCCTTTGCTCAAGGGGAGACCCGCGCCAGCTTCATCTGGCACCATGGCCTGCGCAACATTGCCCTGCCCGCGATCACCTTGCAGTTCGCCTCCCTGAGTGAATTGTTCGGCGGATCCGTTCTGGCGGAACAAGTGTATGCCTACCCTGGTCTGGGTCAAGCCACGGTGGAGGCGGCCTTACGGAGCGATGTGCCCTTATTGGTGGGGATCGTATTGTTCAGTGCCCTGTTCGTCTATACCGGCAACACCCTGGCGGACCTGAGCTATCAGCTGATCGATCCACGCATTCGTCTGGGAGGTGAGCGATGACAGCCCTGGATCCATCCACCTCTCGATCTGCACCCTGGCTATGGCCGATCCTGGGTAACCGTCGTCAACGCACCCTAGGGATCATCGGGATCTGTAGCGTGGCTTTGTTGGTGATCCTGTTCTCCCCCTGGTGGTTGGGGGATGGGGGATTGAGTACCTCTCTGGGGGATCGCAACCTTTCTCCTGATTGGGATCATCCCTTCGGCACGGACTGGTTGGGTCGAGATATGTGGACCCGCACATTGCATGGTCTGAGTTTGAGTCTGCGGGTGGGTTTGTTAGCAGCAGGGATCAGTGCAGTGTTGGGAACGATCCTGGGAGTGCTCTCCGGCTCTCTGGGGGGCTGGGTGGATGGGGTGATCACCTGGATCATCGATCTGTTTATGAGCTTGCCCCATTTGGTGTTGTTGATCCTGATCGCTTTTGCCGTGGGGGGTGGTTTGAACGGGGTGATCATTGCGGTGGCCTGTACCCATTGGACCAGTCTGGCCCGGATCGTGCGGGCAGAGGTATTGCAGGTGCGGAGCTCGGATTATGTGCAGGTCTCCCGCAAGCTGGGTAAGTCTAGAAGCTGGATCGCTCGTCATCATATGGTGCCCCATGTCGTGCCCCAATTTATGGTGGGCCTGATCCTGTTGTTTCCCCACGCGATCCTGCATGAGGCGGGGCTATCTTTCATTGGCATCGGCCTCTCCCCTCACACACCGGCCATCGGCATCATCCTGTCGGAGTCCATGCGTCATCTCTCCACAGGTTATTGGTGGCTGGGGGTATTTCCCGGACTGGCCCTACTGATCTGTGTCAAAGCCTTCGATATTTTAGGGGGCAATCTACATGCCCTATGGGATCCCAAACGGAGCCAGGAGTAGAGATGCTAACGGTTGAAAACTTAAGCGTCAGCTTCACCCTTTACGATCAGGGACTCACCCAGAAGCAGGTCACCCCGATCTCAGATCTGGATCTCTCTGTCCAGGCGGGGGAGGTGGTGGCGGTGGTGGGATCCAGCGGCTCCGGTAAGAGTCTGTTAGCCCATGCGGTACTGGGGATCCTGCCTCATAATGCCCAGATCGGAGGTCAGATTCAGTTTCAAGATCAACAGCTCACACCCCAGCGTCAACAACAGCTACGGGGCCGAGCCATCGCCCTGATCCCTCAGTCCATTGGCTATTTGGATCCGCTCAAGTCCGTAGGATCTCAGATCAAACGGGCGGCTCGCTTGAATGGGTTGAAGGGGGCAACGGTGCCCCAAGCCATGACAGCGGTGATGGAACGCTACGATCTGGATCCCTCTGTGCAACGTCTGTATCCCTTTCAGCTTTCAGGGGGCATGGCTCGCCGGGTGTTGGTATCCACTGCTGCCATCGGTCAAGCTCAACTGTTGATCGCCGATGAACCCACCCCAGGATTACATCCCGAGATCGTGACGGAGACCCTAAATCACCTGCGGGAGTTGGCGAACGAGGGACGAGGTGTGATCTTGATTACCCATGATATCGAGGCCGCTCTCCAGATCGCGGATCGAGTCGCGGTGTTCTATGCGGGTACCACAGTGGAGATTGCTCGGCCTCAAGATTTTGCCGAGAACCGGCTCCGCCATCCCTACAGCCAAGCCCTGTGGCAATCTTTACCCCGCAATGCCTTTATTCCTGTACCCGGATCCCAGCCCAATCCCGATGATCTACCCCAGGGCTGTCTATTTGCCGATCGCTGTCCATGGGTAACTGAGATCTGTCGAGGATCTCGTCCGGAGCTGACTGCTGTTGATGAGGGTTGGGTGAGGTGTTTTCATGCTGAAGGGTGAAGATCTGGGCTATCGGTATGGATCCCAACCCAGATGGATCCTGCGTAACCGATCGATCTCCCTAGGACCCGGTGAACGGGTGGGACTCTATGGCCCCAGCGGCTACGGCAAGACCACACTGGCTAAGATATTGGCGGGATATCTGATCCCCATAGAAGGACAGGTGACTTTAGAAGGCAAGCCTTTACCGACCCAAGGGTATCATCCGGTTCAACTGATCTTGCAAAACCCAGAACTGGCAGTCAACCCCCGCTGGCGGATCCGACAGATCCTGAATGAGGCCGGAGAGCCTGATCCGGAGCAACTTCAACAACTCAGTATCGATCCCAGCTGGCTCAACCGTTGGCCCCATGAGCTGAGTGGGGGGGAACTACAACGGATCGCTGTGGCCCGAGCCCTAGGACCTCAAACCCGTTATCTGATCTGTGATGAGATGACCGCGATGCTGGATGCCAACACCCAAGCTCTGATCTGGCAAGCCGTCCTCACCCTTGCCCAACATCGTCAGCTGGGATTACTGGTGATCAGCCATGATCGACCCCTTTTGGATCGAGTCTGCGATCAGATCCTGGATCTGGAGACCTCCCTGCGGACAGCCATTCGGGCTTGAGGGAGTAGAAGAACACAGACCCCCAGCTCAGCTTGAGATGCAACTTAGAGTGAGATCCATGACACCGTCACTTCTCCCCCTGATCCTGTAGATTCGACCGGCGTACGATCCAATAGCTGAGGGAAAGGGCCGCGATCGCTAGGGATAGACCGATCAGATCTACTCCATCAACCTTTTCAAAATCTAAGATGATGATCTTACGAGCCACAGCGATCAAAGAGGTGCCGATCACCAGCTCGATCTGGACGATATGTCGTTTCAAATAGGCCGTGATATTCTCCAATAGCTCTAATGCGATCAGGATGCTCAAGAAGGCGCCAAATACCTCGGTCACCCCGATGAACAGGAACTTAGTGCCTGAGAAGATCGATTGAATCAAATAGAGAGTCAAATCGATCAACATAGTCAGGATCACTGCCACCATGGCTACGGCCAAAACCTTGGTGATCACACCCACCAGCCACTGCAACGCCTCCAGGAACCGATCATCCCGACATCGATCAACAAATAGATCAAACACACGTTTCAGTTGCCCCATGATCCCCCGCCCCTAAGACACCAGTAGATTGCTACGGTTAGGCTGTAATTGCCCCCGTATCAATTCCCACTGCACATCCGCCAGGGAGCTTAATTCATCCGGATCATGGGTCACCACCAGGATCGACCAGGAGGACTTGAGGGAGGCCAATAACGAGATCAGCTGACGACGTACAGACCAGTCCAATCCTGCCGTGGGCTCATCTAGCAACAACAGAAACGGGGATCGGATCAGTTGTACTGCCAGAGCCAGTCGCCGCTGTTGACCACCACTCAGGCGATTGGGAGAACGACGTAAGGGGATCTCGGACAGCCCCACCTGGGCCAGAGCCCGATGAATATCCTTCTCCAACAGCTCAGGATGACCAAACCGTAGCTCCTCCAGAACCGTCAGGCCACAGAAGTGTCGCTCCGGAAACTGAAACACCAGACCCGCCATAGCTCGCAGCTGAGCCGGTTGGACCACTGAGTTATGCCAACACACCTGGCCCCGAGTCGGTTTCGCCAACCCCGCCAGGATCTCCAACAAGGTACTCTTGCCTGCCCCACTGGATCCGACGATCAGCCCCAGTTGCTGAGGTTCCAGTTGCAGAGACAGATCCTGCAGGATGGGTTGAGGGGTAGCAGCGGGATGATAGGTGAGGGAGCGAACGGACAACATGAAGGATCAAAGTCTACAGCAGGGGAAGCTGGCCTGATCATAGCGGAAGACGTCGGTGGGACTCACGGTCGGGATCAACCCACGTTACGGATCGTTTCGGCTATAGTGAGATCAACGAAAGCTTGGGCGGGCGGCCTGGATCTGTGATCCATCTTCTCGTCAGGCGGTGCAGGAGTGGGATCATCCCACTTTTTTCTATTTTTGGGGTGCTCTCTCCCGAACTGACCGTCTCCCAAGCCCCCTTGGACACTCTCGTTATCGAATCGATCATGGTTCACCCTTTGGTTACCCAGGTGGAGGCCCTGGCTCATCCCGTTGCTGAGGAATTGGGCCTGGAACTGGTCAATGTGGTCTTCCACACCAATCAATATCCGCCCGTCTTGCGGGTTGATATCCGACCGCTGGATCCGGAGCGGGATACCAGTCATGCCCACTGTGAGGTGATGAGCGAGGTATTGGGCAATCGCCTGGATGAGGTGGATCTGGTGGAGAGTAACTATGTGTTGGAGATCTCCAGTCCGGGCCTAGATGGGGTGTTGACCAGTGATCGGGACTTTACCGTGTTCAAAGGGTTTCCGGTACAGGTGAGTCTGGATCCGCCTCACAAAGGACGAACGGAATGGCAGGGGAGTTTGATCGGTCGGGATGAGCAACAGCTGATCCTGTCTCAGAAGGGGCGACCGGTGAAGCTGCCGCGCAGTGCGGTCCAACGGGTGGTGTTACAGGAAGGATCTTAGAGTGAGATCCGCCCCACTCAACCTCAATTGAATAAATCAATACGTCAAAACAAGGAGTCAAGCTCGTGTCCATGTTGCCTTTGCCGGGACTAACGGAGATGGTGGAAGTGATCAGTCGGGAGCGCAATCTGCCACGACATGCGGTGACGGATGCGATCCGTGAGGCCCTGCTGAAGGGCTATGAGCGTTACCGCAAGACCATCCAACGGGATAGCAGCATCTTTGAGGAGGGTTATTTCGACAATTTTGATGTGGAGCTGGATGTGGATGGCGGCGGCTTCCGGGTCTTGGCCACCAAAACCATCGTCGATCAAGTCCAGATCCCAGATCACGAGATCTCCATCGATGATGTGCGGCGGGATTACCCAGAGGCGGAAGTGGGCTGGGAGGTCACCGATGATGTCACCCCCGAGCAGGCGGAGTTCGGGCGTATGGCCGCCATTCAGACCAAGCAGGTGTTGGCTCAGAAGCTACGGGATCAACAGCGCAAACTGATCCAGGAGGAGTTCCGGGAGCTGGAGAGTACGGTTCTGCAGGCGCGGGTACTGCGGATGGAGCGGCAGACGGTGATCATGGCGGTGTCCAGTGGCTTCGGTCAGACGGAGGTGGAGGCGGAGCTGCCCAAGCGGGAGCAGTTGGCCAGTGATCGCTACACGGCAGGGGCCAGTATGCGGGTGTACCTGAAGAAGGTGCATGAGGGATCTCGGCGAGGTCCTCAGTTGATGGTGTCACGGGCGGATGCGGGCCTAGTGGTCTATCTGTTCGCCAATGAGGTGCCGGAGATCGAGGATGAGGTGGTGCGGATCGTGGCGGTGGCTCGGGAGGCCAATCCCCCGTCTCGCAATGTGGGTCCTCGCACCAAGATCGCGGTGGATACCTTAGAACGGGATGTGGATCCGGTAGGGGCCTGTATTGGCGCCCGAGGGTCCAGGATCCAAGCGGTTGTAGCGGAGCTGCGCAATGAGAAGATCGATGTGATCCGTTGGTCTCCCGATCCATCGACTTATATCGCCAATGCCCTTAGTCCAGCCCGGATCGTGGAGGTGTTGTTGGTGGATCCGGAGGTACAACAGGCCCATGTGTTGGTGCCCTCAGATCAGTTGAGTTTGGCCATCGGTAAGGAAGGACAGAATGTGCGGTTGGCGGCTCGCTTGACCGGGTGGAAGATCGATATCAAGGAGGTGGAGGCCTATCGGGTGGCTCAGACGGAGGCCGAGGCGGCAGGGTTGCCCTATCCGGGAGCGCGTCCGGCTAGACCTGAGGCGGATCTGGCGGAGCGTAATGGTCATGGGAGCTATGATCTGGAGGATGAGGAAGCAGATCTAGAGGATGAGTTCCTAGATGAGTGGGAAGAGGATGACGAGGACTTTGACTTTGATGCGGAGTTTGACATCGCTACCCCCTGATGAGCTCCCATGGACCCAGATCTCTGGAGTTTGCTCGGGGATCAACCCACCCTAAACCCTGCCAGGAGGGGTGGGTTCAGTTAGAACTCCGATTCAATATACTGGTAGGGCTCCAAATGGATCGTCACCCGCACCATGCCGTAATGATCTTGCAGCAACTGCTCCACCTGCTCAGTGATCTGATGGGCCGCATCCACATCCATCGGCTCCACCACCATATGCATCTCGATAAACACCATCTGGCCCACCACCCCTCGGGAGGTGATCTCGTGACAATCCAGGACCCCTGGCACCCCCATCACCAATCGCCTTAAAGTGCGAGCCGGGATTGCTACCGTATCCGTCAGAAAGGGAATGTTCTCCCGCAACACCTCCCAGCCACTGTAAAACACCAGCGCCGCCACCGGGATCGCCATCACCTGATCTAGCCAGGGCCAACCCTGCTGCACCCCAATCAGGCCCCCCAATACCGCCAGGGTGATCCAGACATCACTGAGGGTATGGCGAGCATCCGCCAACAATAGACGGCTAGACAACGCCTTACCCCGCTGGTGTTCATAAACCGTCACCCCGATATTGATCAACAACACTCCGATCATCAATTGGATAGAGAGATCATCCACCGCCAGTTCCGTATCCGGCTCCAGGAAGCGACGGATCGAGGACTGCAAGATCTCCAAACACGCCACCCCCAGAAAGGCTGCGATCCCCAAAGCTCCGATCGCCTCAAACTTGGTATGGCCATAGGGGTGATCCTCATCCGGCTCCGGGGAGGCAAAATGCATCGCCAACAGCCCTAGGATATTGCTGGCACTATCCGTAGAGGAGTGCAGAGCATCCGCTAACAGACTCAGGGATCCAGTCAGGAATCCCAACACCAGCTTCACCCCAAACACCAGGAGGTTCATCACCAACGTGACGATCAGCACCCGTTGGACTTGACGTTGCCGCTGTAGGGAGAGCCCGCTCAGGCTAGAAGAGTCCGCTGACATAGATCCATGGGAACTTTCCCCCAATTGTAGACATCTCACTGCCCACCATCATCTCCCCTCAGATGAGTGGGCTGGAGGCAGACTCGTTGAGGGGGTAGAGCACCTCGCTGATGGGGTTGGGTTGACGGCCTGGGCTGGCGAGGGGCAGGATCTCCTTGACCCAATTGCACCTGTTCATGGATCTGGGCCATCCCGACGGCGTAACTGTTCGGCACAGGTTTGACACAGGGCCTGACTGGCGCGATCACCCAGAGAAGATCGGCAACGCTGGCATAAGAGATCGGGTTGGAGCGTTAGCATGATCCCATGTTGGAAAACTGGAGGGAAGCGGGCCATTGGGTTGTAGCCCCTAGATCTAGCGGGACACTGGGTTCAGAAGGATCTGTTATTGATCGGAATGGGTTTGCCCTCCGATCTAATCCACTGGATCCGCCAGTAATTGCCGCAATCGCTCCTGTGTTCGCTCAGATCCATGAGTAAGCCAATGATCCACAAGTGCGAGATCTTGAGCTATGATAGCTTGCAGAAAGGTTTCATGATTATCAATGGATTGTTGTGTGAGGTGATGATCAGGTCCTAAGCTTTTCATCCGGATCTGGATTACCTGACTGTAGAGAGGTTCAGCTTCCAGATA
>CAYSEO010000078.1:0-14987 GCA_964429885.1 uncultured bacterium
CGATCAGTTGCCAGAGATGGGTCACCATGCCAGGCAGAAGGCGGCCCAGCTGACCTGGGAACGGTATGGCCATAAGATCCTAGAGGTGATCCGATCCACCTGTGAGACACCCGCTGCGAGACCCTAGGCAACTCGGCTACTGACCTGTCTCAACCTGAACCGGACGACGCAGCTGCAACCCGATCACCGTCCCCATCGCTACCAAGATCATGGGAAACCCGGCCCAGTTCACCCCCCGCCAGCCGAAGTCATTCAACAGATCCCCAGAGCCCAGAGCCGATAGGGCGACACAGCTGAACATGAGAAAGTCATGGACCGCCTGGGTCTTGGCTCGTTCCGCCGGGACATAGGTTTGGGTGAGTAACGTCGTTGATCCCACAAACATAAAGTTCCAACCCACCCCTAGCGCCAAGAGCGAGAACCAGTAGTGACCGAGATCGGTGCCCATCGTATTGGTGGCCACACACAACAGGTTTAAGATCCCCCCGGTCAAAATGATATTGAGCACCCCATAGCGGGCGATCAGGGAGCCAGTGATCAACGATGGGGCGAACATGCCCAGCACATGCCACTGGATCACAAAGGCGGTCTGACCAAACGGATAGGCATCAGCATCCATGGCTAGAGGAGTGGCTGTCATCACCAACACCATCACCCCATACCCCAACATGCTGCTCAGCACCGCCACGATAAATGTAGGCTGCCGCATGATCTCCACCAAAGGACGTCCCGTATCCCGTCCCTCTGAGATCGACACCCGAGGCAACCGCACCTGAGACAGCAGACCGATCACCACACTCAGAAGCACGAGGATGCAGCTCAAGGATCCTGCGAACTCAGCGGCGAACAGATCCTTGGTCAGAGCCGTCAAGGGGGGTCCCACCAAAGCAGCAAAAATTCCCCCCGCCACCACCAGTGAGATCGCCCGACTGCGGAAGGACTCCTCTGCGATCTCAGCTGCAGCAAATCGATATTGGGCGATGAAGGCATTGAAGGTGCCAAACAGGATCGTGGCCAGACAGAAGCTAACGAAGTTGCGGGTCAATACCGAATAGATCCCGAGGCCGACCCCAGACAGAGCAACCATAGCCCCCAGGATGAAGGCCAACCGACGTCCCAGCCGTTGCATCAAGATCGCCGCTGGCAGGGTAGAGCTCATGGTAGCCACATGTAGCAGGGCCAAAGGCAGAGTGGCTAGAGATCCCTGAGGGGCCAGGGATTTACCCACCAGAGCCCCCGCACTGAACAGCACCGAGTTACTGGTCATCGACAGGGCTTGACAACAGGCCAACAGCAATACCGTCTGTCGGGTCCCATGCGGGGGAGAAGAGTCCACTGCCATCGTCTGATCCTTGCCCGTGGCCACGGGGTAACGCCCTATAGCGAGCCAGCCCCACAAGAATACTACAGACTCAGGCTCACCCTTGAGCCACATCGAGGGAGCTGGGATGGTGGTGGATCGATCTGTTTCACAGCGGATTCACGGAAGCCATCGATGATAGCAAGTACCATTGGACCCACCACTATCAGAAACCTGGGGGTTGAGTCTCCCACCTATGAGCTGGAGCCCAATCTCCATTCTGCGGGGTTGCATTCCAGACCATGGATGAGGGATATACTAGACTAGCTTTCCGGTAGTGGTCACAAGTAAGGAAAACGTCCATGGCCGATCCCACTCGGGGGCAGTTGGAGCGGGCACTATCCCAGAGGATCCAGGCCCTTTACCGAGATCAACTGGGTCACCAACCAGGTAAGGTGACCTGTCAGCTGTTTGCAGACGAGATCGCCATCGTGATCGAGAACTCCGTGACACCGCCGGAGCACTTTCTTGCCCAAAGCGGCCAGACGGAGCTGGTGGAGAAGGTGCGAGATACCCTAACCGACGCTATCCAACCCAGCCTAGTGGCGGCCATTGAAGAGGTCTTGGGGGTCTCTGTGGTAGATCTCATGAGTGATGCTACTTTTGAAACAGGTAGAACAGGGATGATCGTGGTCTTAGACCAGATGCCTGCCGTTCGCAACCCTCAAACCATCCCCAAGCGTTCCTCTCCCGAGACAAAGGATGTCAACGCTTGACCCGATCTGGTTCAAGTTAGTCTCAGGGTTTCTCTAGATATTGATTCACCTTGGCGTATAAATCCTCTAGCAGAAACGGCTTACTGAGGTAGTCCGTGAAGCCTGCTGCTCGGATCCGCTCCCTTTCCTCCACCAAGGCCATGGCAGTGACCGCGATCACGGGGATCTGACGGGTTGCGGATCTCTGTCTCAACTGTTGGAGGAGCTCAAAACCGCTCATATCGGGCAGGGAAATGTCCATCAGGATCAGATCTGGCAGAGCATTCAAGGCCGTGGCTAGACCACTGGTTCCGTCCCTAGCGATTATGGGGATTATACCGATCAGCTCCAAGGCTATGGTGATGATCTCCAACCCATCCTCATGATCATCGATCACCAGCACCTGGATCGATGTAGATATTGAAGAAGACTGGCTAGTTTGAGCCTCAGGACCATAAGGTTCAGGAAACTGCATCCGGATCCACCCTAGAAGGTTGACTGCGTCAGATGAGGCAGCACCGAGTGGATTGAAGCACTCTTGTTCACTGGCTCGATTTCATCGATTGGGAAGGCTGTCCCCTTGCAGATCTCAATTTAGGGAGAATGATCTGGAAGGGGAGCATCGCGCCCAAGCAAAAAATTCAGCAGCATTCAGTATAGATCCGCAATGGGGCTGACAGGCCAGCGGTTTCCAGCACTAAGCCTTTCTACTTATTGAGGGGCAGGGCACCGTATCACAGGATAAGTAGATCAGCAAAAACGTTTATACAGGCTATATAGTGTATGTCAAAGCAATTTTGCCGATCTACTTAGTCAGGATGTGAACTTGCCCTGGTAGACTTCAAGACTTGAGATCTGCCAAGATGGGGGCCTTTGGATCACAGCAGGTAGGCGCAAGCCTGATCTCCAGTTCAGCTCGGGTCAGCATGTTAGGGGTGGGCTAATCTAAGTGGAGCCAAGATCATCAGCTTCTTTTGGGGGATCAATTTTTGAGCCAGCCTTATATTCACCTAGGCGTTTTCTACCAATAGGCTGCTGCTCTAAGCTACTAATCACTCCCTTAATCAGAACTGTTTTGGCGCTATCGGACAAGTCGGATTTTAGCAATCCTACCAAAACTCCATTGAGCAAGTCAGGTTCTAGGGATTCTACCAACACTTGCGTCACGCTGTCGATTTGCGTTGGATCAGTTTTTCTCAGCTCCTCTCTAGATTTTCTCAACTCCACTAAGATCCGATATACTGCGATAGGAGCAACTATGCCAAAAGGCATCCAGAAGATACCGCCAGCATTGCAGCCAAGCACAAAGCTGCCACCCATCGTTCCTAGCAATGCGCTCATAGCAAGATTATCAACGACTTTAGAGGTATCAATGATCCGCCCTAGGACTCCAAGGGATTCCTTGGGATCATTCTGATTAGGAGTCATGGTTCCTTACCTGCCTCTTGGATCTCAAATACGCGTTTCATAATCAAGACCTGATAACGGCAATCCCACAAAAGAAACACCGCTCGAACCCCATAAGTAAAGCCTCCTAAAACCATTAAGATAGCGACAAGCCAGAGTCCACTTAGACCCATAAACTCCCGATCCATAGAATGTACGAGATCTCGGCTCAATAAGAAGTTATACAGGAAAGGGAATCCAACTCCGAAATATCCAAGCCCGACGCCAAAGATCAATATGATCATGGCTTTGCGCACGTTCCTCTCGGCAATTCTCAAATACCCTTCTGTTTGATCTGTCGTGAGAAGCTTAGCTAATTGTGCTGCAATACCGTGTTCCGGATCCCCTTGTGTCAGTCTAATCATGGATCAAACCTACCAACGATCAGCTCAATCTGCACACAATAACTCTATCACGTTCCTATAGAGCAGGATCTGGCCGAAGCTCGTGGGTGGATCTGAGGGCTTCAGATCTGCCAAGATAAGAGCCTTTGGATCACAGCAGGTAGGCGCAAGTATGGTCTCCAGTTCAGCTCAGGTTAACACTGCAGCGCGATGGCAACAGGGCAGTCTGATCCCGTTAACGATCACGGACTTGACGGCTCAAGGAGATGGCTTAGGTCATTATCAGGATCGGGCGGTCTTTGTGCCCCATACGGTGCCTGGAGATCAGATCACAGCGCGTCTGGTGCGGGTCAAACCCAAATACGCTGTTGGACTGCTCCAGGATCTGATCCAGTCCTCTCCCCAACGGATCCAGCCTGCCTGTATCGTTGCCGACAAATGCGGGGGCTGTCAGTGGCAACAGGTCAGCTACGATCTACAGCTGCAAACCAAACAACAGATCGTTCGGGATGCTCTGGAGCGGATCGGTCACCTCACTCTGCCGGAATCAGAGCCGATCCTGGGTGCCTCTCAGATCCTGCGCTATCGCAACAAGGTCACCTATCCCATCGACGGCAGCAGCGGCCAGATCCGGATGGGGTATTTTCAGCAGGGCAGTCATCGCTTGATCAATCTCAACCAATGTCCGGTTCAAGATCAGCGTTTGGATGAATATCTGCAGGAGATCAAAAGGGATCTACAGGAAGCGGGCTGGCCAGCCTATGATGAGCGGCAGCATCGGGGCCAGTTGCGGCATCTGGGGTTACGGATCGGTCGGCGCACTGGAGAGGTATTGCTGACTCTGGTGGCTAAGGATGCCCAGCTGCCGGAGTTGGAGATCTGGGGGGAGCGGTGGATGGAACGGTATCCCGATCTGGTGGGGGTCTGTCTCAATATCAATCCCCATCGCACCAATGCCATCTTCGGATCAGAGACTCTGCTGGTGGCGGGTCGAGAAGCGCTGCAGGAACGGTTTGCCGATCACACCATTTGGATCGATAGCACCTCCTTCTTCCAGATCAATACGGAACAGGCGGAGGCGTTCTTCACCTGGATCGTGTCCCAGCTCTCCCTCTCAGGTCAGGAGACGGTGGTGGATGCCTACTGTGGGATCGGCACCCTGAGTTTGCTTCTGGCCCCTGGGGTGGATCGGGTGTTGGGCATTGAGTCTCTCCCGGAGGCGGTGGAACAGGCCCGACGCAATGCTGAGGGGAATGGGATCCATAATGCCCGTTTCTTTGAGGGATCAGTGGAGGAGGTCCTGCCCACTCTGCCCCCTGGGGATGTGGTGATCCTGGATCCACCTCGCAAAGGTTGCGATCGATTGGTGTTGGAGACCTTGCTGCTGCGGCAGCCTCAACAGATCGTCTATGTCAGCTGTCATCCGGCTACCCTGGCTCGGGATCTGCAGATCCTAGTGGGATCGGGGCGGTTTCAGTTGCAGGGATGGCGAGCGGCTGACTTTTTTCCTCAGACCGGCCATGTGGAGAGTGTGGCCTTCTTAACCAAAATTAGCGAAAGTTCGTGAGGATCACGGAGGTCAATCTTGTCCTTAATCTCAAAGGCACTGATCTCCGAAGACCCCGCCAGAGCGTATCAGAGGATTCATTCTGATGAGATATTGCAGATCAAAATCGATCTAGACCTGGGGCCAACGTCCTGGCTACCAATAAGTTGTTAGACTGAATAGTAAGCTGAGTTGCGGCTGGCATCCCTATGTTGCAAGATTATCGTTTGATCCGACACTATCAAGCCTTGACCGATGCCCTTGTGGATTTCTACCGGCGGGGGTACAACCCTGCTGATCTACGGCTCCTGGTCGATGGTTATCTGTTGTCCCTGAGAACTGCTGGCGTCCTAGAGCCCTATGAGATCCATCGTATCGAGGAGGATGTGGTGCGATTTATGATGGATCCCTCTAACTTCTCCGATCCAGACGAGCAGCTAGAGCCCCAGCTTCTGCGGGGATATTGATCACTCAACCCAACCGATCGGGATCTTAAGCGTGGGTCTCCTCCGGCAGCACCCGAAAGACACTCGGGATCTCCATCACCCAGGGCAACCTCTCGATCTGGTCTAGGGCCTGACGAAAGTTGGCTTCGGTCACGAAGTGGGTCAGGATCACGATCTCCGCCAGCTCCCCATGGGAGGCTTTCTGCATAATGCATTCCAGGCTGACCTGACACTCCCCAAAGCAGGTGCCGATACTGCCGATCACTCCGGGCTTATCCTTGGCGATCACCCGTGCATAGAATTCTGTTTCCAACTCCTGGATCGGTCGTAAGACGGCATGATGTACAGGAGCGGCGGTCAACAACAGATTAGTCAGAGGGGAGGCGGTCTGTAGGTGAGCGATGACATTGAGCAGATCGGCGGCGACGGCACTGGCAGTTGGCCCGCGGCCCGCTCCAGGACCAAATAACATCACCTGCTCGATCGGATCTCCCTGCACCAACACCGCATTATCCACCTGATTAACGCTGGCCAGGGGATGGGAGGAGGGCACCAATGTCGGATGCACCCGCACATCTAACCGATCCTCTCCTGTGGCTGAGGGGGCACACCGTTGGGCCATGGCCAGGAGCTTGATCCTATACCCCCATTCTTGGGCATAGCGGATATCCGTTGCGGTCACAGATCGGATCCCATCACAAGCGATCGCCTCTCGATCCACATAAGCCGAAAAGGCCAGACCGGCCAGGATCGTGATCTTGTCTGCGGCATCCCACCCTTCCACATCCGCTGAAGGATCGGCCTCTGCATACCCTTTACTTTGCGCCAGGGATAACGCCTCCTCGAAGGACAGACCCGACTGACTCATCTGGGTGAGGATGAAGTTGGTGGTGCCGTTCACGATCCCTAAGATCGCCTGCAGTCGATTGGCG
This sequence comes from uncultured bacterium, assembly GCA_964429885.1. Taxonomy (GTDB): domain Bacteria; phylum Cyanobacteriota; class Cyanobacteriia; order Thermostichales; family Thermostichaceae; genus CAYSEO01. The sequence goes on from CAYSEO010000078.1 coordinate 6,770, forward strand.
GCCAGGGACTGCTTCAGGGGCTGGATCACCGGGATCCCGCCGCAAACCGCTCCCTCCATCAACACATATACCCCTGCCTGCTCGGCGGCTTGGGTGATCTCCAAACCATAGCGAGCGATCACGGCTTTATTGGCGGTCACCACATGTTTGCCATGGGCTAGGGCCGACAGGATCAACGATCGGGCGGGCTCCAATCCTCCCAGTAGCTCGATCACCACATCCACCTCAGGATCCTGGACGATGCTCTCTAGATCGGTGGTTAGCAGAGCGGGATCGAGATCCACATCCCGAGCTTTGGCCAGATCGCGGACACCCACCCGTTGGATCTCAACGGAGGCAAGCAGGGGGTGTCGTTGTTGAGGGGTGTGCAGGATCTGAACCACGCCAGTTCCTACCGTTCCTAACCCTAGGAGCCCGATCTTATAGACCACGGTCTGATCCTGTTGCGAGATGGACATGCTAGCCGGGGAGCGCCCCCTCCTTACCATAAACCGCAGTGAGGCTCCTCAGCACCTGATCGAGAGGGAGCCTTGAGATCTCCCCAACTGGAGTTAGCTGCCGAGAAAATTCAGGAGTTGAGATCGGCTCACCTGTTCCTATAGATCTTCCATCCGATCAGGGACGGATCTCCCCACATTATCGAGACGGATTCTGAGCGCAGCCGATGCCAGATCTTGGAACCCCCAGCCAATACAGCCAGGGGTCACTTGAGTTACGGTTCTACCTCACCATGCTCGATCAAAACGGCCATTTCCAGGCAGCAGTCGCGGGCTTATCCATGCCGTAGAAGTAGGCATAGTTGGAGTGCTCGATGATCTGATTCTTCAACCACTCCTTGACGTGAGCCCCAGCGGTCTGCAAGCGAGGCACCCGATCGATCACATCGATGGCCAGGTTGAACCGATCGATCTGATTCTGAATGGCCAGATCCAGAGGGGTATTGATGTTGCCCTTCTCCTTGTAACCCCGCACATGCATGTTGACATGGTTGGTACGGCGGTAGGCCAGCTTATGGATCAACCAGGGATAGCCATGGAAGTTGAAGATGATCGGCTTATCTGCCGTGAACAGGCTATCGAAGTCCCGGCTGGAGAGACCATGGGGGTGCTCCGTCTCCGGCTGCAGCTTGTACAGATCCACCACATTGATGAACCGGACCTTGATGTCGGGGAAGTACTCCCGTAGGATCGCCGTCGCCGCCAGGGCCTCCTGAGTGGGAATATCCCCGCAGCTGGCGATCACCACATCCGGCTCCAGACCTTGATCGTTACTGGCCCAATCCCAGATGCCGATGCCCTTGGTGCAGTGCTGGATCGCTTCGTCCATGGTCAGATATTGCAGGTGCAGCTGCTTATCCGATACCAAAACGTTGACATAGTTGCGGCTACGCAGACAGTGATCGGCGCAGGAGAGCAGACAGTTGACATCCGGGGGCAGATAGATGCGGGTCACCGAGGCGCTCTTATTGGTGACCACATCCAGGAAGCCAGGATCCTGGTGGCTAAAGCCATTGTGATCCTGACGCCAAACCGTGGAGGTGATCAACAGATTCAACGAGGAGATCGGGGCACGCCAGGGCATATCCTGACACTTCTCCAGCCACTTGGCATGTTGGTTGAACATGGAATCGATCACATGCACAAACGCCTCATAGGTGGAGAAGAACCCATGACGACCCGTCAGCAGGTAGCCCTCTAGCCAACCCTCCAGGGTGTGCTCACTCAGGAGCTCCATCACCCGGCCATCGGTGGAGAGCTCACTGCCATCCTCATCCTCCGGTAGGAAGTCCGCCATCCACGTCTTCTTGGTGGCCTCGTAGACAGCGCTCAGTCGATTGGAAGCGGTCTCATCGGGACCAAAGATCCGGAAGTTATTGGAGTTCTGCCTCAGCACGTCCCGTAGGAAGACCCCGAGGGGCTTGGTGTTGCCCACTTCCACCGTGCCTGGTTTGGGCACCTCTACGCCATAGTCCCGGAAGTCCGGCATGCGCAGATCCTTACGAACGATACCCCCGTTGGCGATCGGGTTGGCGCTCATGCGACGTAGCCCTGTGGGCGTTAGCTCCTTGAGTTCTGGGATCAGGGTGCCGTTCTCATCAAACAGCTCCTCAGGCTTGTAGCCCCGCATCCACTCTTCCAACATCCGCACATGATCGGGGTTCTGGTGCATCGCTCCCATGGGCACCTGGTGCGCCCGCCAGAAGCCTTCTACCTTATGACCATCCACCTCCTTGGGTCCAGTCCAGCCCTTGGGACTACGCAGAACGATCATGGGCCACATGGGACGCTTGGCCACACCGGAGTTACGGGCCTCCATCTGGATCGAACGGATCTGACTGACGCACTCCTCCAGGGTGGCGGCCATCTTCTGGTGCATCTCGTCGGGATCCTCCCCTTCCACAAAGTAGGGGGTGTAACCATAGCCCTTAAATAGGTTCTCCAGCTCCTCATGGGGGATGCGGGAGAGGATCGTCGGGTTGGCGATCTTATAACCGTTCAGGTGCAGGATCGGTAGCACAGCCCCATCCCGGATCGGGTTGATGAACTTGTTGGAATGCCAGGCGGTGGCCAGGGGTCCTGTCTCCGCCTCTCCGTCTCCCACCACACAAGCGGTGATCAGATCGGGATTGTCCAACACGGTGCCATAGGCATGGGAGACGCTGTAGCCTAACTCGCCCCCTTCATGGATCGATCCGGGGGTCTCTGGGGTGCAGTGACTGCCGACGCCCCCAGGGAAGGAGAACTGCTTGAAGAACTTGCACAGTCCCTCCTCATCCTCGCTGATATCGGGGAAGACCTCGGAGTAGGTGCCCTCCAGATAGACAGGAGCGATCACGCCAGGAGCCCCATGGCCAGGGCCGGTGACATAGATCATGTTGAGGTCATACTTTTTGATCAGCCGGTTCAAGTGCAGGTAGAGGAAGCTGAGGCCAGGAGAGGATCCCCAGTGCCCCAATAACCGTTGCTTGATGTGCTCGGGCTTGAGGGGCTCCTTCAGTAAAGGGTTCTCCTTCAGGTAGATCATGCCGACGGCCAGGTAGTTACAGGCGCGCCAGAAGGCATGGAGCTTGCGCACTTCGTCGTCGGTCAGAGGTTTGGATTGGACAGGGGTCGCTACAGTCATCGCCTTCGTCACCTAAACGGTCCCCTTTATTGTCAGAGGTCAACTCTGTCTACCCCGTCCTGGTAAGTATTTCTTTAGGTTTGGTGAGTCTGCCTATCGAGCTTTCCTAAGTTCGGGCATAGACCGATCTCAATGACAGAAATGAGGGGGAGCTGCTTCTTGATCGTCATCGGGAAGATCCGGCCAAAGTCGGATTGACTCCCTGGAGTGGGATCGTATAGGGTACATGTGTAAATAGATTTCGGCCTGATTCCTTCTGAGCGAGCTATGACCTTGTATCCTCTTGGGTTTAGCTACTACTTTACGTTCCCCTGGCGAGAGCTGGGGTGAGGGAGCTGTTGGAGTCACTGGCCTAAGACAAGTCCTGTACATGAACTCTCACAAGCCCCGAGCCTGATCCGCTGGGGGTTTTTTACATGTCTCTGTCCATCTAACCGAGGATCCACCCATGCTCATCAAGACCGATAACTGCCACGTTCTGGAGGATATTCCCTTGACCCCTCCCGGAGCCGTCAAAGCCAAATTCCCCATCCCCCCTGCCGGGATCGCCCTGGTGGAACAAGCCCGCCATGCGGTGCGCCAGATCATTCACGGCCAAGATCAAAACCGGTTGCTGGTGATCGTGGGTCCCTGCTCGATCCATGATCCGGAAGCCGCCTACGACTACGCCGGACGACTGCAGCAGGTGATCGAGAAGACTCAGGATCAGCTGCTGATCATCATGCGCACCTACTTCGAGAAGCCCCGCACCACCATCGGTTGGAAGGGGTTGATCAACGACCCTCACCTGGATGGCTCCTGTGATATCCCCACCGGCATTGGTTTGGCTCGCATGATCCTGCTCAAGATCACAGAGATGGGGCTGCCCTGTGCAGTGGAGATGCTGGATCCAGTTACCCCCCAATACACCGCTGATCTGGTGAGCTGGGCTGCCATCGGAGCTCGCACCATCGAAAGCCAGACCCACCGGGAGATGGCCAGTGGTCTCTCCATGCCCATCGGCTTCAAGAACGGCACCGACGGTCGCCTCCAGGTGGCCCTCAATGCCCTGATCTCCGCCAGTCATCCCCATAGTTTTCTGGGCATCAATCAGAGCGGGGTTACCTCTGTGATCAAGACCACCGGCAACCCCGATCGCCATCTGGTGCTACGGGGGGGTGAGGGCAAGACCAACTATGGTCCGGAGGACATTGCCGGTGCTGCCACCCAGATCCAGACTCAGCAGCTGGATATCGCCCGCCCCGTCATGGTGGACTGCTCCCATGGCAACTCCAACAAAGATCACACCCGTCAGGCTCTGGTCTGTCGCTCGGTGGTGGATCAGTATGTCCAGGGTCAAACAGCGATCATGGGTCTGATGCTGGAGAGCCATATTAACCCTGGCAAACAGTCCTGGAAGCAGGGGGCGGATCTACAGTACGGCGTCTCGATCACCGATGCCTGTATGGGCTGGGAGGAGACGGAGTCCCTGTTGCTGGAGGTGGCCGATCGGATCAAGGCAGGAGCTAGGCAGCCTGCTCTGGCCCACTAGAGGAGCCACCCGTGGGGGAATCGGGGGTCCAGACCGGTTGGGATCCCTGACCCCAGAAGCCGTTGTACTTGGTGACCCGCACATCTCCCATCACCTGGGTTTGACAGGAGAGCCGCAGACCGCGATCGGGGGAATGGGGAGGCAGGGAGAGACGGGTCCGTTCCCGCCAGCCAGGGGCTGAGACCTGACCTTCCACCTGCATCGCACAGGTACCACAGGTGCCGATCCCATGACAGTTGATCGTCTGGGCGGTGCCGTTGTAGACATCCACACCGTTTTGCAGGAGCACCTGACGTAGATTGGCCCCTTCCTCACACTGGATCGTTTTGCCTTGAGCGTAGATTGTTGCCATGGGTGTCTCTCCTCTCTGGGTTGACGGTGTTGCAAGGAGCTCGATCCGATCCCCACCTCTGGGTTAGGAGGATAAGGGACCATCCGTTTCTATTCTGGGATCGATCCAAGTTGATCGGCTTCCCTCGCCAGATGGGGATGGGAAGACGGTATAGTGAGAACGGAGCTGCCCAGGAAGCAAAACAATGGCGTATTCAGAAGCGACGTTGAATCCCCCCGATCTGGAGATGGACTCCGAGCAGTCCCCCCAGTACAGCGAGATGATCGCCACGGTAATCTCCAGCCTCAAGGAGGACGCCGCTTACGAAAATCATGAGCAGGGGTACACCTGGAAGTTCACCTATGGCACGGTCGAGGTGTTTGTGCATCTCAGTGGTGAGACCCCAGATGACACCTTAGCGGTGTGGTCTACCGTAATGAGCTACCCCGTTAAGGATGAGGCCCGTCTGCTGAAGCTGTTATTGAGTAAGAACTGGATCGAGACTCTAGAGGCCCGATTCTGCTTCTGGAACGATCAGATCGTGCTCAACCACTACCGGACTCTGGAGGGGTTAACGGCAGCGGAGATCTCCCGAGCGATTACGATCGTAGCGACCTTAGCGGATGAACTGGATGAGCCTCTGATCGAGGAATTCGGAATGCAGTCTTGACAGGTCGATCCTGGCCCCTCATGCCGGTTCCGGACTGGAGAGCGCCTCAGCAACAGTCTTGAGATTGTGCAGCCCGGCACCTGTGATCGTCATGTTGGCCTCTGGATCCAACTCAGCCCAGGGAGACCATTGATCCCAGGTGTTGAGATCGCTGATCAGGGCGAATACGGCATCTGGGGGTGCCTGAATGGTAGTGGCCCGCTCCACATGGATCTGGGTCGGGAACAGAAACCCGATCCCGAAGATCAAAACAACGACGCCGATGAATAGACCGATAGTTTTGCCAAGTATAGACATGGGCTCTCTCCAATTACAGTCCCTCGATCCGGCCATAAGCACCCAGATTCTAGCGGGTTTACTCCACTGGGTCCACAGGTGGGAGATCAGGCACTCCTCTGTCTGATCCGTGAGTCAAAACTCCTGAAACTGGCTCAAGGTCACTGTCGCTGGGTTTGCACTAGAATGTAAGTAGATCGGTAAAATTGCTTTGACACGCACTATATAGACTGTATAAACGTTTCTGCTGATCTACTTACATCTGCGGGAGTCGGAAAAGTGAGTCCATCGTCGTTGCCCCTCCTCTGATCATGGCAGCTGTTCTGCAACCCTGATTCTGACTACAGAGCCCGAGCTCTCAGGAGCGCTGAGGCGATCGCTTCAGATATGTTTGCCGATCTACTTACCTTTTGCTTGGGAGGTGGGGATGGCTCAAGAGGGAGTCCCGATCCATTGGTTGACACTACGGTTCTCGCCACCCCTCGAGATCCGGTTTCTACAGGATTATGCTCGACGCTCCCTAGGCCATGTGCGGGCCACTTTGGTGACCGGGATCCTGTTCTATGCCCTGTTTGGAGTATTAGATCAGATGTCAGTGGCGGATCCAGAGCTGAAAGTCCTCCTGTGGGTGATCCGCTATGGCATCATCTGCCCGGTGTTGGGGGCGATCCTAGTCCTCACCTTCACCCCACGCTTCCTGCGCTGGATGCAACTGTTCAATGGCTTGGCGATCCTGATAGCGGGGTTGGGGATCTGCGCCCTGCGGGGGGTGCCAGTGCCGGTGGATAACTTTGATGGAGCAGTGATCGGGTTGATCTTGGTGTTGGTCTATGCCTACACGATCGCTCGCCTCCGATATCTCTATGCCACCCTGATCAGTGTCACCGTCTCCAGCCTGTATCTGTTGATCTCTTTGCGGTTGCGGGGCAGCCCTGCCGATGTGGAGTTACAGAGTGGATTCTATCTGCTCTCTACCAACTTGATCGGTATTTTTGCCAGTTACTCCGCTGAGTTTGCGGCTCGTAAGGACTTCTTTCAGACGCGATTATTACAGCTAGAGCAACGGCGCTCGGAGCGACTGCTACTCAATATCCTGCCTCAGCCGATCGCAGAACAACTGAAGCGTAAACAAGGGATCATCGCTGAACACTTTCAGGAAGTGACGATCTTATTTGCGGATCTGGTCCGGTTTACTGAGTTAGCTGCTGAGATCCCGCCAACGGAATTAGTAGGGTTGCTGAATCTGATCTTCTCCACCTTCGATGAGCTGGTGGATCGGTTTGGGTTGGAGAAGATCAAGACCATTGGGGATGCCTATATGGCGGCCAGTGGGATCCCCGTCCCTCGCCCCGACCACGCTGCCGCCGCAGCAGAGCTGGCTTTGGCCATGCAACAGGCGATCCAGGGATTTCAGTTCAAGGATGGTCGTCCCCTCCAGTTACGGGTGGGCCTCAGTAGCGGTCCCGTGGTGGCTGGCGTGATCGGCACTAAGAAGTTCATCTACGATCTCTGGGGAGATACGGTGAATCTGGCCAGCCGAATGGAGTCTCAAGGCGCCTGTGGTGAGATTCAGGTCTCTCCGGAAACCTATGTTCGTCTGCGGGAGCGGTTTTGGTTAGAGGAACGGGGCGTGATCTCGATCAAAGGGAAAGGGGAAATGCGGACCTATTGGCTGAAGGGGAACCTGGCTCATCATTCCATTCAGGCCCCATCAGATCGGGTTGAACTAGAGCCCAAGGTGAGATCTGTGGATCGTTCCTCAACCTATTAGCTAGCGAAACGGCGGATCGTCTCCTGTTGAATGGCATTCAGGTTGGTACGGATCTGGCCCTTAAAGATATTGGCAAAGATCCCTTGGGGGCCGGCATTGGTGGTGGCGTTGGCTCGGTAGGTGACCAAGGTGGCGGAGTCCATGCCCTGGAATTCAGCTGTATCTGGAGGGGTGATCGTCTCCAGTTGCCAACTCCCTTCCAGTTGACTGAGGTTATCTCCAGACATCAGAGAGAACTCGATCTGGGCCTGATCTTTTTCCTGCAGTTCCAGTTGAATGGAGCTCTCCACCTGAGCCAGAAAAACCTGAGTTTGACTGGTTGAGGTCATGATCAGGGAACGAGTATTCTCCCCCTGGTTGGTCACAGTGGCTTGATTCTCGATCACCCCTGGCAGGAACTCAGAAAAGCGATTGTAGTCCGTCAAGACCTGCCACACCTGCTCCTGGGGGAGTGGGATCAAGACCTGACCCTGAAACCGATTCCGCTCGTGATCGGCAACAGCTTCCCCTTGACCC
>CAYSEO010000079.1:0-14969 GCA_964429885.1 uncultured bacterium
AGGCTCGGTAGCGTTGCTCTGGGTGGGGAGGGTGAATCGGGTTCATCGGATCAAGATCTGGGCGGGTTACGGATCAATCAAGGGAATAGAGTCTCTGATTCTAACGGATCTGCTGCAGGGCTGGGATCACTCCAACAGAAACTGTACCCAGCGGGGGGGCGTGGGCAGGGGACAGCGCAACCGCTCCATCACTAGGGCTGCCACCAAGTGGATCGTGAACACATAGATCACAGAGTTAAGGGCGATGAAGCAGACCACTGCGATCTGGAGGGTGAGGGGGGAGGCCACCCAGTAAACCCCAAACCGGCTCAGCAGAAAGTCCAGGATGGCATTGGTGAGGTTGGTCAGCTGGATCGTCAGATAGGCCCACAGATTCTCCCCCACCAACACCGAGGAGAGCAGGAACTGGAACACTAGGCCCAGGGTACTGATCCCCGCCCCGGTCAGGATCGACAGATACCAGGATCGCTGCCGTTTCCACAGATACCCACACCAGAACCCCATCAAACCATAAGGGAGCAGGTACAGGACGCTCCGGGTTGGTCCCAGCAGGATACTGAGCAACAGTGTAGAGACCGTCAGGGTCATGGCTCCGGTGCGCAGATCCCAACGCATGATCCCCAGGGCGACGGGCAGAGGGAAGAACAGCCGCATGATCGGTCCTAGGGGACTGTAGCTGAACAGCCAGACCAGAACGGCGGTGCTGGAGAGAAAGGCGGCCTCCACCAGATGCAGCGGGGTTGTGCGAGGTGGCGGCGGCGGCAGCGGTGGAAAGTCGGAGGAGCCGTTGGGTTCAGAACTCACAGAGCCTTGGGGAGGGCGATCAGAACTCAGGATACTCGATCTCTGAGATCCTGAGCTCACAGTGTACTGGGCATCAGGCCGCGCATCAATGGGATGAAAGCCAAGCACGATATGTTTATTTGGGACACCTGCCTCGACCTGTTCGTGAGTGATAGAGGATCCGGTTCAGGCACAAGCTCACGAAAGGACACACTCCTTTACGTTTGTGCGACAACATTGGATGGAGTGTCGTCTCCAGTCAATGGCGGGGGACATCCTCCTTACCTGACTCAACTAACTCCATGAATTCTACTGGCTGCCATAGGTATTGCAGCACTCGATGGTCTTGATCGGACCCTTTCTCTTTGCTCAAAAGTGTAATAATGGGGGTAGGTCTTTCAACACTCCCGCCATGCCACTTTACTCCTATTTTCAGACCGGATCTCAATATCGTCTCGTTCCGGCCATACAGCTACTCTCTGCTCTCCTGGTGGGGCTATCTCCCTTATGTGCAACTGCGCAAGCACAGATCTCAGAAAAGCCATTTAATAGGTCGGATCTGCAAGGGCAGGTGTGGCAATTGCAGAGAGTGGAATATGGGAATGACGAAACCGTGACGATCTCAGATCCCAGTCAGTACACACTGGAGTTTGGTAAGGAGCGGGTGATTTTGCTACAGGCTGATTGTAACTATGGCAGTGGATCCTATGGGCAGGAGGGGAGCCAACTGGATATTGAGTTGGGTCCATTGACCAGGGCACTTTGTCCGCCGGACTCCTTTTCTGAGGATTATCTGCGGGATCTCAGTCACGTTGTCAGTTATGTGATGGAGGAAGGAGATCTGTTTCTTAGCCTGTACGCGGATGGAGGCATCATGCAATTCTCTCCAGCCTCTCCGAAGTGGATCGGGCCGACGTGGGCTCTGACGGAGATGATCTATGCTGATTATACGATTCGTCTCACTCAGCCTGGGCAGTATACTCTGAGCTTTGATCTTGAGGGTGGGGTGGCGGTGAAGGCAGACTGTAATCAGAGTACCGGATCGTATACTCAGGAGGAGGATGAGTTGTCTATTCAGCTGGGGCCCACCACGCTGGTGGCCTGTCCTTCCAACTCTTTAGCGGATCCTTATGTGCAAGCTCTGGGCCAGACGGCGACCTACGACCTAGAAGTGAATCAGCTCCTGATCACGACCACAGAACAGGATATTACCTTAGTCTTTGAGGTCATAGACGCTGCTGATGAGTAACGGTGCGGGATTGACACCTTAACTGGTTTATCTGGCCTAACTGATTCAATCCTGATCATCAACCCAAAGCGAGACTATCGGTCTAGGGATCTAAGATTTATCGATTTGGCCCTAAAATTGTTCAGGGGCTTCTCAGGGGAATAAAAAATGCTAGGATGTGGGAGCGGATACTCCCCTTGATCCTGGAACAGCTCATTGGGGATCTTCCGGATCTCCCACCGTTTGCCTAAAACAGCTTCAGCACTTCCCTGTAAGGTAACGAGGGATCTCCTTTTATCTATTATCTACCGCGATCGCTCCACACTTCGATTTAGTTTAGCGGAATTGATCACCTGAGTCTTGAGGCTAAACCGGATCCAAAGCCCTCCTACCTTAGGATGATTGCGAGCCTGGATCGCCCCCCCATGGGCCTCTACGATCTGCCGCACGATCGCTAACCCCAAGCCAGTGCCCCCAGCACTACGAGTGCGCGCCTGATCCGTGCGATAGAAGGGATCAAACACCTCCGAGAGGGCCGACTCCGGCAGTCCTGAGCCATGATCATAAATATCTACCCAAACCCAAGTGCCCAGATCGCGGATCATGACATGGATCGGGGTCTCCGGCTGACTATACTTTAAGCTATTGTCCAAAAGATTCAGAAACACCCGATAGAGTCGCTGCTCATCTCCACAGAGCTGCAGCGCCTTGTCCCCCTCATAGTCTAGAGTCTGCTGTCGAGGCTTAGCATGGGGCTCCAAACTCTGCCAAGCCTCCTGTAACAGAGACACCAGATCCAAAGTTTGCATCTGTAACGCCGCCGAGGCCCCCAAATTCAGCCGACTCAACTCCAACAGATCCTGCACCAAGCTACCCAAGCGGATCACCTCCTGCAGCAACCGATCCACCCAGCCCCGATGGGATGGATCCACCCGTGACTGCAACGTCTCCGCCACCAATCGGATCGAGGTCAGAGGCGTCTTCAGCTCATGGGCCACATCCGACGCCCACCGATCCCGCTGCTGAGCCAACACCTCCGCCTCTAGACGATCCTCCAGAAACACCCCCACATGACCCTGGGATAAAGCCAAAGCCCAGCCTCGGATCGGGGTGGGTTTCGCCTCCCCAGAGGGGTAAAAAGACCATTCCCGTTGTTGCAAGGGCAGAGGCTGTTCTGACTGAGCCGATCGGGTGCGAGTTTGTTCCACCAATTGATCTAATTCATAGGATCGGACCCATTCCAGCAACACCTTGATCTGAGGTTGAAAGTGGTCGATGTGCAGCAATCGTTGGGCCATGGCATTGCAATACAGCACCAGATTATTCTCATCCACCTGAATAAAGCCCAGAGGCATCTCCTCCAGTAACTGTTGCCAATCCGTAAACTGCGTCAGGATCGCCTGGTATTCCGTAGCCTGTTGGCGCAGCAATTGGGTGATCTGAGTGCTCCCTTTGGGCAGATCCTCAGCTGGATTTTCTACCCCCAAGATCGTGCTCCATCGATGCAAGAGCCGATTCACCGTCCGTCTCGATTGCCAGGTGAATGCTGTATGGATCCCAATACCCAACCCGATGCCGATCAGGACGCCGACGACCCAGTTCATGATCTACCCTAGAGCCCCGCTCCCTGTATGCCACCTCAACCATACTGCGCCCGTTCCGGGGATGACAGCCGATCGGCAGGGATCACGAGATCAACTGCTTGGCCTGTTTGATCACCGCATCCAACATGGGCTCAGTCAGCCGTTTGGTAGCGGTATTGCGCTGGCTGGGGTGGTAGGAGGCCAACAGGATCCGACCCTGAGCCACCCCATAGGCCCGTTGGTGACCAAACTTGGGGCGAGATCCCAATTCTCGTCGGGGCCACCCTTGCGGATAGAGGATCTTGAGACAGTGATCGAAAGCAAATTGACCCAGAGCCAGGATCACCTCTACGCGAGGTAAGATCTCCAGCTCCTGGGCCAGATAGGACCGACAGCGGCTCGATTCCTCCGGCGTTGGCTTATTGTCGGGAGGAGGACAGCGCACCACCGCCGAGATATAGCAGCCCCTCAGCTGTAGGCCATCCCCAGGATCTGTAGAGGTGGGCTGATTGGCAAATCCAGCCCGATGCAGAGCCCGAAACAGCCAATCCCCACTAGCATCCCCCGTAAACATACGCCCCGTCCGATTACCCCCATGGGCCGCCGGCGCCAACCCCACGATCAACAGTCGCCCCTGCGGATCTCCAAAGCTCGCTAAAGGACGACCCCAGTAGATTTGATCTCGAAAGCGAGCCACCTTACGGCCTGCCACCTGTTGTCGCCACTCCACCAAGCGGGGGCACCGTTCACAGGTGGTGATCTGATCTTGGAGCGCTTGTAGATCAGTGGGGAGGCTAGTCCTCATCCCCCTCCTCATCAGCCAGCTCCGCATCCAGGGGGTTGATCTCCTCCTTTGCCTCGTCCTCCGATTCCTCTTCCCCCTCAAAGGGCGGTTGAGTGGAGTCATCGATCAACTGATCATCCTCCAACACCAAGCGGGGAGGGCTGGGCAGATCATCCAGGATCATAGGGGTGGGGTCCTCCTCCTCGAAGGGTTCTGGCTCCGGGCCGAGCTCCTCATAGGTGCTGAAGCCTGTGCCTGCCGGGATCAGACGCCCGATGATCACGTTCTCCTTCAGGCCCCGCAACCAGTCAGATTTGCCCTCGATGGCCGCTTCTGTCAACACCCGAGTGGTCTCCTGGAAGCTGGCCGCCGAGATGAAACTGTCGGTGTTCAAGCTGGCCTTAGTGATCCCCAGCAACATGGGGGTGTACTGGGCTGGGGCGCCGCCTGTGATCGCCATGGTGGAGTTGGTCTGTTGGATCTCCCGTAGATCCACCAGCTCACCCGGTAGCAGGATCGTGTCACCGCTGTCATCCACCCGCACCTTAGAGGTCATCTGCCGCACCACCACCTCGATGTGCTTGTCGGCGATCTCCACCCCCTGGGAGCGATAGACGTTCTGGACCTCGTTGACCAGGAATCGTTGCACCTCCCGTAGGGCGATCTGAGAGGCCTGATCGTCTCCCAGCTGCTGGCGGTGATAGGTGTAGTAACACTCCAACAGATCATGGGGATTGGCGGGTCCATCCGTCAGGGACTCACCCACATCCACCGGCTGTCCATCCACCACAATGATCGATTGCCCCGGCAATACCGGATAGGTCAAGACATTGCCATCCTGTTCCACAACCTTCAGATCCGGCTCCTCACCACGCCAGGTGAGCTGTACCGTGCCCAGACGACGGTTGAGGACACACATCTCCTTGGGCTTACGGGCCTCTAACAACTCCTCGATCCGAGGTAGACCCTGAACGATATCCCCGGTCTTGGCCCGCTCAAACACCAGCAGACCCAGAGAGTCACCCCGTTGCACCAGATCCCCATCGCCGACCTGGAGCACGGCCCCTGTGGACATCAGATAGGGCCGACCCACCCGGATCTTGACGGAATCTTCATTCACTTCCATCAACACCCCAGATTCAGTGGCGATCACCCCAGGCAAGATCTCATCCCCGGTTTTGATCGGATCCCCCTGTTTCACCTGAGGGGGCTGATCACAAGTGATCACGGTGGTGTCATCCTCGGTCACCAGCAGCAAGCGGCGCACCACCTCCGTATCCTGACGTAGACCCTGGACGATCCCTGCCTGTTTGGCCTGGATCTCCGTACGAGCGATCACATCTCCGGGCTGAATCGTGTCTCCTTCCTCTACCAACAGACGGGTCTGGGTGCTGCCCTGGGTCAGATCCGCCTCCACATCCCGACGCACCAAGATCGTCTCCAGGATCACCATCTGCAACCGCTGCAGCTCCGGCTCCGCCTCATCGGTGGTCAGCTCGATATCCGCCTTCAGCTGATGGTGGGCCTCCGTATCGATCTCCAACACCAGTTGGGTCTTAAGCAGCTCCACGCCACTCACCGAACGCACCCGCTCCCCATCCTTGAACGGGATCCGTTGTACGGCCCGCAGCCGAATCGATCGACCGGACTCACTGGTGGATTCTTGACTGGGCACCGAGGGCTCGCTGGGAATGAAGTGCTCCTCCACAGGCCGCAACAACAGGGCTGGACCCTCAGGGGATTCCACATGCTCCACATAGACCATCTCGTTGGGCACGATGCTGCTGAGCACCTCCTGACCTGGCTGGATCAGAGTGCCGCTCTTTACCTCCATGTCGGCGGGATTGTCCACTAGGTGGAGGCTGCCGGGCTTGACGATGATCTCCCGTAGGATGTCGTTTTTCTGGATCACCTCCACGACACCGCTGTTCTGGGCAAAGATATCCTTGACCACCTCAGTGCCCGCCTCGATGAACTGGCCATCCTCCACATTCAGCAGGGAGATATCCTTATTGACCTCGTGGGTTTCCTCGGGGATCCATAACAGAGTGCCCCCCTGGATCACCTCATAGCCCTGCTTGGCCTTGCCTCGCTTGGCCACCTCTAGGCCGGCAAACTTGACCAAGCCGCCAGTGGTGGTGCGGAAGTCGCTCTCGATCAGCTCTGCCACTACCTCATCGTTGCCCACTTTGGTGCCTGGGGTGGTCTTGAGGATAAAGGTTTGACCATTGGCGGTATCCAATAGATACTGCTCCCGGCCCTGATGGGACTCCACCCGCACCCGAGCCTCCCGCAGTACCACCGAGGCGTTGATGATCTCCACCTCACGGCCACTCTTGATATCCTGCCGGTCGGGTAGACGCACGATCCCACCATGCTCTGTGGTCAGAGAGGTCTCCGCGATCACCGATCCCACATCCACCGGATCGCCGTTCTTGACAGAGGGCTCCGATCCAGGGGGTAGATTGTACACCTGACCGGACATCACCCAGATCAGACCCTGACGTTGGGCATGGGAGGTGACGTTGCCCTGACGGTCTGTCTTCTCCTCGATGGGCAGATCGGAGAATCGCACCTCTCCCGCCAGATTGGAGATCACCTCCTTCTGGGCTTTCTCCGTGGACTTGCGAGCCGCCTTGGCCAGAGGCACCTCCGCGATCAGCTGTTCGGGCACCACCTTGCTACCATCCCGCACCATTAGTGTGGTTCCCAAGGTCACAGAGAAGGTCTCCTCGGCCCCATTTTCACGGATCAGGGTAATGTCCTGATTGCTCTCCATCAGCAGCGCGTCATCCCCATGGCGAGTCCGTAAGGGACGGGTCCGGAAGTTGGGGGGGAACTTGATCGTACCCGCTGCCGGAGCCTTCAGCTGTCGAGCCACCTCTCCGGTAAACACCCCGCCGGTGTGGAAGGTGCGCATGGTGAGCTGCGTGCCTGGTTCCCCAATGGACTGAGCGGCGATGATCCCAACCGCCTCACCCATGTCCACCAGATGGGAGTGGGCCAAGCTCCAGCCATAGCACAACCGACAGACCGAACGATTCGCCTCACAGGTGAGCGGAGAGCGCACGATCACATATTCAGCTCGTCTGCCCAGCTCCTTGGCTAGCTCCTGATTGATCTCCTGATTGCGGGGGGCGATCACCTCGCCGGTCTCTTGATCAATGGCATCCTCTGCCAACACCCGACCGATCAGACGTTCATCCAGATGGACGATAATCTTCTCTGCATCCCGTAGGGTCTCCATCTTGATACCCCGTTGGGTGCCACAGTCCAGCTCCCGCACGATCACATCCTGGGAGACATCCACCAGTCGCCGGGTCAGATAGCCAGAGTCCGCCGTCCGCAGGGCCGTATCCACCAGTCCTTTACGGGCACCGTAGGAGGAGATGATGTACTCCGTCACCGTCAGCCCTTCCCGGAAATTGGACTTAATGGGCAGGTCGATGATCTCTCCTTGGGGATTGGCCATCAGACCCCGCATACCCACCAGCTGCCGCACCTGAGACACGTTCCCCCGCGCCCCGGAGTTGGCCATCATGTACACCGAGTTGAGGGGATCGTTCTGCTGAAAGTTGCTCAGCATCTGGTTTTTGATCTCGTCGTTGGTCTGGTTCCAGGTGTCGATCACCCGTTGATACCGTTCCACCTCTGTGATCTCGCCACGGGTGTAGCGATCCAAAGCGCCCTCGATCTCGGTCTCAGCTCGCTTCAACAGTTCCCGCTTGCGGGGAGGCACCTGCAGATCCTCCACACTGATGGAGACCGCTGCTTGGGTGGCATGACGAAAGCCCAGATTCTTGAGGTGATCTGCCATGATGGCGGTGCGAGCGGTGCCATAGCGGGAGAAGGCCCAGGAGATCAGGTTGCGCAGCCCTTTCTTATCCACCTTGTAGTTACGAAAGGGAGGCTCTGGGAGTTTCTCGGGGGTGATCTGAGTTTGAGGATCGGGGGAGGGATAGCGATGATCGGTCATGACTGCCTCTGGAATGGACGTGTCGTCTGGAGTCAAAAGCTGGGCAAGGAAGGGGTTCAGGATCAGTTCAGCTCCACCAACGCCTCACGGATGGCTTGGTTGAAGATGATCCGGCCTGGGGTGGTAAAGAGGTATTGAGAGATCAGGTTGCCATCGGCCTCCTCGCGGGTGCGGCGATAGTTGTAGATCTTGGTGATCGTGCCATCCTCCTCCTGTTTCACCTCCGGGGAATCGTCCTTCTCCTTACCCATGTCCACAGGACCGTCATGGCGCACCCAGACGAAGGCATG
Organism: uncultured bacterium; assembly: GCA_964429885.1. Taxonomy (GTDB): domain Bacteria; phylum Cyanobacteriota; class Cyanobacteriia; order Thermostichales; family Thermostichaceae; genus CAYSEO01. The sequence continues at coordinate 8,645 of CAYSEO010000079.1, forward strand.
CAGATCGACGATCCCTTGCTCAAAAGCAATCAGAGCATCCTCCATGTTGGCGAAGAACCGCCCCCGTCCCTTCTGGCGATTGGGGTTCTCAGCGGTCAGGTAGTAGCAACCCAGGACCATGTCCTGACTGGGGGTGACGATGGGCTTACCCGTAGCAGGAGACAGCAGGTTATTGGAGGCCAGCATCAACATGCGAGCTTCCGCCTGAGACTCCAGGGAGAGGGGCACGTGAACCGCCATCTGATCCCCGTCGAAGTCAGCGTTAAAGGCGGGACAAACCAGGGGATGTAGCTGGATCGCGCGACCTTCCACCAGGATCGGTTCAAAGGCTTGGATCCCCAAACGGTGCAGTGTGGGTGCCCGGTTGAGCAGCACGGGGTGCCCATCGATCACCTCCTCCAACACATCCCAAATGGAGGGATCGTTGCTTTGGATCAACTTCTTGGCCGCCTTGATATTGTTGACGATGCCCCGCTTGATCAATTTGTGGATCACAAACGGCTGGAATAGCTCGATGGCCATCTCCTTGGGCAAGCCGCACTGATGCATCTGGAGAGAGGGACCCACCACGATCACCGAACGACCGGAATAGTCCACCCGTTTCCCCAACAGGTTCTGACGGAAGCGCCCCTGTTTGCCCTCGATGATGTCGGAGAGGGACTTGAGGGGACGGTTATTGGCCCCCACCACCGTGCGACCCCGACGACCGTTATCGATCAGGGCATCAACGGCCTCCTGCAACATCCGTTTCTCGTTGCGAATGATGATCTCCGGAGCCAGGATCTCCTGCAATCTGGCCAGCCGGTTATTGCGGTTGATCACCCGGCGATACAGATCGTTCAGGTCAGAGGTGGCGAACCGACCCCCATCCAGTTGCACCATAGGCCGCAGATCCGGCGGGATCACCGGGATCATCTCCAGCACCATCCACTCCGGTCGGGAGCCTGTGGCCACGAAGTTATCGATCACCCGCAGTCGCTTGATCAGGCGGGCCCGCTTCTGCCCTCGTGAGACCGTGATCTCCTCCCGCAGTCGCTCCGCCTCGGTCTCTAGGGTGATATCCTCCAACAGCCGCTGGATCGCCTCCGCCCCGATCATGGCCCAGTCGGGATTCAGCTGTAGATCCGACTCCTCCTCATACATCTGATCCTCAATCTCCAGAAACTGATCCTCCGTCAGCAACTGTTTGTAGGTCAGATTCTGAGCATTGCCCGGATCGATCACCACATAGGCGTTGAAGTAAACCACCTGCTCCACATCCCGCAGGGGCATGTCCAATAGGGTGGCGATGTGACTGGGGATCCCTTTCAAGTACCACACATGGGTGACCGGGGCCGCCAGCTTGATATAACCCATGCGATGGCGTCGCACCCGCGACTCAGTAACCTCGACACCACAGCGCTCACAGACGATGCCACGGTGACGCACCCGCTTGTACTTGCCACAATGGCACTCCCAATCCTTGGCGGGACCGAAGATCCGCTCACAGAACAGACCATCCATCTCCGGCTTCAGGGTGCGGTAATTGATCGTCTCCGGTTTGGTGACCTCGCCCACGATCTGACCATTGGGCAGACTCCGCTGTCCCCACTGTGCCACTCGCTCCGGTGAAGCTAAGCCGATCTTGACGTAGTCGAACCGCTGTTCCAGTTTGGCCATAACGTCTCCTCGCCAGGGTTATCTGAAATATGGGCAATAAGCAATGATGTCAGAACGCTGGAAATAGGGGAGAGGATCCCCTCTACCCCGACTGACTCATCCGATTGGGTGTGATCCATGCATCATGCCAGACCGTCCGATCTCCAGCGTCCTCCTGATCCGTACCGGGTGATGGGATCAGAGCTCGTCCTCGTCCTCGAGGTCCTCTTCGGTACCCCGCCGACCTGCTGTAGCAGCAGCCTCAGGAGGAGGCGCAGGCTGCAGATCCTCGTGGGTGACGGACTCATAGGTGGGACGGGAGGGGGTGTGCCGATTGCTCAGATCCGCCATCAGATCCACCTCGGCATCTCTAGGCAGACCCGTGATCTCATCGATCTCCGCCTTATGCACCGATACATCCAGACCCAAGGACTGCAGCTCTCGCACCAACACCTTGAACGACTCCGGTGTCCCCGGACGAGGGATCGGACGACCCTTGACGATGGCATTGAGCGCCTCGTTGCGACCCACCATATCGTCGGACTTGACAGTTAACAGCTCTTGCAGGGTGTAGGCGGCACCAAAGGACTCCAGAGCCCAAACCTCCATCTCTCCGAACCGTTGCCCTCCTTGCTGGGCTTTGCCCCCCAGGGGCTGCTGGGTCACCAGCGAGTAAGGACCCGTAGACCGAGCATGGATCTTGTCGTCCACCAAGTGCACCAGCTTCAACATGTAGGCTCGACCCACCGTCACCGGCTGATCGAACGGCTCACCCGTACGACCATCGAACACCTGGATCTTGCCCCGCGTCTTACCTGTATTGTCGTAGAGCCACTGCCGATCGGTCTTATCACGGGCCTCCATCAGCTTGCTCTCCACCGTCAGGCGAGAGGTCTCCAAGCCATGCATCTCATCGAAGGGCATCAGCTTGAACCGTACCCGGAGATGATCTGCGGCCCAACCCAACATGCACTCAAACACCTGACCCACGTTCATCCGGGAGGGCACCCCCAAGGGGTTGAGCACCACATCCACCGGCGTGCCATCGGGTAGATAGGGCATGTTCTCGATGGGCAGTACCCGCGAGATGATCCCTTTATTGCCGTGCCGACCGGCGATCTTGTCTCCCACCTGGATCTTGCGCTTCAAGGCGATGTAGACCCGCACCACCATGTTGGCCCCAGGGGGCAGCTCATCCCCCTGCTCTCGGGTAAACACCCGCACATCCACCACACGACCACGCTCACCATTGGAGACCCGTAGGGAGTTATCCCGCACATCCCGAGCCTTCTCTCCAAAGATCGCCCGTAGCAACCGCTCCTCTGGAGGCTGATCCGACTCCCCTTTCGGAGTCACCTTACCCACCAGAATGTCTCCGGCCTCTACCCAGGCCCCAATGCGCACGATCCCCTGTTCGTCCAGGTTGCGTAGGGCATCCTCACCCACGTTGGGGATCTCTCGGGTGATCTCCTCCGGTCCCAACTTGGTCTGACGGGCCTCGATCTCGTACTTCTCCACGTGCACGGAGGTGAACACGTCGTCATAGACCAGACGCTCACTGATCAGGATGGCGTCCTCGTAGTTGTAGCCCTCCCAGGGCATGTAAGCCACCAACACGTTCTGACCCAAGGCCAGCTCCGCGCCCTCCGTGGCGGGTCCATCCGCCAGCACCTGACCGGCAACCACCTCCTCACCCTCAAACACCAAGGGCCGCTGATTCAGACAGGTGTCTTGGTTGGATCGTTCGTACTTGGAGAGGTAATAGGTAATGGGCCGAGATCCGTCTGCGGGATCCACCGTGATCGTGTCCGCTGACACATAGGAGACCGTCCCCCCACAGCGAGAGACCACCACCATACCGGAGTCCCGCGCCGCCTGAGCCTCCAGACCTGTACCCACGTAGGGACGCTCCGGCTTCAATAGGGGCACCGCCTGCCGCTGCATATTGGCCCCCATCAGAGCACGGTTGGCGTCATCATGCTCCAGGAACGGGATCAACGAGGTCGCAACAGAGATCACCTGCACCGGCGATACCTGCACGTAATGCACCTCCTCCGGACTGGCGGTGGTGAACTCCTGCCGATACCGCACCGGGATCAGATCCCCGACGATGGTGTTGTTCTCATCCAGGGTCACATCCCCTGGCGCCACCCGGTACTCGTCCTCCTCATCGGCAGTCAGATAGATGGGCTGCTCCTCCTTGATCACCCGACCATTGTCCACCCGGTGATAGGGGCTCTCGATGAAGCCATACTGATTCACCCGCGCATGGGTAGCCAGGGAACCGATCAGTCCGGCGTTGGGACCCTCCGGCGTCTCGATCGGGCAGATGCGACCGTAGTGGCTGGGGTGAATATCCCGCACCGCGAATCCAGCCCGCTCCCGACTCAAACCGCCAGGACCGAGAGCAGACAGACGACGCTTGTGGGTCAGCTCCGCCAAGGGATTGGTCTGATCCATAAACTGAGACAGCTGACTGGATCCGAAGAACTCCTTGATCGCCGCCACCAGAGGCTTAGGGTTGACCAGAGAGGCCGGGGTGAGGTTCTCAGACTCCGACACCGTCATCCGCTCCCGAATGATCCGCTCCAGTCGATTGAGGCCCACCCGCACCTGGTTCTGTAACAACTCGCCTACGGAACGCACCCGCCGGTTGCCCAGATGATCGATATCATCGACGCTGCCGATATCGAACTCCAAATTGACCAGGTAGTCGATCACCGCCAGGATGTCCGTGTTGGTCAGCACCCGCACCATCTCTGGCACACTGAGGGAAAGCTTGCGGTTCAGCTTGTAGCGCCCCACTCGGCCCAGATCGTAGCGTTTGGGATCGAAGAAGCGAGACTCCAGCAACTGCTGTCCCCCCGAGACCGTGGGAGGCTCACCGGGACGCAGCTTGCGATACAGCTCCATCAGAGCCTCTTCCTCGCTGTACTGCCCCTCCTTCTCCATGGTCTTGGCGAAGTAATCCGGGTTGCGCAGCCCATCAAAGATCTCGGACTCACTCAGCCCCAGGGCCTTCAGCAGCACCGCCGCTGATAGCTTGCGGGTCTTATCGATCCGCACCCACACCAGGTTGTTCTTGTCCGTCTCAAACTTGAGCCAAGCGCCTCGGTTGGGGATCAGGCTGGCGCTGTAGGTGCGACGCCCGTTCTTGTCCAGATCCGCCTTATAGTAGACCCCAGGGCTACGCACGATCTGGTTGACGATCACCCGCTCCGCCCCGTTGATGATGAATGTGCCTCGATCTGTCATCAAGGGCAGCTCCCCGATGAAGACATTCATATCCTTGATCTCGCCCGTCTCTTTATTGATCAGGCGAGTGGGCACGCGGATCTGAGCCTGATAGGTGGCGTCCCGTCGTTTTGCCTCCTCCGGGGTCTAGCGGGGTTGATGGACTTTGTAGCCTTTGGCCGTGTCCCCCAACCGAAAATCCGGCAAGAAGTGGAGTTCCAGCTTGCCGGTATAATCGATGATGGGAGAGAAGCTGAGTAATTCCTCCTCAAACCCTTCATTTAGAAACCACAAGAAGCTCTCCCGCTGAATCTCGACTAGGTCAGGAAAGGTCTGAGCGGGAGATGGGGAAGCAAGTTGTGTCATGCGTCTCTCTGGAAGGTCGCACTGCAGTGGGCCTTCTATTGTAAGAACTTAGGCCTCTGGCGTCAATGGCTGGCAAGGATCCTCTTGGAAGCGGCACCTCTCCCCTCCCTCAGGTTTCACCCGATCCGCCTTTGACTCCCTGACCCCGACCCCTACTCTCAGAGGAGATCTTCAGGATCCCTAGCCTAGGACAGGAGGCTCAGGCTCGACATCCCTTTCTCAGGTTCTTAACGGTGCAGGTCATAGCTTTAAGATATTTAATACTCAGCAAAACTCTGGTGATCTATTCTAACGGGAGGGCGAAGCTGATCGGATGAGCCTGGATCGGTGTCTTGATCTGGAGATCTCGGCAGGGACTCGGGCTCTAGGAACAGATTCGTTACTGCTTAACATACACCTCAGCAGATCGACCTGCGCAACCGATAAAAACGATTTGATCAGATCAAAACCGATCACATGTGTTGAAGGGACAAGGAGGCAAAGTGAGTCTAGGCTTAGCGAAGCAGTTGCGGGAAGGGACCCAGCGAGCCCACACCATGGCAGAGAACATGGGGTTCATCAAGTGTTTTCTCAAGGGTGTGGTGGATCGACGGGCCTATGGCAAGTACGTGGGCAATTTCTACTTTGTCTACTCCGCTCTGGAGGAGTGTTTCACCGAGCACAAAGATCATCCGGTGGTGGGACCGTTGTATTTCCCTGAGCTTTGGCGTCGGCCTAGCCTGGAGCAGGATCTAGAGTTCTTCTGCGGCCCCAACTGGTCTCAGGATCTGCGTCCCTCCCCGGCCTGTCAGAAGTATGTGGATCGGATCCGGGAGATCTCAGAGACGGATCCGGTGCTGTTGGTGGCTCATGCCTACACCCGTTACATTGGTGATCTCTCTGGGGGCCAGATCCTCAAGAACATTGCCAAGCGGGCCATGGGACTCAAGGATGGCCAGGGGACGGCCTTCTACGAGTTCGATCAGATCAAGCATGAGGGCAAGTTCAAGCAGCATTACCGGGCGGTGCTGGATCAACTGCCGGTGGATCAGGAGACGATCGATCGGATCGTGGAGGAGGCTAACTACGCCTTTAAGCTCAACATGAT
>CAYSEO010000080.1:0-14951 GCA_964429885.1 uncultured bacterium
GGGGGGGGGGCGGGATTTGGGTTTTTGTGTGGTTGGGGCGGCGACTGTTGGACCTCAGGGTTTGGTGGGGCTGGGGGTTGTGGGGTGGTATCCGCTGGGCTCTCTGGAGTGGAATCAGCTGCGGGTTCCGGAGGGGGATCGACTGCGGTGGTACTGGGGCTGGAGCCATTGCTGGCTGGAGCTTCAGGTGGGGGCTCTGGAGGTGCTTCTGGAGCTGGGCGCGGGGCAGGGGGATCGGCGACTGAGGTCGCTTGGGCCTCGAAGGTCTGTTCCCCTACAGGGATCTCGCGGGGAGCCCCGACGCCAACGGGAACCGGACGATTGGGATCCAGGATCGTGCCGATCACCTTGGCTCCCTCTAGACGGGCTCGATTCAGGTTCGCTCCCTCCAGGCGGGCTTCTGTCAGATCCGCCTCTGTCAGATCGGCGTACTCCAGGATGGCCTGACTGAGATCCGCACCCCTGAGATTGGCTTGGCTGAGATTGGCTCCACTCAGATCCGCCTGCCGTAGGTTGGCCCCGCCCAAATTGGCTTGACGCAGATCCGCATCCAGTAGGATGACGCCGCTTAGATTAGCGAGATGAAAATTCACCCGTGGGAGATCGGACTCCCGCAAGTCAGCGGATGCCAGATTGATCCCCCGTAGATTCTGATCTGAAAGATTTGCTCCCTCCATCTGGACGCGACTAAAGTCCCGTTCCCCATTGGCATAGCGCCTGGATAGCTCATGTGTCTGCATGTCCATATCACCCCGCTGCCGCCCTGACGAATCCAGTATCCCCACCTTGACGCCCGATGATCCGGATCAAAAGAGAAGATCTGGGATCTGATGCCTCAGCCTGTTGTCTGTAACGTATCTCTGGGGTGCGATCGCCTCTGGACGATGGACCCCAGGCTTACTCCGGATTATTGCACACTCGTGGCAGTGGAATATAGCGGACCCCACCCTCGGCCTGTGGATCAAAGACCTCTGGACAGTTGCCAGGGATCTGGGCTTGTATTTAAGCTTTCTAATGTCGCACCCCTCCTGGGGATCCGGTGGATAATCGGAACCGAGTCAGGGGAAAACCGCGATCACACTAGGGCTACTGCTCATGAGTAATCATCTCGCCATTGCCACCGTTACCGCTGCTCTCCAACGCATTCTGCAGGCGACTGCTCAGGCGGATGTACCGGGGGCACGGGTCACCACCGTCCGTCCCGATAGCTCCGGCAGCGGCACCCCCGAGACCGGGGTAAATCTCTATCTGTACCAGGTGAGTCCGGTCAACTGGCGCAATGCCGATCTGCCGACCCGTCGCTCCAATGGTCAGGTTGTCAAGCGACCCCAGATCGCCCTCAATCTCAGCTATCTGATGACTTTCTATGGCAATGAGATCGATCTGGAGCCCCAGCGATTGCTAGGGGCTGTAGTCCGCTCCCTCCATGCCCGACCCACTCTGACGGCGGAGCTAATCCGGGACACGATCTCTGATCCGATGTTCGATTACTTATCGGAGTCCGATCTGGCGGACGATATGGAGCTGGTCAAGTTCCTGATGCTGCCCCTCTCCACAGAGGATCTGTCCAAGATCTGGTCGGTCTTCTTCCAGACCCCATATATGTTGTCGGTGGCCTATCAGGGCAGTGTGGTAGTGATCGAGAGTGAGGAGATCCCACAGCGGGCGCTACCTGTCCGGGATCCCCGCTATCAGCTCACTCCCCATCGCACCGTGATCGATCGGATCCTGTGTATCGATGAGCCCTTGAAACCTGGACGGGTCGGACCTCCTAACCCGATCCTGGGTCGTAGTCGGGTCAGTGTTCGGGGTAAGCAATTACAAGGACCGTCCACCTTCTTACGGATCGCCGGGATGGAGGTGGAGCCGGATCTGGTCACGGAGACGGAGCTGCAGCTCTCCCTGTCTGAGATCCCCCGCCAAGATCTACGGGCAGGGGCCCAGGGCATGCAGGTGATCCATCGGGAGGACAATCGGTTGGTGTTGTCCAATAGTCATGGCTCCAGCAATGGCACGACCCTGATGCGAACGGTGGAGTCCAATGTGGCCCCGTTTGTATTGCGGCCTACGATCCTGGAGGTGGAGATCGAGGAGATCGAGGGGGAGGAGGAGGATCCCCGCATCGGGCGCCTACGGATTCAGGTGGATCCCCACGTCGGCCAGAAGCAACGGGTCTCCCTGGTGATGAATGAGCGCAATCCTATCAATCCGGCGGCCTATAGCTTTGTGGCCCTGCCCCGCCGCAGTGATGGGGACACTGTGATCGTGCCCCTCCGGGAGGTCAAACCGGGGGAGTATTTGTTAAGACTGCTAGTGGATGGGGCGGAGAGTCTGCTACAGGTTGATTTTGATGCCAACAGTCCCACCTACGAACAGTATGTTGCTCCAACGGTGACGATCCCATGACCACAGCGACCCCCATGACCTGGCATGAGGCCAATCAACGCTATCTCAATGCCACCGTGGCGCGGGTACGACGATTGCTGCTGCATCACACAGGCATGGGCTCCGATCCCGATACCCTCTCCGCTGAGGATGGGGATCCGTTGGAGACGGAGCTCAGACAGACGGTGGCCAACCTGTCCCGTCCCCCGGCCTTGGATCGGGTGGTGCGGCTGTTTAATCTGACCCCGTTTGAGCGGGATGTGTTACTGCTCTGTGCCGGTATGGAGATGGATGCGGGCTTCCCAGCTCTCTGTGGGGATGCTCAGTCCAACTCCCAGCGGTGTTTTCCCACCTTCGGTCTGGCTATGGCGGCCCTCAATTCCCCCTCCTGGGATGCGATCTCCCCCAATCGACCTCTACGGCGTTGGCAGCTGATCGATGTGGGCACAGGACCTACCTTGACCTTGAGCCCCTTACGGATTGATGAGCGGGTGTTGCATTTCTTAACGGGGGTGCCGGGACTGGATGAGCGGCTGTCCCTGTTTATCAAGATCTCCACGGCCTCAGCAGAGCTGGTGGACTCCCATCAGGAGCTGGTGGATCGGTTGCTGGCCACTTGGTCCCGCATGGGGGATCAGTCCTCGTTGCCGGTGTTGCAGCTGTGTGGGGAGGAGAGCCCGGATAAGGAGACGATCGCCTCCACCCTCTGTCGCCGGGCTGGGTTTGATCTATATGTGTTACCGGCTCAGCTCTTGCCCACTCAGACGGCGGATCTGCAGCGGTTGGTGCGGCTCTGGGAGCGAGAGTCTCTGCTCTCTCGGGCGGTGTTGTTGCTGGACTGCGATCAGGTGGATCTGGCGGAGCGAGTGGCCTCCACGGGGGTGTCCTATATCATTCAGGAGATGAGTAGCCCCTTACTGCTCAGCTGCAAGGAGCGGTGGCGGGCGCCAGGGCATTTGGGGGGGCATCGTTCGCTGATCTCCTTTGAGGTGAAGCCCCCTACCACCAGTGAGCAGCGTCAGATCTGGACTCAGGCTTTGGGTCCCCTGGCCCCTAACTTCACCCAGCAGGTGGAGATGTTGATCGGGCAGTTTAATATCAGTGCGACTCGGATCCGATCGGTATGTGATGAGTCCCTCAGCCATTGGGCGATCCGATTGGAGCAGAGTAAGGAAAGGCAGCGATCGGGGCAGGCTGATGAGGGGGAGGAGCTCACCTCGGATCAGTTGGGGCACACCCTATGGGAAACCTGTCGGCAGCAATCCCGACGCTCGATGGAGGATCTGGCCCAGCGGATCGATCCGGCTGCAGGGTGGGATGATCTGGTGTTGCCGGAGCCACAGAAGCAGGTGTTAGCGGATATCTCGGCCCATGTACGGCAGCGAGCCAAGGTGTACGAGACCTGGGGGTTCAAGGGCAAGAGCAGTCGAGGTATGGGGATCAGTGCCCTGTTTGCGGGGGCCAGTGGTACGGGCAAGACCATGGCAGCGGAGGTGATCGCAAGAGAGCTGCAGTTGGATCTCTACCGGATCGATCTGAGTACAGTGGTCAGTAAGTACATCGGGGAGACGGAGAAAAATCTGTCGCGGGTGTTTACGGCGGCAGAGGCTGGAGGATCGATCCTGTTGTTTGATGAGGCGGATTCCTTATTCGGTAAGCGCAGTGATGTCAAGGATAGTCACGATCGCTACGCCAATATGGAGGTGAGCTATCTGTTACAGCGGATGGAGGCTTATCAGGGATTGTCGATCCTGACCACCAACCTGAAGGATGCGATCGATGTGGCCTTTATGCGCCGGATCCGGTTTGCGGTGCGGTTTCCTTTCCCCGATGTGAGACAGCGAACGGAGATCTGGCGGCGGGTGTTTCCTAAGCAGACCCCCACGGAGGGATTGAAGTTCAATCGGCTGGCTCAGTTACAGGTGGCGGGTGGCAATATTCGCAACATCGCCCTGAATGCAGCCTTCCTCGCCGCAGATGCTGGACAAGCCGTACGTATGGAGCATGTTTTACAGGCGGCCCGCAACGAGTATGCCAAGCTGGAGAGAACCCTTACCGAAAACGAGATCAAGGGCTGGCTTTGAGTCCATTCACAGCCAGTTCTCATCTGTGGAGTATTCCTAAACTTAGGGGAGCAGTCTCTGATCACAAGGGGGCAAAGGATGGGCAGTGAAACAGTTTATTCATAATCGCATCGTTAAACCCACTATTAGATCTCAAGTCGGACAGCTGGTGATTCAAACCGGGATTCTCTGGCAACGGGAGCAATGTTTAGATCTGGGAGCCTCGCTGGCCTACTTTGCCCTCTTCTCTCTGTTCCCGATTATTCTGGTGATCTTAAGTCTGCTCGGGTTTGTCTTGGGACCTGAATCCAGTGCCTACGATCAGATCTTTGACCTGATTCAAGGCTCTCTGCCCAGTGAGGTGGTTGAGATCGTGGCATCCACATTGCGACAGCTCAATGAGAACAGTGTCGGGGCTGGGATCACAGGGTTCGTCCTCGTCTTGTTTACAGGCAGTGGCTTTTTTAGTGCTTTAGATCGGGTCATTGAACGGATCTGGAGCCAATCTGAGGGTGAGGATGAGACCCAAACCTTCGTTGCTACAGCCAGGGAGGTGGTGAACCGGAAATTGCTCTCTTTTGCCCTGACGATCGGATCAGCTCTCCTGGTTTTAATCTCTCAGGTCTCCAGCTTTATCCTACAGCTAGTTCTACGGATCATAGAGAATGTGGATCGGGTGATCACTTTCGTGGATTTTGATGAGCTGCTGGCCTACCGAGGGATCGAGATGCTCTCGACACTGGTGCTGTTGACACTGGTGATCATGACATTATTTCGTTTATTGCCCCCTAAACCTGTGGCATGGGGAGATGTGGTGCCTGGATCCTTGACCACAGCCACTTTATTTCTGGTGTTGGAACAGGGATTCAGCAGTAGCGTGATCCACTTAGGAAGTACTTATCTATCCTATGGGGTGATCGGGGGGGTGATGATATTGTTGCTATGGCTATTTCTGCTCTGCCAGATCTTTCTGCTGGGTAATGTGATCACATTCGTCTATGCCCATCGCTTTGGTAGCCATTCTCAACGACGGCCTCCGCCTCCCCCTTGATCAGCCTACCCTGTATACATATTTCGGTGCTTCATACAGATCAGCATGGCCAATCCGAAGCCAAAATCATCGATCATCGGAGGGTCAGGGTTAGATTTTGGGATCAGCAACAGCAAGTGCAGGAGAATAAGATGGTACCTTATGCAGGAGCCCCCAGTGCTCTGGTCGATCTCTCCAACAACCTAGCGGAGACCATTGCCCATGCGGGTCGATCGGTGGTGACGGTCTATGGTCGTTCCCATGCTCACTCCAGTGGGATCTTGTGGCGTCAAGGGTGGGTGATCACAGCGAGTCATACGGTAGAACGTCAGGAACAATTGTACGTGACCCTGTCGGAGGGCCAAACTCTAGAGGTGACTTTAGCGGGTCGTGATCCCACCACAGACATCGCCCTCTTACGGTTATCGGACAGGGAGGATCCTGAATTTCCTCCGCTCCACCATGCCGATCCAGAACATCTGATCGTCGGTCATCTGGCTCTGGCCTTGGGGCGATCGGGAGAGACGGGCTTGGAAGCTAGCTTAGGGATGATCAGTGCGCTTGGGGGGCAGTGGCGGACTCAGCACGGGGGTGAGATCAATCGCTGGATCCGTCCTGATATCACCCTCTATTCTGGCTTTGTGGGGGGACCCTTGATCGATACTCAAGGACAGGTGATCGGTATGAACACTTCAATGTTGAGTCGCCGTACAAATCTAACTATTCCGGCTTCCACTCTCGATCTCGTTGTGGATCAACTCTCGGAGCCGGGATAATAGATCGGCAAGTTGATCAAGGTTTGGCGTCTAGATGGAGCTGGTTAGATAACCTGATCCTACGACCCAGGTCCATCAAGTACATCTCTATCTGCTCGCACCTGCCTAAGGTCCACATAAGCGGGATCCCCAGCAACGAGAGGTTGAGGACTAAATATCTTAGGTCGATTTCTCCTAGATTTTCTCTTTCTTTCAGCTCTGACAGGGCTTTAGACTTCGTTTCATGCTCAATTGAGTCTGGTAATCAATGATTCTTTGGGAGGAACTACTTATCCTCTGACCTGCCAACTCCCCTATCCTTACGATTCCTTTGGAGGAAAGCCACCGCTCCTCCACCACCGATTAGACCAGAGGCCAGTGTGAGTAACTGGTCGGGGAGTGAGGTATCGCCTGTTATGCCTGAGTAGATCAATACAAGGGTGAAGATCAGGCAAAAAGCACCAATCCCAAACCGAATTAAGCCTCTCTCTTCTGCCCTAGCTTGAGATTGACTCCTGATAGCCTCCTGCTGAAGTTCGAGCTCTCCTTTTTGGATCTCAAGTTCTCCTTTTTGGCGCTCTCGGATGATCTCCTGCTGATCTTGAAAAAAAGTGAGGAGCTCACTCGGTTCCGCATTTGCCAGAGTTCGCAATAACTCGGGGGGGAAATCTATGCGGGAGATAGGATAGGTCCCTTTACCACGGGGAATGATGGTCTCTGTTTGATCTAGATTGGGTTGGGTTGAATCTGACTCAGACTCGGAGGGCGGCTGGTGCTCAGTTGGCATGGTTTTCCCCCGACAACAGATCTGATAGGGAGCGAGTCACTAGATAAGCGGCTTCTTTGATAAGGTAATCTTCATCTTTGGAAATTAGGATAAAGGCTAGCTCCTCGTTGGAACGCGGCAGATCGGGTTCCAGGATCCAGTTAGGATTGGTTTGCCTAACCTGCTCCATATATCGCTGAAATTGATCTCGCTCCTGACGGCTACTTGTCTTGGGAAGGCTATATCGGTATATACTGGTTTTCGATGACTCTGCATCGGATGAGATCGGTTGAGTGCTGGAAGTCTGCCCACTACCTCTACTTTTGAATAGCACCTTAAAATCAGGAATCTCCCGAACCAGGGGATGAACGTCGTACCAGATCATGAGCTCACCTGTCTCATCTTCCTGCGAATACTCCAATACCGTACGATTGAGTAGCAGCCCTCGGTATGCTGGCTCATTTTTGATTTGCTTTGTTCTCGCTACCTCCACCAATTTTGGCCACTGATCCTGAGTGATGACACGTCTGTAGATATCTCGCATCTCTGTCAATGCTCGCTGTACTGACTCTGCCTGAATAGGGAGTTGTGTACTCCTCACCAACGATCCCTGGATCAGCTGCATCAGTAACCGTAGATCCCCACCACTCATCAAGCAGATCTGGTTCAATACCTCCTCTTGTTCAAAGATTAATCGATTTGGATCCCGTGCCCACTCTGGAGCTGCCTGTTGGATGCGCTGGCAAACAACTGATCTCAGCTTCTCCAAACCTGGCCAGTAAACCGAACCATCCAGATGACGAGTCATAACCATGGGGAGCACTTCTAGGCAGTCATAGTGATCTCTCAACGACACTGCTGAGCGTGAATACAACAATGAAATTGGCACTGTATAGATCACATGGCATTGTAGACTTCTTAACTGCCCTGACTGATCCAGAAAAATCTTCTCGTGATTTGATCTACCCTGATTGATAATAGGTACTATCCGATCTAAATTGTCAACGATTAGTAGGATCCCTGCACATTCCTGCGGCCTAGCTTTATGAATAAACTCATTTAATGCATCCAGCAAGGATACAGTATAAGGCTCTAAGGTCTCCCGAATCCTGCGCCGCAAATCAGGGACTGCCCGCAGATTTGTAGTTAACTTAGTAAGTGGATTCAGTTGATCCTCGACTTTTAAATCTTCAAGCTCAATATCTATTAGCAGAGAAGTTCTGATTCTCGGCCAACATTCTTTAACCCACTGCACCAGAGGGTTCTCTGTAGGATCTAGAGTATTCAATTGCCCTAATATATGGTGGGCACAGGCCAGTAGAATATCTGAGTAGTCAACAGTATCAGAGAGATCGATATCTTGATCTGCAGCGAAATACACTACGATATAGCCCCACTCTTCTAAACATGCCTTTAGTCTTAAGAGTTCTGTAGTCTTGCCTGCCCCTCGTAACCCGCTGTAGAGAGAACAACTCGGCTGAATAGATAACCTGATCCTACGCCCCAGAGCGATCAGTACATCCCTATCTGCTCGCACCTGCCTAAGGTCCACATAAGCGGGATCCCCAGCAACGAGAGGTTGAGGACTAAATGTCGCGTACAATCTTCTCAGTAGATCCTGATTTGTATCAGATATCATCTTTAACGCTACTCTCTGGGTAGTTTGACCCCTAGCCTATCTCAAGATCTGTCATAGAGTCTAACCATCGGGTTCACAAAAAAGAATCCCTCGGTCAGGAGGGATCCGCATTATTCTGATCCAGTGAGTTGAGTTGATCAGCCTAATCCAAGGTTGGAGCCACTTGAGCAGGTCCAAAGTCCACCAGGGAAGCCACCTCAGGCTTATCCGCTCCTCCTTCCGGTAGCTCCCGCCGCAGGACCGCCACCAACTGATTGGTAGAGTTGTCGTAAACCTGGGTCAGCAGCTTGGGATAGAGACCAACGCCAATGATCGGGATCAGTAGACAGGCAATGATAAATACCTCACGGGGTTCCGCATCCACCAGCTCCTCATGAGAGGTCAGCTCCTTGTTCTCCGGACCATAAAAGATCTGCCGCAACATGGATAGCAGATAGATCGGGGTCAAGATCACCCCCACCGCCGCCAGGAAGACGATCGTGGTCTTGAAGGCCCCACTGTAGGCATCCGTCGTGGCCATGCCCAGAAATACCATCACCTCCGCCACAAAGCCACTCATGCCCGGTAGCGCCAAAGAGGCCAGAGAGCAAGCCGTGAACATGGAGAAGATCTTGGGCATCTTGAGGCCCACACCCCCCATTTCCTCCAACTCCAGGGTATGGGTCCGATCATAAGTAGCCCCCACCAAGAAGAACAGGCTGGCCCCGATCAACCCGTGGGAGATCATCTGCAACATGGCCCCACTCATGCCGATCTCCGTCAGACAGCCAATCCCGATCAGCACAAAGCCCATATGGGAGATGGAGGAGTAGGCGATCTTGCGCTTCAGGTTGCGTTGCCCCCAGGAGGTGAGAGCAGCATAGATGATATTGACCACCCCCAACACACACAGCACCGGTGCGAAGTACAGATGGGCATCCGGCAGCATCCCCACATTCATCCGCAGCAGTGCATAGCCTCCCATCTTCAACAGGATCCCCGCCAGCAACATGTGAACTGGAGCCGTCGCCTCCCCATGGGCATCCGGTAGCCAGGTGTGGACCGGAAAGATCGGCAGCTTCACCGCATAAGCGATCAGAAAGCCCCCATAGGCCAGCAACTGGAAGGTGAGCGGATAGGATTTATTGGCCAGATCCACCATGTCAAAGGTGGTGATGTCTCCAAAAAAGGCCATGCCCAGTCCCGCCAGCAGGATAAACAGGGAGCTCAGCGCCGTGTAGAGGATGAACTTCGTGGCCGCATACATGCGCTTCTTGCCACCCCAGATCGCCAGCAACAGATACACCGGCAGTAGCTCCAGCTCCCACATCAGGAAGAACAGCAGCATGTCCTGAACCGCAAACACCCCGATCTGGCCCCCATACATGGCCAACATCAGGAAATAGAACAGACGAGGCTTCCAGGTCACCGGCCAAGACGCCAGGATCGCCAGCGTAGTGATAAATGCTGTGAGCAGGATCAGGGGCATCGACAAGCCATCTGCCCCCACCGACCAGCGCAGGCCGATCTGAGGGATCCAGTCGTAGTGCTCCGCCATCTGCAGACCCACCACGGATGGATCGTAGGTTGAGATCACCCCTGCCACCAGGATCAACAGATTGGTGATGCCAATGAACAGGGCGAACCAACGGATCGGGCGACCCTTGCCTTCCCCATCGGGGATCAGGGGGATGAACAGAGAGGCGATCACGGGATAGAGGATCACCGTAGTCAGCCAGGGAAATGAGGTCTCCATAGGAATCAGGGGTATGGAACAGGTGCAAGATGAGGCCGGATCCAGTCTAGAAACCCGACAGAACGACCAACACGATCACGGAGGTGAACACGATCAGGGCATAGAACTGAGCCTTACCGCTCTCTAGATACTTGAGCACCTCACCGGAGATCACCGCCACCAAGCCAGCGAAGTTGACCACGCCATCAACGATCCGACTATCCACCTCTAGGGCTTCACGGGCGGCAAAGCGGGTGCTGCGCACGAAGACCCGATCGTAGAGATCATCGAAGTACCACTTGTTGAGGGAGAACTGGTAGAGAGGCTGGATAGACTTGGCGATCTTGCCCGTATCGATAGCTCGCCACAGATAAGCCAGGGAGGCCAAGGTGATGCCGATCAGGCCAATGCCCACGGAGCTACCCCCCATGATCAGAAACTCCTCCCACTCAAACTCGCCCGCTTGGAACTGTTCCCACTCATGCAGGGCCTCCGCAAACAGGGATCCAGTCTCCGTCATCTCCTGCCCCGGTGGGAAGATAAAGCTCTCGAAGAAGTTGGCAAACGGGGTGCCCACTAAGCCGATCAAGATCGAAGGGACCGCCAGCACCAACAACGGGATCGTCATCGCCCAAGGGGACTCGTGAGGCTGATCGGCATGTCCCCCATGATGATCGTCGTGACCCTGATCTTCTTGATCCATATGCTCAGCTTCCTTAATATCCATGGCCCCAGGACCAAAGGCTGGCTGAGATCCAGGGTGCTCCGGGGTTGGAGATTGAGATCCTGCCTCAGATCCAGGCCAGAAAGCAAAGCTAAAGGCAGGCACTGGTTGACCGCCACTCTCCGCGACCTGATCCTTTAGATCAGAATTGGTGCCTCGGAAGTCCCCTTCAAAGGTGAGGAAGTACATCCGGAACATATAGAAGGCCGTGATCCCAGCGGTCAGGAACCCGATCGCCCACAGAGCCGGACTCACCGCAAAGGTGGCCCCCAGGATCTCATCCTTGGACCAGAAGCCCGCGAAAGGAGGGATCCCACAGATGGCTAAGGTGCCGATGAAGAACGTGGTGGCCGTGATCGGCATGTACCGACGCAATCCCCCCATGACTCGCATGTCCTGAGCCACAGCAGGATTATGTCCGACCACTTCCTCCATCCCATGGATCACCGATCCGGAGCAGAGGAACAACATCGCCTTGAAATAGGCATGGGTCATCAGATGGAACAGACCCGCGCCATAGGCCCCCACCCCCAGAGCCATCACCATGTAGCCCAGCTGAGAGATCGTGGAGTAAGCCAGACCTTTCTTAATATCGTTTTGGGTGATCGCGATGCTCGCCCCCAAGAAAGCCGTCCCAGCTCCAGTCCAGGCGATGATCTCCATCACCAAGGGCACCCCCTCAAATACGGGGAACATACGCGCCACCAGGAACACCCCAGCCGCCACCATCGTTGCCGCGTGGATCAGCGCCGAGATCGGAGTAGGACCCTCCATGGCATCCGGCAACCAGACATGTAGCGGGAACTGAGCCGACTTGGCCACCGGTCCCAAGAAAACCAGGAAGGAGAACAAGGCCACCAGACCCGCACTCACCGCACCGGACTCCGTCAAGCCCGCTAAGATCCGGCCCATTTCCTCAAACTCGAAAGACCCAGTCAACCAGTAGAGCCCCAACAAACCCAGCAGCAAACCAAAGTCCCCGACCCGGTTGGTGACAAAGGCTTTCTGACAGGCATCCGCCGCCGCTGGGCGATCGTACCAGAACCCGATCAGTAGATAGGAGCACATCCCCACCAGCTCCCAGAACACATAGATCTGCACCAGGTTGGGGCTCAGCACCAAGCCCAGCATGGAGGAGCTAAACAAACTCAGATAGGCAAAAAAACGCACATAGGCCTGATCATGGGCCATGTAGCCGTCGCTGTAGATCTGTACCAAGAAGGCCACCGTGGTCACCACCACCAACATCAGGGCTGTCAGGTGATCCACCGTAAAGCCCATCTGCACCACAAAATCTCCGGCACGCGCCCAGGTAAAGGTCTGATGGTAAGTCTCATGCCCCTGTAGTTGACTGATCAAGATGGCCAAAGCATGCACCATGCCCGTACCGATCAGAAAGACACTTAGCCCGGAGGCCAGGGATCGGTGCTTGCGAGTCCAGTCGTTAAACACCAGAATGCCGATGCCCAGAAGAAAAGCTCCCACCAAGGGGTAGATCGGGATCAGCCAAGCCAGAGGGTAAACAAGATCCATAACACGGGTTCCAGTCGAGTACGTAGTCCGCACGCCTGTGCATCAGCACCTATTGTAAACTTTTGCGACAGGGGACAGACCCTCCAGAGGATAGATTGCTGTCATCGCCACGATAGAGCCAGACAGATCCCCGAAGGGTGCTGAGTACAACTGCTTAGCATAGCAGCGACTGGATCGAAGGGGAACTAAGTAGATCGGCAAAATTGCTTTGACATGCACTCTATGGCCTGTATAAACGTTTTTGCTGATCTACTTACATTCGCATCAGGGTGACCAGCTCAGGGCCATAGAGAGACCGTACTCCTATGATCTGGCCTTTGGAGAAGCTGATGACATGGGCCATATGGATCTCAAGGGTCTCCCCGGTCAGCCGAGAGCGAGGCGACCCCTGGCGAACCACCACCGCTCGGTCCCCCTCCAGAAAGATCTCCCGAGTGATCTCGCCGGGCTCAAAGATCTGTAAGGCTTGCTGCAAACTCTGACGCACCTGTTGGTGGCCCTGTCGCACCACTGCCATGCCTTCTAAATCCAGCTCATGCCAGGTGACATCCTCAGCTAGGACCTGCAGGACTGTATCCAGATCCTGTTGACGTAGGGCATCCAGAAACTGGATCAGGATCTCTCGGTTGGCTGGCATACTCATCTCACCCTCGCTTAGTGTGGTCAAGATAGATCTTCTCCCAAATAGGCAGGCTGATCATCCCTCCTGACCGCCCACATGTCGCAATAGGAGAGGATCGGTGCAGTGATTCAAAAACCGAGCCCCTGGATCGAAGGGTAACATTCGCATCAGGGGTTAAGTAGATCAGCAAAAACGTTTACACAGGCTATAGAGTGCATGTCAAAGCAATTTTGGCGATCTACTTACCTAGTTCACCACCTCGATCTGAGCCTGGACATGCTATACCAGCAGGGATCTGCACCTTCGGCTCCCATGAACACCGATCTGATCCCTTGCCAACGGCATTTGTTTGAGATCCCAGACTCGATCGCTTACCTGAATTGCGCCTATATGTCTCCTCTGCTCCGTAGCGTGCGGGAGGCCGGTGAACAAGGGGTGGCGCGTAAGTCTCAACCTTGGGATCTGAAGCCAGTGGATTTCTTTACGGAGACGGAGATCGTCCGGGGGCAGTTAGCCCAACTGATCAACACCACGGCGGAGTCGATCGCGATCGTTCCGGCAGTGAGCTATGGTCTGGCCGTGGCAGCGCAGAATCTGACGGTACAGCCGGGGGGACGGATCTTGATCTTAGATGAACAGTTCCCCTCCAATGTCTATGCCTGGTGGGAGTTGGCTCAGATCAAGGATCTGCAGATCGTGACGGTGGATCGACCTGCGGATGGGGATTGGTCGCGGGCAGTGTTGGAGGGGATCGACGAACGAACCACTGTTGTGGCCTTGCCCCATTGTCATTGGACTGATGGCGGCATCCTGGATCTGGAGCGGATTGGGGAGCGGTGTCGGCAGGTGGGAGCGGCGTTGGTGTTGGATCTGACTCAATCCCTAGGGGCCTTGCCTTTGGATGTGGATCGGATCCGTCCGGATTTTCTGGTGTGTGCAGCCTATAAATGGTTATTGGGACCGTATAGTTTGGGATTTTTGTATGTGGATCCGCGTTATCACGGGGGCAGGCCATTGGAACAGGGCTGGATCGCGCGACAGGGGAGTGAGAATTTTGCCAGATTGGTGGATTATCAGCGGGGATATCAGCCAGGGGCACGGCGGTTTGATGTGGGGGAGCGGAGTAATTTTGCCCTGATGCCGATGGTACGGGCAGCATTGGATCAGATCCTGGAGTGGCAGGTGGATCGGATCCAGGCCACGTTACGGGAGATGACACGGGGGATCGGGGAACGGGCTTTGTCCTTGGGGTTGAGCATTGGGCCGGATCATCTGCGGGCTGGGCATATGTTGGGAATCCGGTTCCCTGAGGGGGTACCTGAGGGGTTGGGAGATCGGTTGGCTCAAGCGGGGGTGTATGTGAGCTTTCGAGGATCGTCGATGCGGGTGTCACCTCATCTTTACAATACGGAGGAGGATGTGGATCGGTTGTTTCAAAACTTGATAGAAGATGATGTCTAACTAGACCGATATTCGACCAAGTTCGAGAGCAGTACCAAGCAGCTAAGAGGCTTGCAAAGCATGAATCTAAGGTCTGGCTCGTGATGCTATATTTACTGATAGAAGTTGATTCGGAAAGTGACGATCATCATCAGTTCCTGTCAAGAGCAACGAGCCCTATCAAGAGGTGATCAGCGCGCCATACTTCCCTTGATCAGCAAGAGTAATCAAGGAGGGTTATGCTTAGTTTATCTTTATCACCCTTCTAGCCAAAGGGAAC
>CAYSEO010000081.1:0-1405 GCA_964429885.1 uncultured bacterium
AACATAGGTGGTGTTAGACTCCCGATCAACAGCCAAGGAGCGACCCCCAGAGGTGTTGATCTCGGTACTACCGGAGCGACTCACCCCTTCCCCTTGAGTCCAGGATCGTTCCCCAGAGCCACTGAAGCTGCCGGATCGAGATTGCCCTGAGGGGCTGGTGCCGGTATAGGTGCCAGAGTGACTGAAGCTGCCATCCCGATTGTTCTGGACCTGACGGGTGGTAGAGAAGGATCCGCCCCGATCGCCGCTGACTGTCCGCCTGCGGGTCTGAGCTAGAGTGGGTTCCAGACTGGAGAGGGCCACAACGATCCCCACTCCAAGGGAGATCCGAGTCAGAGCCTTGTATGGGATCCGGTTCATCTCACATCCTCGTCTGCTTGATGTTCTGAGCCCTTAGACCGTGTGGGAGCCTGGATCGTTCACTGGCAAGAAATAGAGATCACCCGTCATAAACGATCAGGGAATGGATCGGGGCCTGGGGCAACAGCTGCCGCCCCCTTAGGAAGGCTAGCTCGATCACGAAGCCATAGCCACAGAGTTTTCCTCCTGCTCGACCCACCAATTCTGCCGCCGCCTTCGCCGTCCCTCCCGTCGCGATCAGATCATCGATGATCACCACCCGATCTCCAGGTTGGAAGGTGCCCTCCCGGATCTCCAACTGATCGGTGCCGTACTCCAAGTCATAGGACTGACTGATCACCTGAGGGGGCAGCTTGCCGGGTTTACGAACGGGTACAAAGCCCTTGCCCATATGGTGAGCCAGGGTTGCCCCCAGAATAAACCCCCTTGACTCGATCCCCAGGACATAGTCGATGGAGTGATCGGAGAACTTGTCAGCCAGGGACTCGATGGTGGTCCGGAATCCCTGCGGGTGCTGTAGCAGTGGGGTGATGTCTCGAAAAAGGATCCCCTGTTTTGGAAAATCTGGGACGTCACGGATCAGGGATCGGATGTCCATAGGTTAGGGATCTCCAGCGAGCGACACATCACAGACGGTACCGCATTATCTCCAGCTACGGCCATCCCTGACCCATTGACTTCTCTCCTCTCCTACCTGTCGGGCCTCCTCACTGTTGGCGCTAGCCTGCCGGAGGCGTATCCCCTACTGAGCCAAGGTCTTCTCACTCACCATCACATCCAGGGGTAAGGCCAGGTGGGGAGTAGAGGTTGACGGGTCATGGAGAGCCACTGGATGCTGAGATCTCTCGTAGTTTAGATCAACTGGCTTAGATCCTGAGATCTCCGAAATGTAGCAGTTTCAGGGATCAATTCCCAGATCTTGTAGGCGTTGACGGAGTCGTTCATTCTCCTGTTGAGCTTGTTGTGCCTGTTGTCTTTCCTGTTCAGCCCGTTGTCTTTCCTGTTCAGCCCGTTGTCTTTCCTGTTCAGCCCGTTGTCTTTCCTG
>CAYSEO010000081.1:1505-14661 GCA_964429885.1 uncultured bacterium
TTCAGCCCGTTCATCCCCAGTCCGGATCAACTCTCCCTCTGGGGTAAAGAATCTCAGCTTACCTTTATAGATCCCCAAATAGAGCTCTAACTGCTCACTCCACAGCCAACCCCGTTCATCTTCAGGAATGGGTTGATAGACGCCGCCGATCAGCCTTAGGCCCACAAACTCAGTGGCAGTCTCGGGATTGAACCAGAAATACTCTGGGGTCTGAAAGGTGTTTTGATAGAGAGCTCGCTTTTGTTTACGATCTACCGATGCCGTATCATCCGAGAGCATCTCAATGATCACGTTGGGAAAGCGGTACCCCTCTCGCCAGACCATCCAGCTCCGTCTAGGTCTAGATTCTGCCCCTAGGACGACATAGAAGTCAGGTCCTCGGAAATCCCGTTGGGTGCTCCGATCCGGATTATAGTAAATGGTCGTGTTGCCGGAGGCATAGTAATCGCTGCGATCCCGGAAATAGTAGCGGATGCAGTTGAGGAGCAGATCGATCTGGTCGCGGTGAACATCGGTTTCCAAGGGTGGCTCGTCACTCTCCCATTCATCGGACATTAGGAGTCTACCCCGAGGGTGGGGATCTAGGGCAGGATCAAGCGGGTAAGAGGATCGGGTCATGGGAGACGCTGAGCGCTGAGATCTCTTCTAGTCTAAACCAACTTGCATAGCTCTCAAGATCTTCGAAATGCACCTGTTTTAGGGATCAACCCCCAGCTCTCGTAGGCGTTGACGGAGTCGTTCATTTTCCTGCTGAGTTTGCTCCGCCCGTTCGTCTCCAGTCCGGATCAACTCTCCCTCTGGGGTAAAGAATCTCAGCTTACCTTTGTAGATCCCGAGATACAGCTCTAACTGCTCACTCCAGAGCCAGCCTCGATCATTTTCAGGAATGGGTTGGTAGACTCCACGGATCAGGCGCAATCCCACAAACTCAGCAGCAGTCTCAGGATTAAACCAGAAATACTCTGGGGTTTGGAAGGTATTCTGATAGAGATCTCGCTTTTGTTTGCGATCTACTGCTGCCGTGGCCTCTGAAAGCATCTCAATGATCACGTTGGGATAGCGGTATCCTTCTCGCCATACCATCCAGCTTCGCCTAGGTCCAGGTTCCACACCAAGGACAACATAGAAGTCAGGCCCTCGGAAATCCCGTTGGGTGCTCCGATCTGGATTATAGTAAATGGTTGTGTTGCCGGAGGCATAGTAGTCGCTGCGATCCCGGAAATAGTAGCGGATGCAGTTGAGGAGCAGATCGATCTGGTCGCGGTGAACATCGGTTTCCAAGGGTGGCTCGTCACTCTCCCATTCATCGGACATTAGGAGTCTACCCCGAGGGTGGGGATCCAAGGCAGGATCAAGCGGGTAAGAGGATCGGGTCATGGGGAAACACTGAGCGCTGAGATCTCTTTTAGTCTAGATCAACCGATCTCTTGCCCTGTCCACTTAGCCATGGTTTGGAGATCGCGAAGCTCAGAACGGTATCCCCGCTTAGGTTAGACCTCCCCTTAACCCTTGCTAACCCGTATCCTGAGAGCGAGGAATGATACAAGGAGAGCCCAGTCAATCGATCGACCGTTGAGCTGGGGAGTCCAGCCCTAGGGCCAGGGGATCAACTGACCGACCTCTGCCGTAATGGGGATATATCGAGGTTGGGATCGGACCCGCTCGATCCAGTTCCGAATGGCGGGGAAGGGGCTCAGATCGAAATGACCTTCCTCCGCGACATGGGTGTAGGCGAAGAGGGCAATATCAGCAATGGTGTAGCGATCCGCAACGAAGAAGGGATGACCTTGGAGATGAGCTTCCATCACCTGCAAAGCCTGCTGACCCCGTTGCAGCTTGGCGGGCAGTTCCTGTTGATGTTGATCGATCTGCCCTGAGAAATACCAGAAGCGCACCACCGCGATATAGGGCTCGTGACTATATTGCTCGAAGAACATCCACTGCAGGATCTGAGCCTGGTGCCAACTATCGGGGGGGAGGTATTCCGAGCCCTGAGCCAGATAGAACAGGATCGCGTTGGATTCCGCCAGTCGGTAACCCTCGGACCACTCCAGAACGGGGATCCGGTGATTGGGATTCTTGGCCTGGAACTCCGGGGAGCGGGTCTCACCCTTTAAGATATCCAGATGTACTCGTTCAAAGGAATAGCCCAGTTGAGTCAGGAGCAGACGCACCTTGTAGGCGTTGCCAGATTCCAGGTAGTCATACAGACGCAGCATAGCGGGATCGGGAACAGGCCGTACATCTTAAGGTAACATAACAAGCCTTGATCTTGCCTGAGGGAAGAAGACCGACAGATCACAGATCAAAATCAACTTGAAGATTTGTCAAGATGTCAACGCCGATCAGCTCATGATCTTAGGTCTCTATAGTATCTGGCGGACCTCTGTCTGACAATGCTTGGGAGAATCTGGTTTCCTTGCGGATGACTCAGCAAAAATAGGATCAGGGATTAACTGGGAGCTCCAATGAAACTCTGTATTCGCAACGCCCATATGATCTTGCCAGGAGGAGAGTCCTATGGTGGAGATCTGCTGATTGAGGATGGCCTGATCCGGGAGATCGATCGGACGCTGGTCTCACCGGGGATCCCCAGACCTGATCTAGATGAGGTGATCGAGGCAGAGGGCCAGGTGCTGTTGCCAGGGGTGATCGATCCTCAAGTGCATTTTCGGGAACCCGGCAAGGAACATAAAGAGGATCTGCATACGGCCTCCCAAGCCTGTGCCAAGGGGGGAGTCACCTCCTTCTTGGAGATGCCCAACACGATCCCGCTGACGATCTCCCAGGAGACGTTAGATGACAAGCTCGCCCGAGCCGCTGAGAAGTCTTTGGTCAACTATGGTTTCTTTATCGGGGCCACAGCGGACAACCTGGAGGTCCTACAGACGATCCACTCTGCCTGCGGCATCAAGATCTTTAAAAGAATGATACAAGGAGAGTCCAGTCAATCGATCGACCGTTGAGCTGGGGAGTCCAGCCCTAGGGCCAGGGGATCAACTGACCGACCTCTGCCGTAATGGGAATATAAGATCAGCAACAACGTTTATACAGGCTATAGAGTGCATGTCAAAGCAATTTTGCCGATCTACTTACAAACCAGTTATCCAGACTGATTAGCCTTCCTGTCGATAACGATCCAGCTCCGATCTCACCTGTCGGACACTCACCCCTCAACTAGCTAGCAACTTCAGTTCACCTAGGGCTGGGCAAGTCGGTTTATCCTGTAGGGGAGTTGATCCCAATCCACAGAACCATGCAAATCGAACAGATCGAGACCCTGATCAAACAAGCCCTCCCCGATGCCCAGGTGCGCGTCGATGATCTGGTAGGGGACGGTAACCACTTCCAAGCCATCGTCGTCTCCGACCAATTTACGGGCATGACCATGATCAAGCAACACAAGCTGGTTTACGGTGCCCTACAGAGTTATCTGGATGACGGCACCCTCCATGCCCTCTCCCTCAAAACCTACACTCCCGATCAGTGGCGCAACACCCTGGTTCAAGTGGAGGGATGATCGGAGGAGGAGACCTCTGAGGTAGACTGCCGCTCCTGCTTCAGCTGCGACACCTCGCTCTCCAGATCCGAGATCTGATTTAACAGACTCTCAATGGCTCGGCCCACCGGATCCGGCATCAGATGATGATCCAGATCGATGCCATGGGCAGGCATGCGACGACGATGGGGCGGCAACACCATACGACCTGGGATCCCCACCACCGTCATATCGTCAGCCACATCCTGGATCACCACTGCATTGGCCCCGATCCGAGTCCCTCGGCCAATGGTGATGGGGCCGAGCACCTTGGCTCCTGTACCGACGATCACACCGTCCTGCAAAGTAGGGTGGCGTTTGCCCTTATTCCAGGTGGTGCCCCCCAAGGTGACCCCATGGTAGAGCGTGACATCATCCCCTACCTCCGCAGTCTCCCCGATCACCACGCCACAGCCATGATCGATAAAGAGCCGCCGCCCGATCTGAGCCGCTGGATGGATCTCGATCAAGGTGAACAACCGTCCCAGGTAGCTGAGGAAACGAGCCCCAAAACACCAACCCCATCGCCACAGCCGGTGAGCCACCCGATAGATAAACAGAGCATGCACGCCTGGATAGGTAAAGATCACCTCCCAATAGTTGCGAGCTGCCGGATCCCGTTCAAATACACAATTCACATCCTCCCGGACCAACCGCCAGAAGCCCAGCTGAGGCGTCTCTGGAGGGGACTGGGGTGCAGAGGGTTGATCTTGATGGGGATCAACAGCATGGTCTAAGCTTTGGGCCTGAGTCGGATCAGGAGCTTCCTCCCTCGCCGAGGCCACTGGCTGAGGAGCAGGAGCGGTGCGATCTGAGGACTCTGAGGAAGGTGGCGATGCCGATTGAGATGCATCGGGGCACTGGATCTCTGGAGACATGGTGGGCCTCAGCAGGTGTCACTGTCACACTCTATCTTGGATGAAGGTGCGATGTAGAACTGTCCTCAAGTTGACGATCATCAGAATTAGATGACAATGAAGGGGTCCTGATTGTATATGCCCATGGGAGGGTAGCGATGGATCCCTTACTGCAAGACAAGATCCAAGACCAAGTCAACAGCAGCACCGTCATGATCTACATGAAGGGCACCCCCGAGATGCCGATGTGTGGATTCTCCAATGCCACCGTGCGGGTCTTCGATCAGCTGGGCCATCCCTACAGCACCGTCAATGTCCTTGAGGATCCGGATATCCGTCAGGGGATCAAGGAGTTCTCCAGCTGGCCCACCATCCCTCAGGTGTACGTCAATGGGGAGTTCATTGGTGGCTGTGACATTATCCTGGAGATGCACCAACGGGGTGAGCTGCAGCCCGTGATCGATCAGGCCTTTACAGCGCAGCCCTCCACCTCAGCCTAGGCGAGCCCACCCTCACTCCTGACCTATGGACTCTGCTACTACCGCCGCTCAGATCCGCACCCTGCTCACCGAGAAGTTGCAGGCCACCGAGATCGAGATCCAGGATGACTCACACCGTCATGCGGGTCACCAAGGCCATGATGATCAGAGCCGGGGGGGACACTTCTCCGTGCGGGTGGTCTCCGCTCAATTCACAGGTAAAACCCCTCTACAGCAACATCGGCTCGTCTATGAAGCTTTGGCGGAGATCCGCCCTCAGATCCATGCTCTGGCCCTCAAGACCCAGGCTCCTATGATCTCCGGATCCTGAACCAAGGGCCTCTCAGAGTTTGAGGATCTGGGGGCTTCGCTAAGATAAGGGACAAACCTGTTGGGAGATCTGTCATGCGCAACTTGCTCACTACTTGGCTGATCGCGGGCCTCAGCGTCATGATCACCGCCTGGTTGCTACCAGGGATCGAGGTGTCTGGATTCGGAGGAGCTCTATGGGCCGCTGTTGTGATCGGGATCGTCAATGCCTCCGTCAATCCCTTTCTAAAGTTGATCACCCTGCCCATCTCCATCCTCACCCTGGGCTTCTTTCTGTTGGTGGTCAATGCCATCTGCTTCTCATTGGCCGGGGCCTTGGCGGGAGAGGCGATTCAGATCGATGGGTTCCTCTGGTCCTTCCTGGGGGCGATCGTCTTGACGGTGGTCAGCAGCATCGTCGATGGCCTCCTACGGGGGGATGAGGAAGCCTGAGGGTTTAGAGTGTTAACTTAGATTAAGACACTCGCAGCACAAGGGAGCGATCACCATGGATAAGTCAAAGCTGTTGGCAGAGATCCTGGGTCCATTACTGGACGACTATCACTATTGGTTCGATCGTTCTCAGAAACTCTTGGAGCAACAGCAGCTCTCCTTTATCACCCCTGAGCAACAGGCTGATGTGCTGGAACGAGTGCGTCAGGCCCAAGGGGAGCTGCAGGCCGCCGAGTCCCTCTACCGTCTGTCTGAGCAGGAGGTTGGCATTGATCCGGGACTAATGGCAAAATGGCATCGCTTGCTTATGGAATGCGCCGAACTCGGCTACAAGTATCGTCAGATCCACCCCTCCACCGATCGATAAATGTTACAAATTCTTTACCTAATCGCCTTCGCTATCGTGGCAGTCCTCGCTGTCCGTAGCCTGATCTCCAGTCTGATCAGTATCAGTGCTGACCAACGTCGCCCCGTACGTCGCCGTCCTCGCCAGGTGCCCCACCCCGAGTTTGTGGATGAGCAGGGCAATCTGATCGACGAACCCCTGTTGGTGATCCGCTCCACCAGTCTGGAGGACGCCCGCTCTCGTCTGGATGAGCTCTACCATGAGTCCCCTGAGGACGATCGGTAGAGGGTTGGGGAGCGGATCTGAAAGATGGAGGCCGAGGGATCCTTAGGTGTGAAGATCCTCACATATAGAGCTGACCGCAGCCTACCTCAAGCAGGACGAGAGTTAAGGAAAGGAAAAGCTCTGGGGGGAACCAGACCTGTACAATCGAGGCAAACTCTCATGATGGATCGAGGCCATGTGGCGAAAGCTGTGGAACTGGCTCAAGGGCATCTGGACTTGGATCCTCGATCTGTTTCGGCCCCCCGAGGAGCTGGCAAGTACCCCTCCCGATCCGCGTCCCCTGACTGAAGCAGGCTACGAGCGGATCATGCGACGGCTGCTGGAGCAGGTGGATGCCAACTTTGATCAACAGGCTCTGGAGAGATTCCTGCAACAGGATCGGCTCTCGGAGACCGCTCTGGTGGAGTGGCTGCAGCGAGCTGGGGTGCGTTGGGTTCGAGAGGGGGATGAACGACGGCAGGAACGTCTGGGCCAGTTGGGGCTACAGCTGAAAGGGAATCTGGGACGTACCGCCCTGGGGCTCTATGAACATTTCAAATCTGGATCAGCGGAGCCCACCGCCGATCAGCCCTCAGGATCCTCGACACCCCCGACACCTGCCGATTCCCCCTGGGACACCCCTGTGGTCTCCACCACCAGTCAGACTGATCCGCTCCCTGTGGATCCCACCCCATTCAAGGGGGGATCAGCCACCATGCAGGAGGGCCAGTCCAGGCCAGAGGCCGATCAGCAGGAGATCGAGAGGTTGTTCCAGCAAGGATTGGTTTTAGCGGGATCCGATCGACGTCAGGAGGCTATTACCCACTGGGATATGGCGATCGCCATGGATGAGTCTCAGGCCCGGCTGTGGGCTCACCGGGGTGCGGTCCTGGTGGATCTCAACCTGCATGAACAGGCTCTGATCAGTCTCAACAAGGCCTTGGGGTTGGATCCGGATGATGCCACTGCCTTGACCAAGCGGGGAGAGGCTCTGGTGGAGCTGAGTCGAGTTCAGGAGGCCTTACCGGATCTGCGGCGGGCGGTTGAGTTGGATCCTCAGTCGGTGGAGTCCTGGTACTTTCAGGGTCGCTCACTAGCTCGACTGGAGCGTTTTGAGGAGGCGATCCGCTGTTTCGATCAAGCCCTCGCTCTGCAGCCCATCCTCCATATCGCCTGGATCGGACGGGGGCAGGCAGCCCTTCGCTCTCGCTATGGGGATCTGGCCGCCACTGGCAAGTTCCATCAAAATCCCTCTCTCAATCAGCGGGGCAAGGATGGGGCTCTGGCCAGCCTGCGGGCCGGACAAAGATACTGTACCCGCCAGGATCACCCCCTGAAATGGCAAGAGTTGCAGCAGCAGATCCAGGACCTGTCTCGGGCCGCTCTGGGTTAGGATCCGGTAGCATCTATCTGCTTGAGGAGAGCTGAGTCCGTGTCCAGCCCTGATTCGATCCTGCAATTGACCCAACGGGGTGTGGTGGAGATCTTCCCAGGAGGCCCGGAGGCCTTGGCGGAGCGACTCCGGAACACGGATCGGCCCCTCCGGATCAAGCTGGGCATCGATCCCACCCGTCCCGATCTGCATCTCGGTCATACGGTGGCCCTACGCAAGCTACGGCAGTTTCAGGATGCGGGTCATGTGGCGATCCTGTTGATCGGAGACTTTACCGCCCAGATCGGGGATCCCTCGGGGCGCTCGGAGGCCAGACCTCGGCTGACGGCGGCGGAGGTGGAGGAGAATGCCAAGACCTATCTGGATCAGGCTCGTCGGATCCTGGACTTTGAGACGGAGGGGCGACTGGAATTACGCCGTAACAGTGAGTGGTTGTCCTGGTTAAGCTTGTCTGATCTGATCGAGCTACAGGCGCAGATGACTGTGGGTCAGATGTTGGCCAAGGAGGATTTCTCCAATCGCTATCATTCCGGTACCCCCGTTTATCTGCATGAGTTTCTCTATCCCTTGCTCCAGGGCTATGATTCCGTGGCTCTGGATGCGGATGTGGAGTTGGGGGGTACGGATCAGAAGTTCAATCTGCTCACCGGACGGGATCTACAGATCTGGAAAGGACAGGATCCACAATTCGGTCTTCTGTTGCCTCTGTTGGAGGGATTGGATGGTTTTCAAAAGATGTCCAAATCCAAGAATAATTATGTGGGTGTGACTGAGGATCCGATCTCCATGTACTCCAAGCTGCAGGCGGTACCAGATCAGGTTCTCGATCATTACTTTGAGCTGTTGACCTCGCTCGCACCCGATCAACTGCCGGAGAATCCTCGACAACGTCAGATCCTCTTGGCCAAAACGATCGTGTCTCAATATCACTCAGCTGAGGCGGCAGAGAAAGCCGAACAGGACGCTAAAGCCATGACCTCAGGAGCGGGAGGACAGGATGCTTCTGTACCTGAGTTTTCGATCGATCAGCTCAACTTTCCTGCCAAGGTCACCTATTTGTTGCGGGAGATGGGTCTGTGCAAAAGCTCCTCGGATGCCCGCCGCCAGATCTCGAACGGAGGGATTCGCATCGAGGGTGAGAAGGTGGAGTCGCCGGATCTGGAGTTCACCGATCCCAGTCAGTTGCAGGGTAAGGTGATCCAGGTGGGGAAGAAAACCTTTTTGAGATTGGTTCGATCCTAACTTCTCCAACAGTTTACGGGGTTGCCGGTGATCTGGCGATCTGTTGCTTGAGCAGATCTACCAGATCCTCGGTGATTTTGTCCTTCCGATCGGCGGAGTCGGCGAGGCGATCGAGTTTATCCACAAGGCGGTCGATCTTGTCTGAGAGACGATCGATCTTATCTGAGAGGTGATCGATCTTGTCGGCTAGCTTGTCTATCTTCTGATCGGTAGTGACGGATTGCTCCGTGAGGCGAGTGACCTGTCCCGTCAAAGCATCGATATGTCCACCTAGAGAGGCGATAGATCGATTGACAGACTCAAATGAATGCCTCAACTCCTCGTCAGTCATCTCTGCTCTCCAACATCGACCTCACCACTGTACCTCCTTTCTACTGATGAATTCAGCCGTAGATCACAGATCAGGACAACTGCATCGGCTGTAGCTGTACAAAGTAGCCCCCAAATCCAGCCAAGATCGTCTCGGTTGCCAGGGCCGCCAATAGTAAACCTAGGATCCGTGTAACCACATTCACTCCGGTTCGACCTAATCTTTCCTGGATCCAACTGGCGGACAAAAGAGCCACATAAGTGATCAACAAAACCATCAATAGAGCCAAAGTTGTGATCCCCTGATCCAAGAGGCCAAACTTGCTATTATCCGTCAACAAAATCACCGACATGATCCCACCCGGTCCTGCAATCAGGGGAGTGGCCAGGGGAAATACCGCCAGATCAATAGAGGAGGTGGGATCCATCGAGGCGGAATGCCCTCCGGATTCTCCCAACACCATTTGTAAGCCCACGATCAACAAAACGATCCCGCCCGCCACTCGAAAGGCAGGTAGACTAATGTCCAAGGCCTCCAAGAGATACTGACCCATCACCAGAAAGGCCAATAACACGATCGTAGAGATCCCGACCCCCAGCAAAGCAATCCGCTGTCGCGTGAACTGAGGCTCCTTCTGGGTAATGGCAATAAAGATGGGCACCAATCCGATGGGATCGATCACCACAAACAGCGTGATGGCATCTTGAAAGAAGTGTTGCAACATAGGATCCCCATAGATCAACAGGACTGCTCCTAATCGTAATCACAAGATCGTCAACTCAACCGTCCAGGCGTGAGATCAATCGGAGCGCAGACCTGGCCTTGAGCAAGAGCTACTATACTGAGGCAGACCATGGATCTCAAGCGGTGCTAGATGGCAGAGGATGACCAACGGCTACGGGCCTACCTGAACCTGATCGATCAGTTACTCGATTGCCCCAACGGCGAGGAAACCCAGGTCCTGCAAGCCCATGAGGAATTGGTGGATCTGGGGTTTGTAGCCACCACCCAACGGGTCGGGCGGATCATGGAACAACGAGGGGATGAGGGGGCGGCGAGTTTCCTGTTCGAGCTAGCCCGACAGCTAACGGAACAACTGCAATCTCCCTCCCGCCAACGCTTCGATCTGTTGATCCGCCTGTTACAGACCACGGAGGAGAGCCAGGGGGAACCGGCCCCGATCCTGGCCTGCCTACAGGAGAACCCTGAGCTCCTGGATCAGGAGTTTCTGCAGATCTTTCAGGAATGGGGCGAACAGATCATGGGTCAGGTGGAACCCCAACAAGCTCAGGTGATCGCGGTGACATTAGGGAACTTTAGTAACGTATTGGTCAACGATCTACCCTTGCCAGACCAAGCGATCCTTAGGGATGTGGCCATCACCGGCTATCGGTTCGTGTTACGGATCTTCACAGAGACGAGCGATCCCCAGCGGTGGGCTCAAACCCAAAACAATCTCGGTCAAGCCTATCGCAATCGCATCCTAGGGGATCGACGAGAGAATCTGGAGCTGGCCATCCAGCATCTGCACTATGCCCTCAGTGTCAGAACCCCCTCAGATCAACCGGAAGCCTATGAACGCACCCAAACCAAGCTAGAGGAGGTGAAGCAGGAGAGACAGGAGCTGGGCTCTGGGTAATTCTGTAGATCCCAGGAATCTAGTAGATCTAGAGCATCGATTCAGAATAGCTCAGATCACCGCAACTGCCGCTTCTCCGGCTGATTCCGGGGTGGGGTGACACGGCCCTCGATCAACTGCCGTTCCCATCGACCTAACCCTAACCAACCGATCACTCCCAATAGGCTGATCCCCGTCAAGATCTCCACCAGCAACCCCTGATCAGCACCCAGAAACAGGACCAGCACGGGCAAGATCGACCAGGTGATTGCCGCTGTGATCCCCAGTGCCCAACGGATCCGTTTGAAGTTCGCTAAGGCCCCTCGACAGCTGGCACAATGCTTGGTGTGGGAATGATATCGTTCCAGCAACAGATCCCGATCGATAGCTGCGGGCAAGGATCGACCCGGAAACGGCAACGCCTGATAATCATTCACCCAGCGATGTAGGGCACTCACGTAGCTGTCAGATTTCGTCGGCAGGTAGAAGGCTTGGGCAAACTCACCACTGCCCCCCTGGGCTGCTAAGGCTCTCTCCTGCAGATGCAGAAAGATCTGATCATCCTCCAGGACGCCGTTGTTACCGATGTGGGCATACCACTGAGGGGTGAGCTTGATCACGATCGCAGGTAGCCAACTGGAGAATTTGAAGGGGAAGCGGGCGAATAAGCGACATTCTCCCCGTCGGATCGGGGTTGCGTAGACCACTGTCATAGTGCGACCAAACTGCTTGGAGGTGAGATCATGCCACATCAGATTGGGGGCAATGAACAGCGTCTTTTGGGATCCCAAGGATCCTTTGCGAGGTCCCTCCTCCCAAAAGCCCTGGAACCCTGATTTGCCAAATTCCACTACCTCTTGCTCCACGGGACTGGCATAGGCTCTATTGCCCACCGAGCGATGATGAGTATAGGGAATATGACTGGAGTCAAGCACATTCTCCAGAAGCGTCAGAGCGTCATAGGGCAGATCCCGAAAGGTATTCAGCACCACCCAACCCTCCGGATCCTCCTCCAACGGTTCAATCACCGGGATCGCGGTCTGAGGAGCATGCTCCGCCTGACCCCGGTAGACAAATAGAAGATCCTGTCGAACCGCTGTGGGAAACGATCGCACACAAGCCCGCTTTGCCCTATGAGCTTGCCCTCCTGCCGGTTGCTGCGGGATCCGTTCACAGGCTCCTGTCCCGTCAAACGCCCAGCCATGGTAAGGACACTCCAACAAACCCGTCTCCTCGATCCGACCCTCCGACAAGGGCACCAGCCGATGGGGACACTGATCCGCAAAGGCTCTCCAGGTGTGAGCCCCCCGATCCCACCAGATCACCAAATCCTGCTCCAGGAGGGTAAATCGAGTCAACTGTTGCCGGTCCAGATCCTTGACGTAGGCCACCGGATACCAAGCCTCCAGCCAGTCAAACCGCTCCGGATCTGGCCCTCCCGCCGGACGCCGCTGTTCCTCAGGTGCTGCTCCGATCGTCTCACGGGGTTGGGGCTGCTGCAGGGTGGTGGCCACGCCGATCTCCTCTGTCTTACCAGGATACTACACCTTTCTTAACACAAATCCCTGCCCGCCCCCGTTCCAAAACCTTGACCAATCAGTTTCAGTTTCGCTAATCCGCCAAGCTCAAATCCAGGGGGAGCTCGATCCCAGCCGAGATCCTGCCGATCTGGCCCGACTCCTACTCTGTGTCCATCAGGGCATGGTGTTGGTGGGTCGTGTCCAAGGACATGATCAGTGGCTGGCTGGGGTCTAGGAGCGGTCCTGGGGTAACTCTCTTTTTTTGCCTAAACCTAGACCGTTTGGTTTCTATTTCAAAACTCGGGGTCGTTCTTTGACGATCAGTTCAACATCAATGTCAAAGGAGTTTTCTTCACGGTCCAGCAGCTGTCTCACTTGTTGAATCCAGGGGCCAGTGTGATCTTGAATGCCTCGGCAGTCAATGCCAAGGGGGTCGCCACAGGCAGTGTTTACTTGAAGACGCCGTAGATCACGATCCCGATCAGGGTCATGTACCCTAGCACCGTGATCCATTCCTGCCAGCTCCCTTGCATGAGACCACTCTCCATATCGCTCCTGCATGTGAAACAGAGTTATCGTACCAGCCTTGTTTGATCCCAAGAAAGACCAAGGACCTTAAGACGGTCTAGGAGCCGGCTGCCTCGGTCGGAGACGGACTGGAAAGAGGGATCGGAGAGGGTGTGATCGAAGGCTGAGTTGGGCTAGGTGCTGTGGGAGAGATTGGGGGTGGAGGGGAGCTCGTGGGCTCGGGAGAGGTACGGACAGGACCGATCCGATCGGTGCCAGGGGATAGGCCGGGAGTTCCCTGGGGAGGAGGAGAAGGTAGG
>CAYSEO010000082.1:0-14660 GCA_964429885.1 uncultured bacterium
CCGCCTCCCCCCGATAATGGCCTGTTACTGACGCCTCCCCAACGACGCCAAGTGGGAGAGGTCCTGCCCAATGGTGCCGTCTATCTGGG
Source organism: uncultured bacterium (assembly GCA_964429885.1). GTDB lineage: Bacteria > Cyanobacteriota > Cyanobacteriia > Thermostichales > Thermostichaceae > CAYSEO01. The sequence goes on from CAYSEO010000082.1 coordinate 90, forward strand.
CAATGTCTTTGGCTTCGACGCGAATACCGACGATCTGAAGCGGGCGATCGGGGATCTGCCCCTGCTGGAGAACATGAAGGAGTTTCCAGAATATGACCGCATGCAACGCCTGATCGTCGACTATCCCCCCTCAGTAGTGGAGGAGGCCCGTCAGGTGATCGACTCGGCCCTAGCCGGACAGTTAAGCCCCGATCAGTCCATGCCCAACAACACCCGCTGGGTGCTACAGCGATTTCTCACCTTCAAAACCTATGGCTATGTGGTGATCTAAACTGATCTGAGCCGATCTCGGGATCCTCAGCTGATCTGATCTCGTTAGACCTGCCGACCCCACCGAAACGCGATCGCCCCCCAGGTCAAGCCCGCCCCAAAGCCTGCCATCACCCCCAGATCCCCTGAGTTAAACCGCTGTCGCTCCACCCAATCCGCTAGGGCAATGGGTACAGAGGCGGCGGAGGTGTTGCCATACTGCTGGATCACAGAGGCCATGGACTCCGGATCGATCTCCAGTCGTTTGACGATGGCATCCAGGATCCGTTGATTGGCCTGGTGGATGAAATAGCCCTGTACCTGATCTGCTCCGAGTCCGGCTCGAAACAGGGCCTTCTCGATCACCTCTGGTACCGTGTTGACCGCGAACTTATACACCTCCCGCCCATTCATCCGGATCGGATCGGCCTCATATTGACCTACCTGTAGATCCTCCACTAGGGACTGTGCCTCAGTCCGAAAGGGTAAAGCCAACAGATCACTGCCGGAGCCCTCGGTGTATAGCTCCATACTCAGCAGCCCCTCACCCGCAGACGGATCCGCCGCCTCCATCACCATGGCCCCGGCCCCATCCCCAAACAGAATGCAGGTGGTGCGATCGGTCCAGTCCACCGTGCGGGAGAGCACATCGGCAGCCACCACCAGAGCCCGTCGACAGGATCCCGTGCGCAGAAACTGAGCCGCCGTCGCCGTGCCATAGATAAATCCCGTGCAGGCCGCTGTCAGATCGAAGGCCAGGGCTCGTCGTGCCCCCAGAGCCGCCTGGAGTTGGGGAGCGGAGCCAAATCGTTCCACGCTGGTGGAGGTGGCCAGAATGATCAGATCCAGATCCATTGGATCCAGATCCGCTTGAGCCAAAGCGGGTTGGGCCGCCGCCACAGCTAGATCGATCAAGGACTGATCGGGGGGCAGAATACGACGCTCCCGAATGCCCGTACGGGGCCAGATCCACTCATCGGAGGTCTCCACGATCTGACTGAGCTGATCGTTGGTCAAGATCGGTTCAGGTAGGGCAGCCCCCACACCGGTCAACTGCACAGCTGGGAGAAAGGGTGGGTGCTCGGAGGCTGAGAGGAGCATGATCAGGCAGAAAGTGAGAGTAGGGCTCGGATCAGCAGGGCTGGGGATCGTCTAGGGGACGCAGGGGTCCAATGGATCCATCCAGGGTATGACCCTCTCGATTGTGGGCACTGTTGTTGCTGTTGCGAGACAGAGCATCCTGCTCCTTTTCGGTTCTGAGGGAGGGGGGTTTGGCTGCCGGGGGATCCGCTGGGGGAGCCTGACAGGATCCGATCTCCGCCTGGATCCGGCGTAGCACCTGTTGTTCCACCGCCTCCTTAGCCAGACGCACCGCGTTCACGACCATAGCTTGTTTGGAGCTGCCATGGGTGATCACACAGACCCCCGCCACCCCCAACAGCAGACCGCCGCCGTACTCCACATAATCCATGCGCCGCTTCACCTGACGCAGATTCGGTTTCAGCAACAGAGCCCCCAGCTGGCCTCGCCACCCCTGGGTCAGCTCCTCCTTGAGGATCTGGGTGAGCAGATGTCCGGCACTCTCAGCGAACTTGAGCAGGGCATTGCCCACAAATCCATCACAGACCACCACGTCAAAGTTGCCCGTCAGGACATCCCGTCCTTCCGCATTGCCGACGAAATGGACATGGGGATGTTGGACCAGTCTTTGGTGAGTGTTCAAGGCCAGCTCATTGCCTTTGGTGGGCTCCTCCCCGATATTGAGCAGGCCCACTCGGGGCTGGGGCTGACCCAGCACATACTGGCTGTACAGCGATCCCATCAAGGCAAACTGTTCGAGAAACTTGGGCCGACAGTCCACATTGGCCCCCACATCCAGCACCAGCACTGGCTTCTTCTGTAGGGTGGGTAGCAGGGCACCGATGGCGGGTCGATCGATCCCAGGCAGTAATTTCAGCCGCAGTCGAGCCGCCGCCATGGCTGCCCCGGTATTGCCTGCCGCCACCACTCCGTCAGCCTTACCCTCTGCCACCAGATCCATGGCCACTCGGATCGAGGCTTGGGGTTTGCGACGCAGGGCTACCACCGGCTCCTCGTCCATGCCAATATCATCCTCAGCAGGCACCACTTGTACCCCTGGCAGAGGCGTCTCGGGCATGAACGGCTGGATCGCCTCGGGCCGTCCCACAAGGGCGAGCTCGACCCCCAGCTGCTGGTGGGCTACCAAAGCCCCTCGCACCACTTCCTCTGGGGCATAGTCTCCGCCCATCGCATCAACAGCAATCCGCACCAGTCGCCCTCACCCTGTTCTGCTTCATGACTTAGCTTACTGGTCAGTGGTCACTCCGGCTATGGGGCTGAGCAACGGAACCGCCCTCAGATCCCCTGGAGACCCTGACGATAAAACGCAAACAGATCCTATCAGATCTCGCCCCGGACAACGGTAGGTTATCTTCAGTACCCTCTCATCCTCCGGTTTACCCTTGGGGACTTGCTTGGCAGACTTGCGGATGTGAGTTGAGCAGTCAAGTCAAGGAGATCACTGAACATGGCAACCCGTCCGATCCCCTGGAGCCTCCGGCTGGTCAGCTATGGCGTCTATGGCTTCCTCTACCTGCCGTTGTTGATGATCGGCATCTACTCCTTCAACCAAGCCCGGTTTGGTCTAGCCTGGACCGGCTTTACCCTGCAGTGGTACCAACAGCTGTTTCAGAATGAGGCCGTGCTAGCGGCAGCTCGGAACACCCTGATCCTGGCGGTGGTCAGCACCCTGATCAGTACCCTCTTGGGCACGATGTTGGGGTTGGGTCTGCATCGCTATCGCTTCCCCGCCAAGGGGTTGATCTCCAGCGCCATCTTGATCCCGGTGGTGATCCCCGATATCGTCATGGCCATCACGCTGCTGGTGTTCTACAAGCTGGTGCGGGAGAGCCTGGGGGGATTTGAGCTGGGTCTGGGGACCATGATCCTGTCCCATATCACCTTTCAGATCACCTTTGTGGCCATCGTCATCCGCAGTCGGCTGCTCACCCTGGATCTGGATCTGGAGGAGGCCGCCCGAGATCTCTATGCTGACAATTGGCAGATCCTATGGTGTGTGTTGCTGCCGTTATTGCGTCCCGCCCTGATCGCGGCGGCCCTGTTGGCCTTCACCCTGTCCATCGATGACTTTGTGATCTCCTTCTTCACCAGCGGACCCCAGAGCACCACTCTACCGATCCTGATCTACAGTGCAGCTCGCCGAGGCATCTCCCCTGAGATCAATGCCCTCTCCACTTTGATCATCTTGGGAACCATGACAGCCGCCATCAGCACCGCTCGCTGGGGGGTGGGCAACGGCTCACGATAGGGGCAGGTTGAGGGTGAGGATCCCCTGTTGACCCAGCAACAGCTCCCGTAACAACGACACCAGACCCACCCAGATCACCGGGGACATATCCACGCCACCCAATGGCGGCACGATCTGGCGGGTGGGTCGCAGCAGAAACTCCGTCAGCCCCACCACCCAGGCATAGGGGAATTGGGAGGTGTCCATCTGGGGATACCAGGAGAGAAAGATCCGGAGCACGAACAGCAGGATGTAAAGGGCCAGCAGCGGGTGCAGTAGCCACTGGATCGCCCAGATCGTGAGGGGGTTCACAGTCATTTATCCAAGACTTGACGCCTTCCCAATTCTAATCAGGATGAGGCCTGCCAGTCCCAGCCGGATCAGAGGCTACAGACCCAATGGCTTCTAGAGGGTATTGCTAGAGAAACCTGTCGAGCACCGAGATCGAGATCATGACCATCACCATCGGCCTATTTCACCAGCTTTGGGCACCTGTAGGGGTGAAGGACGCTCAGCTCCTCTCTCAGGTGATCGAGGATACCCAATGGGCAGATCAATTGGGCTACGCCTCCCTGTGGCTGGGGGAACATCATGGCGTTCGCTCTGCTCCTTTCTATGGTCGGATCCCTTCCCCGGAACTATTGATGGCTCGTCTGGCGGCGGAGACTGATCGGATCCGGTTGGGCACCGGGGTGAAGGTGTTGACCCTGGATGATCCAGTGCGGTTTGCCGAGTCGATGGCGATGTTAGATCTGATGGCTCCCGATCGGATGGAGTTCGGTATCGGTCAGGGCAGTGGCCTGGATGTGCAACACAGGGGCTGGACGATTGAGGAGAAACGGCAACGGTTCCGCCACCATCTCGCGGTGCTCGTGGACTCTCTCGATCCCTGTACGGATCAGTCTCCGATCTCAACCTTTCCCCTCAGCCCCTGTCCCGTCTCTGATCTACGCCAACGGATCTGGATCGCCTGTCGAGATCAGTCCGCTCTGGAACAAGTCCGAGATCTAGATCTGCATCTGGTGGTGGGTCAGGCGGAGTCCGGAATCCGACAGCGGCGCACTATCGATCAGTTGCGGCAACTGGGGGGGAAAGGCCAGATCCGGGGCTGTCGACTGGTGCATGTGGCGGAGACGGAGCAGGCGGCCTTGGCAGCAGTGGCAGAGGCAGCCCCAGCCTACTTTGAGGTCTACTCCCAGGGACCTTACTACCGGGAAGGGGTGGCAGAGGGCCGGATCCCAGACCATCCTCCTCAAGATCTGCGGGATCTGCTCTGGCGAGTGGATTTTCTAGTCGGGGATCCGGAGTCCATCACCCAGCAGGTGCAGGACTATCTGCAGATCACTGGGGTGGATCGATTGGATGTGATGATGCATGTAGCCGGTATGGAGGCTGAGGCGATCCGACGCTCCATGCAGCTGTTTCAGCAGGCAGTGGTGCCCCAGCTACAGATCCGATCTCCTCGACCTGGAGTCTCACCCCAGATCGCTCTCGCCCGGTGAGATGGATCATCTCAGGTCCAAAGAGGTAAGGCCGTCTGGCTGCTGTAACCCAGATGATCTAAGGCGGCTGGGGTGACCACCCGTCCACGTGCAGTGCGCTGCAGATAACCGATCTGCATCAGGTAGGGTTCATACACTTCCTCGATGGTCTGAGCATCCTCTCCGGTGACCGCCGCCATGGTATCCAACCCTACGGGTCCCCCCTCGAACTGCTCCACCATCACTGTCAACAGCTTTCGATCCGTCCAATCTAATCCCTGCGGATCCACCTGAAACAACTCCAGAGCGGTGGCCGCGATCGCTGCTGTGATCTGGCCATTCTCCCGCACCTGAGCATAGTCCCGCACCCGCTTAAACAATCGATTGGCGATCCGAGGGGTACCCCGCGACCGATTGGCGATCTCCAGGGCGCCCCCAGCATCGATGGGTGTGGACAACAGCTCCGCCGTCCGCCGCACGATCTGGACCAACTCCTCCGGCTCATAGAAGCGCAGCCGCTGCACATGGCCAAACCGATCCCGTAGGGGAGAGGTGAGAGCCCCCACCCGTGTGGTCGCCCCCACCAGGGTGAACCGTTGCAAGCTGACGGAGGTGATCCGAGCCGATCGGCCCTTACCCATCGTGATATCCAGCCGAAAATCCTCCATGGCGGGATAGAGCAGCTCCTCCGTCACCTTGGGCAATCGATGGATCTCGTCGATGAACAGAATATCCCCCCGTTGCAGACGCACCAGATACCCGGCAATATCCCTAGGGCTCTCCAAGGCTGGGGCCGTGGTCAGATAGATCTTGGAGCCCATCTCCTCCGCCAAGGCCATGGCGATCGTCGTCTTGCCCAACCCAGGGGGACCATAGAACAACAGGTGATCCAGAGGCTCCTGCCGAGCCTGAGCTGCCCCGATGGCGATGCTCAGCACCTGCTTGAGCTCCCCTTGACCCACATAGTCCTGCAGAGAGCGGGGCCGGAGAGACTCCTCCTGCACAGGGGTATCGCTAGGCGTCACCTGGGGTTGTAATAGTGGGGATCCCGGATCACGGGTCTGCTGGGATCCTTGCCCCTGAGTCGAGTCCACTGGAGTCAACGATCGGGATCGAGTTGAGCCTGACGATGGGGGGGGATCGGGCTGGGAATGGGAGGAGATGATCGCCATGGCGCGGAAATCGTTACAACAACAGCCGTTAGAGCTATTGTGACAGGGATACTCAAGTTGTGGGTTGTTACCCTCAGTCCCGAGGAGCGTCGGAGCCAGATCGGAGGTAACATTTCCTCAAGATCAGCCAGACTTGGTTGGCGATGTTGATGTACTACCTCGGTCTCTTAGCCAAGCGGTGATCGAGTCCAAAATGAAACTTGGGATTATGCAGAAGGTAATGGAGATCCGTCTGTCTCAAGAGGCTCAGCTAGTGTTGCTCTGTGCCCGAACTCAGGCAACTCAGGCAGAAATAGCCCAGATTCAACATCTGGCCCAGACTGATATCCATTGGGATCCTCTGATGAGGATGGCTGACAAACAGGGGATCCTGCCCTTGGTGACGGGCGCCCTGAAGAAACATTGCAGCGATCTGCTCCCTCCTGAGGTACAAACACGGATGCTACAGAGATCCCAGTCTGTAGTCATGCGTAATCTCTGGTTAACTCAGGAGCTGGTCTCGGTCTTAAAGGTCTTCAAGTCGGCCCAGGTGCTGGCTCTTCCCTTCAAAGGGCCAACCTTGGCTGCCCTAGCCTATGGCGACATCGGCCTGCGCCAGTTCGTTGATCTCGATATTCTCATCCCCCGTGATCAGATTCGGTCGGCGAAACAGCTGCTGTTGGAGAGTGGTTATCAAACCCGGCTCAGTTTGTCCGAGCAGGAGGAGGAATGTTATTTACAGACACAGCTAGGCTATGACTTCTTTGATGCCCACAGACGCCTCTCCGTTGAATTGCACTGGAATCTCTTGCAGAGATGGCTTTCCTATCCGGTTCGGGTGGAAGAGATCTGGGAAGATCCCCAACCCCTTCAGGTGGCAGGGATGAATGTCCATACTCTAGCGACTCATCACCTGTTGCCCTATCTCTGTGCCCATGCCACCAAACACGGCTGGACGGAGCTGAAGTGGATCTGTGACGTGGCGGAGTTGATCCGTCATCAGCCTGATCTGGATTGGGATCGGATCGTGGGTCAGGCCGAGTCCTTGCGGAGTCTGCGGATGCTGCTGCTGGGGTTGGGGCTGGCTCAGCATCTGCTCGGCACCTCCTTGCCCCAGGAGATCGAGGCTCGTATCCAGGCAGACGCCATGGTGCCAGTCTTGATCCGGGAGGTGGAAAGCCAACTGTTTGTCAAATCCATGCAGTCGGGTTCCTGGCACGAACATCTGTTCTTTCTCCGCTCCCGTGAACATTTTGAGGATCGCCGGGTCTATCTGACTCATCTGGGGCGACTGACGCTCCAACCCAGCGACGCGGATCGCCGGTGGGCTCCTTTACCTCCTTCCCTGGCATTTCTCTACCTGTTACTACGACCGTTTCGAGTGTTGATTCAATCCATTTTGGAGCGGCATGATGGATAAAATGACAGGCCCCCAACCTGCTCCTTAAGATCATGGGATCACGATAATCTTCTAGAACATGGGTGGGCACCTGCCATGCAGAACAGAGCTGGTAGCGATCCTAGGATTGACCTGACAGCACCTTCTGGACCAACTTCTGAGGCATATCCTGCAGATGATCATAGGTCCAATCAAAGAAGCCTACGCCAAAGGTGAGGGAGCGCAGCTCCAGGATGAAATCTTGCATCTCTCCCTGGGGTAGATAGGCACTGACCTCATCCCAGTTCTTCCACTGGGGCTTCAGCTGGTAGCCCATGATCTGGCCTCGGCGACGGGTCAGCAACTGCAGGGCTTGGGCTGTATAGAGGGTGGGCACTGAGATCGTCAGGGCAATGATCGGCTCTAGCAACACCGGCTCACACTGGGGCGTGCCCTCCTGCATGGCGATCCGAGCCGCCTGTTTGAAGGCCTGTTCTGAGCTATCCACACTATGGTAAGAGCCACTGGTCAGGGTGACCTCCACATCCACCATGGGGAAGCCTAGGGGACCTCGATCCAGGAAGTCCCGTACCCCCAGCTCGACACTGGGAATATACTGCTTAGGCACCGTGCCCCCCACGATCGTCTCCTGGAAGCGAAAGCCTGTGCCCCGCTCGGAGGGACAGATGGTGAGAAACACATCGCCAAACTGACCATGGCCCCCGGTTTGATGCTTATAGCGACCATGGACGGAGGTACATTGCCGGATCGTTTCCTTGTAAGGGATCTGGGGCAGGTGGGTGGTGACGGGTAGGTGATACTTGCGCTGGAGCCGTTCCAGGGTGACCTGCAGGTGGATCTCCCCTTGTCCCCACAACACCACCTCATGGGTATCTCCATGGTGCTGCCATTGTAGGGCTGGATCCTCCTCTGTCAACTTAACCAAGGACTCACTTAGCTTCACCTGGTCGCTACGTCGCTCCGGGATCACCGCTAGGCCATACACAGGCATCGGCAGCTGAACACGGGGCAACGGGATCGGCACCTCAGCCCCCGAGAGTCCCTCGCCAGTCTTGACCCCCTCCAGTCGGCCTAGGGCTACGATCTCCCCAGCCTGGGCAGTATCGATGGGGAGCTGGTGTGGCCCCATGAGGCGATAGAGACCGTTGATCCGTTGGCCGTTCACCGTCATGCCATCCTGGATCTGCCCCTGCCAGACCCGCACTAGAGACAGCTTGCCGCCATGGGGGGTGAAATAGGTCTTCAGCACCTGGGCCACTGGATCCGCGTCTGCTGTCGAGATCCCCCGTCGAACTCGGGTTTGCTCCGGTGTGGGGGCCTCCTTGACTAGGGCCTGCAGCAGCGGTCGCACCCCCAGATCCTGCTCTGCGACTCCACAGAAGACGGGCACGATCAGGTCAGCCCCGAGCTCCTGCTTCAGATCCGTGACGATCTCCTCCTGGGAGGGCTCGATCTCCTCCACCAACTCCTCCAGCAGATGATCATCGAAGTCCGCCAACGCCTCTAACAGCTCAGCTCGGGCGGCCTGCTCCTGCTCCCGGAGTTCCTCCGGCAAAGGAATGGGATCCGCTGCGCTACCAGCCTGGTAGTGATAGGCCTGCTCCTGCACCAGATCGATGAAACCCACCAGAGTGGAGCCCATACCGATGGGAAACTGTTGGGGCACCACAGGGCGACTGGAGACAGAGCGGAGGGCGGTCAGGATCTCTCCGAAGGACTGGCTGGACCGATCCAGTTTGTTGATCCAGATCAGATGGGGGATCTGCCAGGCATCCAGATGTTGCAGCAGGGGGGCCAGGGTCAGGACTCGATCGGGATCGGGCTCACAGACGACGATGGCCGCATCCACCCCCACCAGGGCGTTCAGGGTCTCTGGGGCAAACTCCACGGAGCCGGGACAATCTAGAAAGGTCCACTGGATGCCGTCATAGGCTGTGCTGGCTGCGGAGACCTCCAGACTCATCTGATGGCTGCGGGACTCCGGGGATCCATCCCCTATAGTGTTGCCGTTGAGCACGGATCCTTTGCGATCGAGGGCACCGGTGACGAATAATAAGCTCTCCAATAAGCTGGTCTTGCCGCTCAGATAAGGTCCGACCAGGGCGACATTCCGACAGGGCAACGATTCCGATCTGTTCATAACAACTCCACCAAACGCTGAACACACAGCTGGCGGCGAGGGCAGATATCTGTCGAGCCGATCGGCTGTATTTGCACCCTAGCCCAGGGCCGATCGGGGCTGAGTCCGTTGAGATTCTCTTTAGGAAAAGGTTAAGAGACGTTACCCTGAGGTCCGGTAACGGGATCCTGAATGAGCTGAGTCGCGGGATTGTATGGACAAATGGGAAGAAGTGCTACAGTTTTTGTTCTGTAAAACACAAAGATCCCATTCTGTGGGATCGGGGCCGGCGAACGGATCCCAGCTCAACCTCAAGATCACCTCTCAGTGCCCAACGGCACCGCCAAGGAGTGCTGCCAACGGGCGGGGATCTGCAGTCTTAATTCACCATGGCGATCCTGAGGTCGGCCCATGAACATGCCATGCCAGAGGGGGCGAGGATCCGAGGTGCCTTGGGGAAGGTGATGCCAGTGATAGCGCAGGTTGCCTTGGGACTGTCGGCAGGTGAGGGCGGGCGGATCGAGCTCAAATACTCGGAAGGCGGATACGGGACCCACCAGAGGGGGGGCCACCAGATAGGGCAGGCGGTGATGGGTATAGAGGATCGGGATATGTAGGTGACCACTGAGGACCACAGCCACCTGAGGATGTTGGTGCAGGAGTTTACGTAAGGCTGCTGCCTCCTCCGGGATCACGCGATATTTGCGAAACAGGACCGACGCTAACGGGGGCTGGTGGATCAATAAAATCACCCACTGATCCCCATGGGCCTGCAGCTCCGCCTCCAACCACTCCAGCTGAATGGGTCGGATCGTGCCTTGGGGCTTGGGAAAGCGACCGATGCTGGCATCCAGGGCGATCAACCGCACTCCAGGCATGGGAGAGAGACTGTAGTCCACCCATCCCGTCCCCGCAGGCTGAAAAGAGAACTGCTCCCCACACCAGTCCATAAACTGGGAGCGATCAAACCGGCCCCCCCGGCGTCGACTGTCGATATCATGGTTGCCCACGCTGATGTAATAGGGCACCGGCAGCTCCTGCAGGATGGCCTGGAACTGCTGAAAGCTGGCTGGATCCGCCTGATCCACCAGATCTCCTGTGATCACGACAAAATCTAGATCCGCCATGGCACTCAAGGCCACGATGGCTCGCCGTAGCTGGGCTTCCGGAGAGTCCGTCATCCACCAACTGCGCTCCGCCGTCTGGGGCATCAGGTGGACATCAGAAAGTTGAGCGAATCGGATCCGTTGGCTCTGTTGGGGCATCGGTGGCTCCTCACCTCACCGCCCGCATGATAGTCAAATCCCCTGGGGCTGGCTATTGTCCTTTCCTTAACCTGAAGACCACTGTGACTCCCTGATCATGATCAAGCCCCGCTAATCTGAGAAGCGTTTCTTGAGGCCAGATCTGGGGATCAACCGTTCAGACTGGACGAATTCGTGCCCTTCGCTGAGCCAGGATTAAGATGAGTAAACTAAGCCCACGAGTTTGCTGTTGATAAGTCTGAGATTCATGCCCATGCTCACTGCTGATCTGCGCCCTGCTGTTCGTGCTCTGCAGCCCAACCTGGTCAGTTGGCGGCGACGGCTACATCAGATGCCGGAACTGGGATTTCAGGAGAATAAGACCGCTGCCTTCATCCAAAAGTTGTTGGAGCAATGGCAGGTGGATCATCAGACCGGCATTGCCAAAACCGGCATCGTGGCCCTGATCGAAGGGGAGCAACCGGGACCGACCTTAGGGATCCGGGCGGATATGGATGCTCTGCCCATCCAAGAAGAGAACGAGGTGGAGTACCGCTCCTGCCATCCCAACACCATGCACGCTTGCGGCCACGACGGCCATACCGCCATCGCCCTAGGAACTGTACGCCTACTCCAACAGCAACGACAACACCTGCGGGGCACCGTCAAGGTGATCTTCCAACCCGCGGAGGAAGGACCGGGAGGAGCCAAACCCATGATCGCTGCGGGGGTACTGCGGGATCCGGATGTGGAGGCCATGGTGGGTTTACATCTGTGGAATACCATGCCCCTGGGGAGCCTGGGGGTGAAAGCAGGTCCCTCCATGGCCTATACCGATCGATTCTCCTTGCGGATCACCGGGCGCGGGGGGCACGGGGCACTACCCCATCAGACCGTGGATGCGGTGGTGGTGGGGGCTCAGGTGGTCAATGCTCTGCAGACAGTGGTCTCCCGCAATATCAACCCCATGCAGCCCGCTGTGGTTACCATCGGTCAGTTTCGCGGGGGGGATGCCTTCAACGTGATCGCCCCCACCGTAGAGATGCAGGGCACCGTGCGCAGCTTCGATCCACAGGTGTCCGAGCTGCTGCCCCAACGCATCGAGGCCATCATCGCGGGGATCTGTCAGGCCCATGGTGCCACCTACGATCTGGACTATGTGCGCAAATATCCGGCAGTGGTCAATGACGAGCGGATCGCGGCCTTAGTCCAACAGGTTTCCACCGCAGTCCTGGGGGAGTCAGCCCCGATCGGACCCGAGATGACCTTGGGGGGGGAGGATATGTCCTTCTTCCTGGAGAAAGTCCCTGGCTGTTATTTCTTCCTCGGATCCGCCAATTCTGCCCTGGGTCTCGACTTCCCGCACCATCATCCCCGCTTCGACTTTGATGAGACTGCCCTAGGGATCGGGGTGGAGATCTTTCTCCGGTGTGTGGAACAATTCAGCCATCATTCGCCTCTCTCTGATCCTTGAACCCCGAAGGGACTCAACCGATCCGTGTTCGTGCCCCTATCCAAACTCCGACTATCATACTACACTGATACTACAGACAGTGTTCACACTCAAGGAGTTCGATCATGTTAACCCAATCTGCCCCCCGCACCTCGACCACTGAGATGGAGGTGACCAGTATTCGGTTGGAACGATCCCTCAAGGACAAGCTCAAGAGTTTGGCAGGAGATCAGGGATATCAGGCTTTGGTGCGACAGGTGTTGTGGACCTATGTGCAGCAGAACTCATCAGAGGGGCCGGTGCGGTATTCGCGGGAGCAGATCCGAGCCAGCCTGCCTGCCACCGCCCTCCAGGAGGAACAGTGCGCCCTGACGGGAGAGCCCATCCATCCCCACCAGCCAATGATATTGGGTTGGACCGCCCAAGGGGATCTAGTCCCCCTCAGTCCCAACAGTCTCTAGAGGACACGGACCCAGAGGCCAGCTTTCTAGCCTATACCCCGGATCTCACGATAGCGCTTGGCCCTCTCCTCGACGGGATCCGGCTTGGCGGCCTCGATGCGAGCTTGCTCTAGCAGCTCATCCAAGCGGGCCTTCTGATTCTCGAACGTGTCCTCCGGGGAGCTCTGCCGTACCACGTAGAGCATCATATTGATCGCCTCCATGGAGGTCACCTTGATGTCTGCCTTGTCCTCAGGGACGAGCGCCAACTTGTTGTCGGTGGTGGCAATGATGACGTATCCCTGCTTGAGCAGGATCTCTGTTGCTTTCTCAAGTGAAACTAGCATCTTGGCACCTCTTGTGCTTTGTCCGTCTGGCCGCTGTCCCTAGGCTCAAGTCACAGAGCGGGTGATCTTTCCTCAGCACTGGCTGAGTAGCCCAGAGCCTCTGTACTGTAACATTTTAGCTGAGTGCCCTTCCCTGGGGGATCCGCAAAATGTCAGAGCCTGAAGCGATGAGATCATCTTCCCAGCCGAAATACCATAAGCCCCATACACACACAGGAAGATTAAGGACAGACAAATCGAACAGCCCCTAAATTGGTACTAATCCTAATGCACTCAGTTTCCCCATTTATCACTCTGACAGAATAGGTCCTAAGATCACTCGTATCCCCGTCGAACTGGAATGTGGCTCTATATCCTAAAGTGGTCAGGCTTGCAGTGGTGTTAGCTACATCGACCTCAATCACCTTCGGCAAGGCAACTAATGAACAAGGCTTGGCAAACTGGGTATCGGTGGCACAAGCTGCCCTCAGATCATCCTGAGTTGCAGGGGGAGAATCGGGCTCGGGGTTAGCTGCCACATAAGTGATGCCGTTCTCCTCGAATAGCCTGAATTCCCAAGGCTCACTAAACTGACGAGACCCAGTCTGGGCCAGCCGGATCCCCCTGAGGATCTCATTTCTCGCCTGAGCCAAGCGGTTGAAGTTGATGATGGAGATGCCAGTGGGGATAGCGAGGGCTGTGATGACGCCAATGATCACTAGGACAGTCAGGATCTCCAACAAGGTAAAGCCCTGCTTCGGATCTCGACGAGAAGAGGTGATCGACTTGAGGAGGTGAGTCAGCATGATTGGCACATCCATATGTACGGAGCGAATACCTCTACATTACCCAATGAGACTGAGATACGACCCCTAGACTCTAGAACTGTAAACCGAAGATCCCTCTTAGGGAGACACGGGTCTGAAACTCTGGACATAAGCTCTCGGTCAAAGGTTGATCGTCGCAATTGGCGTTGATCAGAGCTGCTCTTCCTAACCCATCTCCCCGCACATGAAGGATCACATCCTGGCTAAAGCTGGTGGCACCCGTTGTACTCGTAAGCACGCAGGCGTAAAAGGTGTCGATCGCTGGGATATTCGGAGTAAGGGTGCCGGGAGGAACAGGGGAAGCCTCATAGGTAGCGTTTGCGATTGGAGAGGGCGGACAGGTATTGTCAGCAAGAACTGCCGGAGCTGTGGAGGGCTCAGCGATGTATGGGATCAGGACTGGCCCCTGGCGAGCAGTGGGTGTGCTGGTACCAAAGGGAACTGTGGTGTAGGGCCACCCCTCAAAGTCATTCGTCTGTGGCACCACGTACCAGTCGTTTGAGGAGGCTGGAGAACCTGCTGGAAAGGGACGGATGGATTCGTAGCGAATGATC